>DATBRO010000190.1:0-34485 GCA_036560265.1 Gemmatimonadaceae bacterium | reverse complement strand
CGCTCTTCAAGGGCCTACGCTATCGCATGGTCGGCCCCAATCGGGGTGGCCGGTCGACAGCGGTCACAGGCGTCGCGAGCCAGCCCAATTCCTTTTATATGGGCGTGGCCTCCGGCGGCGTGTGGAAGACGACTGACTACGGAGCGAACTGGTTTCCAATCTCCGACGGGAAGATCCCGGTCGGGTCCATCGGAGCGATCGAGGTCGCACCATCCGACGCGAACATCGTGTACGTCGGGACCGGCTCGGACGACATCCGCAGCAATGTGTCGATCGGCCGCGGCGTGTACAAATCCACGGACGCGGGACTGAGCTGGTCGTTCGTCGGCCTGCGCGACGTCGGTCAGATCGGAGCGGTTCGCGTACACCCTTCGAACCCGGATGTCGTGTACGTCTCCGCGACGGGCAATCCGTTCAGGCCCACTCCCGATCGCGGCGTGTATCGCACGCGCGACGGTGGTCGCACCTGGGAGAAGGTCCTCTTCATCTCGGACAGCACCGGCGCCTCTGACGTGGAGCTCCAACCTGGCAGTCCCGACGTGGTGTTCGCGGTCATGTGGCGCGGCGAGCGGAAGCCGTGGACGATCATCAGCGGCGCGCGTGAGGGCGGCGTCTTCAAGAGCAGCGACGGAGGCGACCATTGGACACGATTGACCGCCGGGCTGCCGAACGACTTGATCGGCAAGGGAAACATTGCTGTGACGGCGGCAAATCCGAATCGCCTCTATCTACTCTACGAGGCGAAGCCGGGAGGCGGACTGTATCGCTCCGACGACGCCGGCACGACGTGGTCGCTCGTGAATTCGACTCCGGCCATGATCCAGCGCCCCTTCTACTACACGACCATCGGTGCCGATCCCACGAACGCCGACGTCGTTTACGTCGGAGCGGAGGGTTTCTGGCGTTCAGCGGATGGCGGCAAAACGCTGCGCACCTTCCCCACGCCACACGGCGACAACCACGACATCTGGATCAATCCGCGCGACGGCAACCTGATGATCCAGGCGAACGACGGCGGCGCCAACGTGTCGCTGAACGGCGGCCGCACATGGTCGACGCAGTACAATCAGCCGACCGCGGAGCTGTATCAGGTCTATCTCGACAATCAAATTCCGTATCGCCTGTATGGCGCGCAGCAGGACAACTCGACGGTGATCGTGCCGAGCCTGCCGCTGAACAGCGGACAGGCGGAAGAGTGGCGCAGCGGTCCGGGATGCGAGACGGGACCGATATTTCCACACCCGACGAATCCGGACACGGTGTACGGCTCGTGCAAGGGCCAATACAGCCGGATGTATCTCCGCTCCGGTCAGGAGAAGCAGTACTGGGTTGGCGCGCAGTCGCTGTACGGCAACGTCGGCTCCGATCTCGTGTTCCGGTTCCAGCGCGTCTCGCCGATGGAGATGTCGCCGTGGGATTCACGCACGATCTACTACGGCTCGCAGTTCGTGCACCGCACGCGCGACGAGGGCGTGACGTGGGAGAAGATCAGCCCCGATCTCACCGCGTACGAGCCGCGGCTCAGAAGCGCGGTCTCGGGAGAGCCGATTACGCGCGACATGACCGGCGAAGAGGTGTACTCGACGCTGTACTCCATCCGCGAGTCGCCGGTGCAGCGCGGCGTGATCTGGACGGGCGCGAACGATGGTCCCTTCCACGTCTCACGCGACAACGGGGTCACGTGGACGGACATCACGCCGAAGGATCTGCCTCCGGGCGGACGCGTTGCGATGATCGATCCTTCGCCGCATCGCGCGGGCTCGGCGTATTACGCGGTGTATCGCTATCTCCTAGGCGACTTCCAGCCGTACATCTACAAGACCGATGACTATGGGAAAAGCTGGAAGCGCTTGACCACCGGAACGAACGGGATCGCAAACGACAATCCGACGCGCGTGGTGCGCGAGGATCCGGATCGTGCGGGCTTGCTGTACGCCGGTACGGAATTCGGGATGTTCATTTCGTTCGACGACGGCGGTAGGTGGCTGCCGTTGCAGCTCAATTTTCCAGTCGTTCCGATCAACGACATCAAGGTCTTCCGCAAAGATCTGGTCATCGCGACGCAGGGCCGTTCGTTTTGGATCATGGACAATCTCACGCCGCTGCATCAGGCGGGAGCCGAGGTGGTCAACGCAACGCGCGGCAATCGTGTTGCGGCAATGCCGACGATGGAGATCTCCGACAAGACGACGATCTACAAGCTCACGACGACGCTGTTCAAGCCGCGCGACGCGTATCGCATGCGATACCAAGGTGGTGGCGGATTCGGCCGCGGCCGCGGACCCGCCGCGCCGCAGTATCCGCAGCCCGGCGCGATGATCGACTACTTTCTCGGCGCGGCGCCCAGTGGTCCGGTCACGCTGACGGTGCTCGACTCCGCCGGGAAGGTGGTCCGCACGCTTACGAGTGAAGGCGGCAGAGCGCGCGGCGACTCGACGGTCGCCGGCGGAATGCCGGGCGCAGGCGTCGCGGCGGCTGCGGCGGCGGCGCCGGCCGAAGAAGAAGGTGAGGGTGGTTTCCAACGTGTACGTCCAACACCGCGTCTCACGACAGACGTCGGACTCAATCGCTATGTGTGGGATCTCACGTACCCAGGTCCGCGCGACGGCCGCACCGGACAACCGGGCGGCAATGGACCGATGGCCGTGCCCGGGCGCTACACGCTGCGTTTCGAGGTCGCCGGCCAAACGCTTACACAGCCGCTCCTCGTCCGCGAAGATCCGCGTGTCGCCAAGGACGGCGTCACGCTCGCCGATCTCCGCGATCAGTTCGAGCACGCGGTGCGCACGCGCGATCTCGTGAGCGACGCGAATCGTACGGCTGTGCGATTGCGCGACGCGCGCACGCGGCTCAAGGATGCCACAGGCTCCGCGGCCGACACCCTGCAACGTCTCGCGGCGCTCGAGGCAAAGCTGGTCACGCCGCCGATCCGCTATAGCACGCCGGGACTACAGGCGCACATCGCGTATCTGTACGGCATGACGAACCAGGCCGACCAACGCGTGGGACGGGATGCGAAGGAGCGATACCAGTCGTTGAGGCGGGAGCTGGACGGAGTCATTGCGCAGCTCAATGCGCTCCTTGGTCCTGATCGCGGCGTTGTGACAGACCAGTAGACATATGGAATAGGGAATAGGGACTAGGGGACTAGGGACTAGGGCAACTGCAACGGCGGGAAAGGGAAAGGGAAAGGGAAAGGGAAAAGGGAAAGGGAAAGGGAAAGGGAAAGGGAAAGGGAAAGGGAGCAGCGACTAGTCCCTAACACTTCAACTTTCCCTATCCCGCCGTAGTGGTTGCCCTAATCCCTATTCCCCAATCCCAATTCCCTGCCTGGTGTGACCTTCCTCACTCGCCTAAACTGCCGTGCGGCACCGCATTAGGCCCGCGCAATCAGCTTATTAACCGGCTGAGATACCTGTGCAACGCAGCATTGGTTCTTCGATTCTGACTTCTATGGCGCGATCTGCCGGAGGTCAACGTGGAACCGTTAGAAGAAGCAAAAGAGCGCAAAGGCGCTCCGTCCCTCGGTCAGCGCACTGCGATGCGCATGGTCAAGGATGAAGGCGACGAGATAGTGTTGGTGTACGAGTCGGAACCTTCCAAGACGAACCCGGCACCGACTGCGCTGGTCTTCGAATCACGAAAGGAATCTCTGCGGCTATCGCAGTATCCGACTGACTGGCGCCGCCTCACGCCCGAGCAACTGCTCGCGCTTCGCCCGCACCACTAGTAACTCTTGACGGGTGAGGGCCTGCTCGCCTAGAACAGGTTTCACGAATGTTCTCCGGCGAGCAGGTCTCCTCTCTTTTCTCGTCGCTCGGCGTCACGCACGTCGTCACGATCCCCGACAGCACCATCGGACGTTGGGAACCGGCGATCGAGCGCGCCGGCGTTTCGCTCGTGCGCGTCTGTCGCGAGGGCGAAGCCTGGACGATTGCCGCCGGCCTCTATCTCGGCGGCGCGTCCCCGCTCGTGATGATCCAGTGTACCGGCCTCTTCGAGTCCGGTGACGCGCTGCGCAACGTGTTGCACGAGTGGCGGCTTCCGATCTACAGCGTCATCGGGTACCGCAGCTATCTGAACCAGGACACGCTCCCGGGCGACACGAGTCTCGTGTTCACCGAGCCGATTCTCGCAGCGTGGAAGCTGGACGTTCGGCTCATCACGGAGCCGTCGCAGCTCGCGACGATCGGCGAGCACTATCGCGCGTGCCGCGCGGCGTCGATTCCGGGCGTCGCGCTCATCGCCGAGGGGAAAGCGTGAGCGGCGGGAGCGGCGGGAGCGGCGGCAGCGGCGGCAGCGGCGGGAGCGGCAGCGGCGTCGTCGCGCGCATCGACCTCGAAACCGCGCTCGCGGCGGTGCGTCGTGCGCGCCGCGACGACGACGTCGTCATCACCACGATGGCCGCCGCGAAGATCTGGATGGAGATGGAGGGGGAGGGGGGACCGCACCCGCTGGATTTCGTCTTCGTCCCATCGTGCATGGGACACGCGACGTCGATCGGACTGGGGATCGCGTTGGCGCAACCGAAGCGGCGCGTCATCGTGTGCAACGGCGACGGCTCCATGCTCATGAACCTCGGCTCGCTCGTCACGATCACAGCGGCCGCTCCGTCCAATCTGGTGGTGATCGTGCTGGACAACGGCGTGTACGAGGTCACGGGAGCGGAGCCCACGCCGGGCAGTGCCGCGGGTCGGCATTCCGGCCGCGCAGTGGACTTGACCGCGATCGCGCGCGGCAGCGGCTTCGAGTCCGTGCACCATTTTACGGGCGCCGAGGAGTGGGAGCGCGACGTCGAGCATGTGCTCGGCTCCCGCGGCCCCGTATTCGCAGTGTTGGACGTCGAGGCGGTGCCTGGCCGCGCCGGGCCGAAATCACCGGGACCCGCGGCTCAGCGCGCACAGGCATTCATGCGAGCGCTCCGCTCATAGCTCCGGCGAGCTGTGTATCAGACCTGTCTCCACTGTCACGGTCCACTCGGTGAGAACGAGGTCGTCGAGCATTTCACGGTGGGTCGGCGGCTCGCCTTCGATTCCGCGAATGGGCGGCTGTGGGTGGTGTGCCAGAAATGCCGGAGATGGAACCTCACACCGCTCGAGGAGCGCTGGGAGGCGATAGAGGAGTGCGAGCGTGAGTTTTCCCGCACGCGCCTTCGCGTTGCGACAGACAACATTGCGCTGGCGCGCGTCCCTGAGGGTTTGGATCTCGTGCGCGTCGGCGCGCCGAACTTCTCAGAGCTCGCCGCGTGGCGCTACGGGAAATCGCTCAGGCGGCGCTGGCTGACGCGCGGTCTGCCGTGGGCGTTGCTGGGAGGATCGGGAACGGTCATCCAGTTCGCGATCAACGCCGGCATCGTCAGCATTGGCGCGGGGATGGGACTGTTTGCGTTAGGCGGCGCACCGATAGCGCTGACGTTGTGGCGGCGGTCGCGTGTTCGCGTCATGCTGCCCGACGGACGCGTGGTGAGTGTGAAACATCAAACCCCGACAGGCGCGGAGCTGGAGCCAGACGGCGAGGATTCCTGGGCGCTCAGGCTGACGGCGGAGGGGAATGTCACTCGGGCGACAGGAACGGTCGCAACGCACGGCCTTCGGGGTCTGTTGACGACCGTAAACTTCTTCGGCGCGCGCGGAGCGGAGATCGATCAGGCCATCGCCATGCTGCATCACGCGGGTGATGCCAACCGGTACATCGTGAACGTCGCGAGAATCGGACGTTCCACCAATAGCGCAAACGTGAACTTCCTGCCGCCGGAAGTTCGGCTCGCCCTGGAAATGGCATTGCATGAAGCTGGGGAGCGGCGTGCGCTCGAGGGGGAGCTGGCCGTCCTTCGAGAGGAATGGAAGCTCGCAGATGACATCGCGCGGATCGCGGACGACATGTTCCTGCCCTCGCAGGTGATTCACGACCTTCAGCGACTGAAGCGCGGGAAAACGGCGTTATGAAACTCGCTCGGTGGATGCCGCCGCCGAAAGACGCGCCCGCACTCTCGCCACCGATAACGACTGATGAGGAGCGGTGGTGGATGCAGAAGAGAAAGTCGCTTCGAGCGTACGTCATGCTGCGATGGGGCGTCCCGCAATTCCTGGTCTTTACGCTGGCGGCCGTGTATCAACATCCGGAAAAACTGCTCGATGCAAGCACGCTATGGCTTGTGCCCGCGTTGGGCCTGACGGCCGTGCTGTCGAGCCTCGGGATGTGGAAGACCTCTGAAAAGGCTCAGCGCGACCAGGAAGTGCGCTGGAAACGCATTCGCGAGAGTCTGCTCGAGGAATCGACTAAGGAGCAGTAGCGCCGCGCGCCGTCAGAATCGTGCCTCGAGGTACGTTCCGAAGCGCCACTGTCGCCGCGGATACAGACCGCGCGCCAGGTCTACGCGCATCAGGCCGTCGAGGAACGAGAGCCCAGCACCCACGCCGCTCGCGGGACGTCCCATGGCGTTCCAGCTCTTGCGGTCTCCGGCCCAGCCGACGTCGGCGAACAGGACGCGTCGCGCCGCGACGGAGCCGCGTCCAAGCTCGAGATGCGTGAGCCAGTATGAGTTGCCCGCGAGCACGCCGGGACTCTCGCCACGGATGGCATGCATTCCGCCGACGAACCATTGCCGCTGTGGCGGCAACGTGCCACCGGCGATTCCCGCACCCGCGGTGAGCGCCGCGCCCAGCTCGTTGCCGAAGGCGCGACCGAGACCGTGGGAGAGCGTGAGATCCAACGCGCCGCGCGCGTAGTCGAACGATCCAGTCGCCGCCTCGGCGCGCGCGTCGGCCAACAGCCGAAAGGCGCGCGGATCCAGTCCGTGTGAGCTGAGCGACCGCACTCGCAGTCCCACCTGGTCGGCCGCGATCGAGACGACGTTGTCACCGAGGCCGGGTCCGTTCAGCGCACTCGCGAGCGTCCCGCGAAACCTGGTCTCCGCGCTCCGTTGATTCTCATAGAACAAACGCCAATTCCATCGGCCGGTCAGCGGCTCCTCCCCGGTCAGCTCCGCACCGGCGGCGCGATAGTAGAAACCTTCGTCCTCTCCGAAGAGCAACGTCGACAGCGATGCGCCGAAGCTCAGCGGCTGTCCCCAATCGTTGGCCGCCGCCAGCCGCCGGAATCCGGTGAGACGCGTGGTCTGCCACGGCCCCCGCCGCTCGAGGATCAACTCGCCGTTCGGCGTGGCGTCCATGCCGATTCGCGGAATCGCGCGTAACGCGTGGCGCTCGCCGAAACGCTGCTCGGCAACGACCGCGCTCGAGAGCCCCTCCACGCGATTGTAGCGCAGCATGTCGAAGCTCCAGCGAAGACTCGTCGCGGTGAGGCGCAGCGGATCGAGCACGGCCTTCATCTGTTCGGCGCGCGCCAGCAGCGCGTCTCGCTCCGCGTCGCCGAAGATTTCCTCGCCGCTGTCGAAGATGCTCGCGGGCAGTTCCGGGGAGCGTGCGAGCTTGGCCGAGTCGCAGGGAATGTGCACGAGCACTTCGAGCGTGCCGCGGTAGCGGCTCGCTCTCATGGTGCGTGCGCTGTCGGGCGATGCGCATTCGCGCGCTCGACGGGCGTTGTCCGCGCTGTCGCGCTGCGCATAGAGACGCCGGCGTTGACGCACGAGCGCCCGCCCGGACAATCCGATGAGCGAGGACGTATCCAATGCCACGTCGGGGACACGATCCGGCATCGCGGCGACCGTGTCCGCGCCATTGACGCTGGTATATCGGAAGCGCTCTTCCCAGCGCAGCGGCATCCGGACGAAGGCGGAATGGATGTACCCTTCCGCAGTTTGTGACCGCGGCAGCCAGAATCCCTGGTACAATCCGTACTCGACCGCTACGCCCGTGATCGCCGCGTCGGCCTCGCCGATGATCGCCTTCACCACCGCGGGAGGCGGATCGATCGTATCGGACTTGAGCAAATCGAAGGGCTCGGACCAGCGATACGCCGCGCGCACCAGTTGAGCCGTCGCCACGTCGAACCACAGCGTCGCTACGACGAGACTCCAACTGGGGCGGCGCGGCCGCACCTGGAGCTCGCGCAGCAGGATGACTTTGCCGTCGGGCAGACGGAAGCTGACCGAGTCGCCGGTGCGGTAGAGGTACACAGCCTCCGCGCCGCGCGCGAGGGGGTGCGTCGGCTCCCCCTCGCGCATCGTGTCGCGCGTCACTCGCGAGCCCACCCAGAGCGCGTCGCGTCCCGGAAAGTACGGCACGGGTGAGATCATGCTCTCGATCTCCACGTCGGCCGCGCCTCCCAGCATCGGCGCGGCCGCGCGTTTGCCGGTGATATCGATCTGGGCGCCGACACCGCGGCGCCACCGCACGCGCGCGGACGATTCGTTGCGGAACAGAATCCGTTCGCGTCCGAACTTGGTGAACGCGAGCCCGGCGGTCAAACGCTGATACGACGTGGCATCGTAGCTCGCGATCGACGAGTCGTGAGCGATGCGAACCGCGCGGGCGCGCTCGAGCAGCGATCGAGCAACCGGATCGGCGAACGCCGTCGCGATCTGTTCCGGCGTCGCTACGATCGGCTTACGGGTGCGCGCGATCGAATCGCGGCGAGCCCGGCGCGCGCTGTCCAGCGGCGCGTCGTGCGACCGCATGATGACTCGCGTGCCCTTCGCATCGGACCCGATCGAGATCGTCGTCTGTTGGAGGAACAACGCCGCAGCGAGGAGCGAAATCGTGTGCACGGTGATATCGTAGTGCATTCCAGGAGACTGAACCATGCCCTCATTTGCTCGCGCTGTTGTCCTGTCGTTGTCTCTGCTCGCCGTCGCGAATGTGTCGCAGGCACAGGGACGTCCGCTCGCGATCGAAGACTACTATCGCGTCAGGACAGTAGGCGCGCCGCAGATGTCGCCGGACGGCAAATGGGTCGCGTTCGCGATCAGTACGAGGATCGAGGCGACCAATGGCGACAGCAGCGAAGTGTGGCTTGCGGCCACCGACGGAACGCCGCCGGCTCGGCGTGTGAGCGCGCCGGCGACGCACGCGACCGCGCCGCAGTGGAGCGACGACGGACGGCTCACCTTCAGGGCGGGAGGGCGTCCCGTGTCGGTGAATCCGGCCTCGCCTGACTCGATTTCCGAGAGTCCCAATGTTGCTCCGCAAGCCGCGCGCGTCGGACTCGGCGGACGCGTTCTCTCGAGCCCCGACGGTAAGCTGCTCGCGTTCACGCGCAACATGCCCGTGCCGAGGCGCGATCGCGTGTACGCGACGGACTTCGAGCGGCGACACGAGGAGCGGTTCAGGGGCGTGCAGTTCGACTGGCTCGACTTTCAGCGCGACGGCCAGCCATTCCCGGTACCGAATCGGGTCGACCCCGAGGTTACGCCGCCGCAGGAAGTATTCATCTCGCCGCGGGGCGACAATGCCGGCCAGCAGCTCACGCATCTCGGACTCCGTCCGGCGGGCGTCGAGTGGAGTCCCGACGGCAAGACACTGCTCTTCACGGCGGACTCGGGATATCGCGACGAGCGCAGGTACGGCAGCGACGCGATCTATGCGGTGTCGCTCGACGGCGCGGTGCGTCGGCTGACGAACGACCGCGATTACGATTATGGAAACGCGCACTTCTCGCCCGACGGCCGCTGGATTCTTTACACCCGGCAGCTCTCCACGGACGCGATCATTGCACGGCATCTCGACCATGGCGGCGCGACCGACCTGGCAGTCATCCAGGCAAGCGGTGGTGCCGAGAAAATCCTTACCGCGAACTGGGACTACCTGCCGGCGAACGCGACGTGGTGTCCGGACGGCAAGTACGTCTACTTCACCGGCGGCGTCGGCGGAGCGACGCACCTCTTCCGTGTATCGCCGTCAGGCGGCGCGGTGGAGCAGGTCACCACCGGAGAGCGCCGGATCGGCAACATTAGCTTCGACCGCGCGTTCTCGAAGATCACGTACACCGTGGGCCTCATCGAGTCGCCGGCCGAGGTGTACGTCGCGAACATCGACGGCTCGAACGAGCGCAAGCTCTCCCACGCGCACGACGCGTTCACCACGGAAGTTGCGCTGGGAAAGGCCGAGCGGCTGCAGTTCAAGAGCAGCGACGGGACGCAAATCGAAGCATGGCTCTTGTATCCCTCCGGCTATCGTGGAGGGCGGGGCGGAGGCACGTACCCGCTGGTCGTCAGCAATCACGGCGGCCCGCATTCCGCCGACGGTTACACCTTCGACTTCAAGAATCAGCTCTTCGCCGCCAACGGGTACTTCGTGCTCGAGGTGAACTTCCGCAGCTCGACGGGCTACGGCGAGAAGTTCCTGTGGGGCACCTGGGGCGCGTGGGGAACGAAGGACGGCGAAGACGTCATCGCCGGCGTGGACCACGTGTTGTCGCGCTTTCCCGTCGACCGCCGCCGCGTCGCGACGATCGGCCATTCGTACGGCGGGTTCATGACCAACTGGCTCATCACGCAGTATCCCGATCGTTTCGCGGCCGCGATCAGTGGCGCCGGCATCGTGAACTGGGTGAGTGACTACGGCACCGCGGACGTGGCGCGAACGAAGGAGACGGAATTCTTCGGAACGCCGTGGGACGAGAAGGCGCGCGCGATCATGATTCGCCAGTCACCGCTGACCTACGCCAATCGCGTGAAGACGCCCACGCTGTTCATCAACGGTGAGCTGGACCAGCGCGTGCCGTACTCGGAAGCCGAGCAGATGTTCGTGGCGCTGAAGAAGAACGGAGTCCCCGCGAAAGTGATTCAGTACGCAGGAATGCCGCACTCGATCTCCGGCTCCTGGAACGTCGTGCATCGGATGCAGAATGAGCTCCGATGGCTGAACACGTACCTGAAGTAGGGATTAGGGGGCCGCCGCCGCCGAATCGACGCCGCGCAGGAATTCCCGAACGACACGAATCGTTGCTTCGGGATTATCCCACGTCGTAATGTGCGCCGCGTCGGGGATCACCTCGACTCTCGCGCCCGGCGTTCTTGCCGCGAAGCGCTTGATCGTCTCGGGGTTGGCTTCGTCGTATTCGCCGACCGTGTACAACGTCGGCACCTTGATGCGCCGCAATTGGCGCGTGGCGTCGTATGTCCGCAACGTGCCGGTGATCGTGAACTCGCTCGGTCCCTGCATATACGAGTAGATCGGCTGGCTCATGGACTTCATCGTGCTGTCGAGATCTTCCTGCACGGGACGACGCCAGACGTACTTGCCGTAAAACTCGTCCATCGCCTTCACGTAGTCCGGGGAGTCGAAGTCGTGCGCGGCTTCGCTCGCCTTGATCGCCTGTTGCGACGAATCCGAGAGTGTCAGCACGAGCTTGCGCGTATTCCGTTGCCATTCGGGAATGTTGAGCGCCGCGCCTGCCAGCGTGAGGCTGGTGACGTGCTCGGGATGCGCGCGATAGTACTCGAAAGCGAGAATGCTACCCCACGAGTGACCGATGAGATGCACCTTCTCGTACCCGAGCGCGGAGCGTAGCGAGTCCAGCTCTTTCACGAAGTGCGCGATGGTGAATAATGTCGTGTCGGTTGCCTTGTCCGAATGTCCGGCGCCGAGCTGGTCATAGCGAACGACGGGGCGCTCGTCGCCCAGCGCCTCGAGCGGCTTGAGATAATGGCTGGTGGCTCCCGGTCCGCCGTGGAGAAGAATCACGGGCGTGCCCTTGCCATCGCCGCTCTTCTTGTACCAGATGCGGCCGCCGTCGACCGCCAGGTAGGTCTCGGCTCCGCCTGCGCTCTCGGTCTTCCTTCCCGCTTGTTCGACGCTCGCTGATCTCCGGGACAGCGAATCCGGAATCCAGCCAGTGGCGCGAATCGACAATGCCGTGCTGCCGGCCCAGCACAGGATCACGTAGATGTAGATCCTGCCGAGCGTCTTCCAGATGTAGGGCTGTCGGATGTAGTACAGCGGCGGTCCGAGGATGAGGATGCCGGCGATCAACGGTCCGACCCATCTACTCACTAGCCAAAACGCGAGGGGAATGAGTAGGAAGACAAAACCCCACGCCGCGTTCTTGTACTGCAATGCTTTGAAGGCGATGTAGAGCGCACACAGAATCGCGATGACGTAGAACGCGAGGTTGAGCGTCTCCAAGGACCAGGTCACCATGAGTCTTCTCCGTCTGGGGCCGGGTTTCTGCGGTCGGGCGCGGTGGGAGGGATCGGGCCTCTATGCTATAGCGAGGTACGCGATCCGGAAAGCCGGTACATTGGGGACGTATGCTCTACGTCCTGCTGCGCTCCGTCGCGGGGATTGCGCTGCGCTGGTTCTACAGCCGGATAGACGTCGAAGGACTCGAGCGGATTCCGGCCAAAGCCCCCGTGTTGCTGGCGGTCAACCACCCGAACGCGCTAGTGGATGCGCTGGTGGTCGCTTGGGTCTTTCCCCGCCGCATCGTGCTCACGGCCAAGGCCACGCTCTTCCGCAATCCGGCGTTCGCCGCGTTCTTTCGTGCGGCCGGGGTGGTGCCTCTGATTCGTCGGCAGGACGTCGCCCCGCTCCAGTCGAGCAAGGAGACGCAGCGCAACGAGCGGGCGTTCGGCGCATTGAACGGCGCGCTCGCGCGCGGGCGAGCGGTGTTGATCTTCCCCGAGGGAATCACGGGCGACCATCCATCGCTCGCGCCGCTCCGCACTGGCGCCGCCCGCATCGCCCTCGAGGCGCGCGACTCAGGCGTGACGGGGTTGTCGATCGTGCCTGTCGGGCTCACGTTCGAGCGTAAGGACGCGCCACGGACGCGCGTGTTCGTGCAGGTGGGCGAGGCGATCGATGTCGACGGCTGGCCGCGTTCCGACGCGGCGTCCGACGCGGCCGCGCTCACCGCGGAGCTGGAGCGGCGCCTGCGCGCCGTGACGCTCAACTTCGAGACCGCGGACGACGCGGCCCGCGCCACGGCGCTGGCCTCTTCCTTCGCGAGACTCTTTCGCGGCGTCGACTCGGTCCCGCCGGTGTGGCATCCGCACGCGCCGCTCTCCGATCAGGTGTCCATCGCGCGCCGCGTGGAGGACGCGCGCGCGAGGCTGGCAACCGCTCCCAACGACATGCGCAGTCGCGCGGACGCGCTGCTGCGACGCCTGTCGGGGTTCACGGAGATGCTCACGGAGAATCGTATCGCGATCGAAGACCTCGAGATTGCGCTGGATGTTCCATCCGGGACGCGGCTCGTCATCCGGGAGACGCCGGTCGTTCTCCTCGCCGGCCCCTTCGCGCTCTGGGGCTGGGTAAACCACGTGCTGCCATTCAATCTCTCGCGGCTCATTGCGAACCGCTCGATCGAGAGCGCGGCCGATCCCGCCATGCGCACGATCGTGAACGGGATCGGGCTCGTGCTGCTGTTCTACCTTGCGCAGGGCGCGGTGGTCTGGGCCGTGTTCGGGCCACTCGCCGCGGCTATCTACTGGATCAGCCTGCCTATCGCCGCCGACGTGAACTTCTATTTACGCGCGCGACTCTCGCGAGTGGTCCGGCGCGCACGCGCGTATTTCCTGTTTCGACGGCACCCGGAGCTTCAAGAGCGTCTCACACGGGAGCTCCAGTGGCTGCGTGCCGAAGCGCTCGCGATCGACGCGACGTTGGCGCCGAATCAGGGCAGCCGGCGAATCGACACGACCTCGACGATCGGACCGACCATGTGAATGCCCGCGGCGTCACGGAGCTCACGCGCCACGAGATGGACGCGGAGACCATCGTGCTGGAAATCCTTGGCCAGCCCGCCGCGCGGATCGTAGGTCACGCCGTCGTCGCCCCGCACGGCCCAGAAACCGCCCTCGAGCCCGACGAAACGTACCGTTCCGTTTACACTTATCTCTGTCATGGCACTGGTGTCGCGCGCCGAGACGGGCGTCTCCTTGCAACTACTTCCGAGTCCTGCCGCGGCGATCGTCAGAACGACCAGCGCAAGCGTGACTTTCCGCACTTTGTCCTTCATGTCTAGAATATTATTTGGCGCAAGCGACGCCGCGATACTGGTGGGTTGCGCGCGCTCGGTGCCGCGCCCACAATGCGGTTACCTATCTCGGTAACATGACCACGCCACTCGTCCCTCCGGTACCCCCGGCGCCACAAAGCAACGCGGTGGAAATCACTGCCGTCCGTTCCGCACTCGAGGCCGACTATGAGGTCATCGAGGAGTTGGGACGCGGCGGCATGGCCGTGGTGTACCGTGCCCGCGAGAAAGCGCTCGATCGCGAAGTCGCGATCAAAGTGCTCCCCGCCGCGTTGGCATTCGACGCCGGGTTCGTCGAGCGCTTCGAGCGCGAGGCCAAGACCGCCGGCCAGCTCGAGCATCCGAACATCGTTCCGATCTACCGCGTCGGCCGGTCGGGCACCGTGATCTTCTTCGTCATGAAGTTCCTGCGCGGTCAGTCGCTCTCGGTGATCCTACGCGAGCGTCCCAAGCTCGACGTGCATGAGGTGCGTCACATTCTGCTCGAGACGGCCAGCGCCCTGGGCTACGCCGCGAAACGCGGCGTCGTGCATCGCGACATCAAACCCGACAACATCCTCCTCGACACGGAAGGCCACTGCGTCGTCACCGATTTCGGAATCGCCAAGACGGCGAGCGGGCCACACACGGCGGCCGGTACGTCGATGGGAACGCCGCGCTACATGAGTCCGGAGCACGCGCAGGGAACGCCCGTGGACGGCCGCAGCGACATCTACAGCCTGGGCGTCGTCGCGTACCAATGCCTGGTGGGGACGACGCCGTTCGACGGCGACGATCCGTTCGCGATTCTCTACAAGCACATCAACACACCGATACCGCAGCCCGAGCTCGCGACCGATGAGGAGCGCCAGCTGTACGCGGTTATCGAGCGGATGCTCGCGAAGCGTCAGGAAGAACGCTTCCAGAGCGCGAGTGAGCTGATGGCGGCCCTCGGCGGCCAAGGGACATCCACGACGCTCGTGAGTGGTGTCGTGACGTCCCTCGACTCGCTCGTGGCGCCGACGCAGATCATGCCGACGGGACCGCTCGCGCGATTCCGGCGGCTCCTGCAACGGCGTCGGTTGGTGTGGATGACGGCCGCAGGTGGCGTCGCCGCGCTCGCTCTCATTGCGTACTTTGCGCGCCCTGGCACGCCTCCGGCCGCTGATTCCGCGTTGGCTCGCCCTCCGGCCCCGGTTACCGGCTCGCCCGCCGGCACAAAAGCGGTTCCGGCCGGCGTCACGCCGACCGCGGCGAATCCCGGTGCCGTCACTGACACGACACCAGGAGCGAAGACTGTCGCGGGCACGGGATCGACGGCGGCGACGACTCCTCGCCCCGCCGCCGCGCGTCCCGCTCCGCAGCCTCCTTCGAAGTGTCCGCCTCAGCCGAGAACCTTCTCAGTTCTCGTGGACACCGTTCGAGCACAGAAGGAGGGCACGAGGCTCACGTTTAAATATGACGTGTGCGGACTCCAGCCGAGTACGGCGTTCAGCACCGACATCACGGTGCGCCGCACCAGACAGCCGCGCTTCAGCGGCATCAGAGGCAAGATCGATCCGGTGACGCTGAGAGTGCTCGAGGTGGCGGCCAGTCCGCGGTATCGCCGCAGTCGCCAAATCGACATCAGCAAACTGCCGGCAGGACCCTACGCGCTCGATGTGCTCATCACGGACGCCAAGAACCGACAGCAGCAAAAGAGCCGCGAGTTCGACATCCTGGAGAAGAAGTAACCCCTTACCAGGGAATCTGCGGCGACCGGTAGAAGTTCACGCCGAGGTAATTCCAGCGCGGCGCATGTGCGGGGAGACGATCGCGGAAGTTTTCCCAGTTGCGCGTGGCCTGCGCCGTCCACCCCACTTCGGCGAGCGCGGGAAGCCGAGGCATCACGAGATACTCGACCGCGGTAATGTTGCGCAGCGTCTCGCTCCACACTGGTGCCTCGATGCCCACGATGTCGCGCTCGGTCACGCCTTTGATGTACGTCGCGGGATCCCAGTCGTACGCGTCGCGCACTTCGATGAAGGCTGCCCAGTGCAACCCCAGCTCGGTGGACGGCGTGTACTTCATGTCGAGATACATCCTCGGAGCCGGTGAGAGGATGAGCTTCGCGCCATAGCGCGTCGCGGCCGCGGCGACCGTGTCGTTTGCCCATTGTTGCACGAGCGTCGTTGGCCGCAGGTTCGCTCTGGTGATCTCCTCCCATCCGACCATCTGCTTGCCGCGGCGCCCCACGATGTCCTGGACGCGTTCAATGAAGCGCGCGTACCTCTCGTGCGTGAGCGCCTGTACTTCGTCACCGCCAATGTGGAAGTATGGCGCGGGCGTGAGCGCGGCGATCTCACGCACCACGTCGTCCACCAGCGCGTACGTCTCTTCCTTCTCGGGACACAAGCTGCTGAAGCCGACCTCCGTACCCGTATAGACCATCGGCGGTCGCGTCCCGCAGCTCAGCTCCGGATGCGACACGAGCGCCGCGTTGATGTGGGCCGGCATGTCGATCTCCGGGACGATCGTGATGTAGCGCTCCTGAGCGTATCGCACGATGTCGGTGTAGTCGTCCTGCGTGTAGAAGCCGGCGGGTCCTCCTCCCACCTGCAAGCGTCCACCAACGTTCGTCAATTGAGGCCGCGACTTGATCTCGATGCGCCAGCCCTGATCGTCGGACAGATGCAGGTGCAGCACGTTGAGTTTGTACAGCGCGAGCAAGTCGATGTACTGCTTCACTTCGCGCACGGTGAAGAAGTGACGCGCGACGTCGAGCATCGAGCCGCGCCACGCGAAGCGCGGCTGGTCGACGATCGTGACGGCGGGAATTGCCCACGAGCCAGAGAGCGCCTGCTGCGATTCGATCTCGGGAGGGAACAGCTGCCGCAGCGTCTGCACGCCGTGAAACAGACCCGCGGGCGTGGCGGCGACGATGCGCACGGAATCCCGTGTCACCGCAAGCTCGTAGCCTTCGGCGCCGAGCGCAGCACGGGTGGAGTTCAGACGCAATGCGACGCCACCGCTCGTGGCCGATGACGACACTGGTATCGGAAAGCCGGTGGATGGGCGCAACACCAGGGCAAGCAGCTCCGCCGTGCGCGCGACCTCGGCGTTTCCGGAATCGACCAGAATGCTCGTCGTGGCGGTCAGGCTGAACGAATCGCTACTGCTCAGCGCGAGGGAGGTCGGCGCGGGAATCACGCGCGGAGTCGTCGCGAAGTGCCGAGTGACGGCCCGCGGGCTCGGTCCGGTCGAGGGCGTTGCCCGACAGCCCGCGGTGAGCACGGCACACGTCAACCCCAGCGCGAGTTGGCGGGGCCACGCGAAGTCTGGCGTTTTCATCGCGTCACCGCCTTCCGGCGACGTCGACAAGCGTTCGATAGATCATTTCAGTCCCCTGTCGCAGCGACTCGATGCTGACGCGTTCGTCGTTGCCGTGCATTCGCTTGAGATCCTCGGCGTCGATAGGATAAGGATAGATCCCGTACACCGGAACGCCCCGCGAGCGCCAGGCTCCAGCGTCCGTCCCGGCTTGAAACAGGTACGACGTCACCTCCACGCCGGGAAACTGTGCGCGTGCCGCTCTCTCGAGCGCGCGATACAACGCCGTGGTGTCGGAGGATATGGGGACGGTGGACCGGGGCGACGGCATCAGCTTGACCTCCACCGTCGAATCTGCGACGACGCGCTGGATCTCGCGCACGATGTCGTCGGGATCGGCGCCCGGAATCATCCGGACGTTGATCGTCGCCTCGGCGGAGCCCGGGATCACGTTGCTGCGAAATCCGCCGTTGATGAGCACCGGCGCGATCGTGTTGCGCATGATGGCGTGGAGCAGCGGGTCGCTGCTGATCGCGCGGTCCGCGCGCCGAACGAGCTCCGGATCGTCGCTCGTCAGATTGCGGAATTGCTCCGCCATCGCCCCATCCGTCGTCTTCGCGAGCGTGAGAAAGAACTTCCGCGTGTCGGGAGTGAGCCTGACGGCGGTCTCATAGTCGGCAAGTCGCGCGAGCGACCGCGCCAGCGAGAAGATCGCGTTGTCCGGCCTCGGCATGGAGGAATGCGTCGACGTCCCGTGCGCCGTGAGCACGACCAGGATCGGAATCTTGTCAGCGGTCGATATGCTCACGTATTGCACGCGGCCGTTGGGTCGCTTGATGATCCATCCGCCCTCGTTGAGCGCGAACTCGCAGTCGATTTTCGGCCAATATCCATTCGCGAGCCATGACGTGCTGTAGGACAGGGCGCCCTCTTCGTCCGCCTCCGCCAGGAAGATCACGTCACGCGCGAGGGGAATTTTGCGCTCCGCGAGCATCATCACCGCGCGAGCGAACACCGCCATCCCGCCCTTGAAGTCGATCGCACCGCGTCCGAACACGTAGCCGTCGGTGACGACTCCCGCGAACGGATCGACTGTCCACTTCTCGCGCTCGACGCCGACGACGTCGGCGTGCGCGGCCAGCAGCACCGGGCGCTTCGATCCGTTACCCTTCAAACGCGCGATAAAGTGTGCCTTGCCGGGCGACGGAGTCGGAATGATCTCGACCTCGAGCCCCAGCGCCCGAAAGCGCGGAGCCAACAGCTCGGCGATCGAGCCTTCATTTCCGGGCGGGTTGCTGGTGTTGACGCGAATCAGATCGACGAGGAGCGCCGCTGTGGGATCGAGTGGTGCCTGCGCCGTGAGCGGGCGGACTTGCGCGAGTGCGAAGCAGCAGACGAGCAGCTGCGAGAATCGCCGGAGCAGCGTCGTCGCGGCGTAGTTGGTGAACCTGAGCCGACCCGTGAGGGAGACGATGCGAAAGGCCAATCCAACGAAGAGCAGCCCGACGACGAAGTGAACAATTTGCGGATGGAACTGCCCGAGGTTCGGCATCACAGGATATTAAAGAGCTCGATTCAGATTGCGACTCTCGCATGCAGCTTGCACGAAATCGACGTCCACACGCCCCTCGTCGACGACGAAAGGAGCTCAGCAAATGTCCCAGCGTCACAAACCGCACAACGGCCGCGATCTCTCCGGACACTTCAAGGTGAAGCAGGTAGACGTCGATGATCTCGAGAGCGAGCCCGGCGGCGCCGATTTCGTCAGAGACGACGTGCGGCTGGGCGGCGCGATAGCGGACACAGGACCGCGCGCGGGCCAGCGCGGCTCGCGGATTGGTGAGCTCATCGAGGAGGAGCGCGAGATCAGAGCGCGAGGACGGCGCGAGTAGCCGGACTCAGTTCTTTCGCCTCGACGTGATCACGATCAGGGCGACACCGGCGATCACTGCGGCGGCACCGAGAACCGGCGGGAGGGAGACGCGTTCGCGTTGTTGTACGGACGCCTTCAGCGGTCCAAACTCGACTGTGTCACGCTTCCGTGTGTAAGAGAATCCTCCAAACACGAGCGCGAGGAGACCGGCGCCAATGAGAATGAATCCGAGGATGCGCATGAGTTACTGACTTCCGTTTGCCCTCGCCGCTGTCGTCGCGGCGGCGGCCTTGCCGGCATCCAGATCGTTCCAATTCAGGATCGTATTGAAGCCGAGCATGTAGGTGCCCTGCGTCTGCCACCGCCAGTAGGGGCGGATCGCAAACATCACCACGTGCCCCGCGCCGACCGGCGCGTCCACGACCTGCGCCTTGTTCGACAGCAGCTGTCCGCCCGCGAGTGTGCCCGAGAGCAGCATGTCTGCGGGATTCGCCGGGAACTGCATCACCACGCGCGGACGCGTTGCGGGATCTTGTTGCTGACCGCCACCTCCGAACGCAGCAGCGAGCGACGCGATCGCGGCACTATCCGACGCCGCGCCGGCCGCCGCGCCGGCCGCCGCGCCCGCTCCCGCTCGACCGCCGGGCGCGCCCGTCGCCGCGGTTTGCGTCTTCGTCGTCGGCCCGTCCCACGCTGACAGCGTCGGTTTCGTGGCCATCGGCGTCGTGTTCTGACCGACACCCGGAATGCCGCCGGCGCCACCGCCGCCGAACGCCGCCGCGAGCTGCGCGGCCGGATTCGCGGGCGTGGCATTCAGCACGGGATCCTGGTTGAAGTACACCGGCAGTTGATCGCCCTCGTAGCCGTACACGATCGGACTCTTCTTGTCCACGATCCGTCCCCGCATGATCGAGCCGCGCGCGAAGAGCTGCGAGGAACTCTCGACCGTGATCCCGTTGGTGAACTTGTACTCGGGGAAGATCGTCGCCGTCGAGCCCTCCGTGATCAAAGTGCCGCCCTGCTGCACGAACTTGTAGAGTTCGAACAATCCCTCTACGCCCATTCCTCCTCGAATGTCTTCGCTCTGATCCAATGCGCCGAGGTTGGGCGTGTCGGAGGTCTTCTTATAAGGAAGGGGCGCTTTTCCGGTCTTCGGCACGCCGTTCACTTGTTGCTGCGCCGAGCCGCCGACATGGGGGAAGACAATGACGTCGTACTTCGCGCGCAGATTGCCTTCGCGGAGCTTCTGATCCGCGAAATACGCGTAGGGGACGCCGTACGTATCGAGCGCGGCGCGTACCCAGCCTTCGTTCTGCGTGTTCTGCCACGAGTGCACGTAGCCGATGCGCGGAACGTCGAGGTCGTGCGCCTTTACCTCGGGGACCGTCGCCACCGCGTACCCGGAGAGGCCGAGCTCCTTCAGCACCGGCTCGATCTGCGCGCGATTCGCGTTCGGAATGATGAATGATCCGGCGCTGAACTGATGTCCGCCCGCCGAGAAATCCTCCTCGGCCGCCGACATCTTCGTCTTCGCGAACCGGAAACGGAACGCCATGAGGTTGTTGTCGCTGTTGTTGTCGACGACGATTGTGCCGCCGCTCCCGTCCACGCCTCCCGCCGCCACGACGTTGGCCGCAACAGGAGTCATCGGCTGATCGAGCACTGACTTGTCGGTGATCGGCGTGAGCGCGATGTCGCGCAGCAGTTGATACGTCCAGCCGGTATCGTCGTACGGCCGCGGATTGCCGATCGCGTAGCTCTGCAAGGAGAAATACATGTCGGCGAGCGTGCGATACGGCTGGTCGGCCCGGATGACATAGTCACCCGCTTTGACTTGAACGCCGCCGGCCGTGAAATCGCCGTTCGCGCGATGAAACTCGAGTCCCTGAAACCGTAGCGAGTTCACGACGTCGGCCGCCTCCTGCTTGCGACGCTGCGACGCGGGGATCACCCACGCGAACGTCGGCCCGTTCTTGCCCTTCTCGACCGAGCGTTTGTTCTTGAGCCAGTAATTCTCGACCCATGTGTCACGGTTCTTGGCGACGTGGCTCAGCGCGAACAACAGCGCCGACTCCTGGATGTTCACGTTGTTCCGCGGACCCCACTTGATGGAGGGAAGCGGCGGATTCGGCCGGAACCACTCTCGGCTGGTGGTGGTCGACGGCAGACGCAAGTTCGCGTTCGTGTCGGGACCGTAGCTCTGCACCTCGTAGAACCGTCCCATCGCGTTGTGCGCGTGTGCCGCGAAGAACATGTAGTTCGGGACCCAGCCGTCATAGAAGCCGTACGTCCAGACGCCCGGCACGCCGCGCTTTGTCATTTCGGCGACGTCGTTCTTCGCGAGAATCCACCACTCGTCCACGGTGATCGGATCCAGTGCTTCGTTATACGGGCCCGTTCCCGTGGAGGCGTAGAGGTACGACTGCGCCTCGTGCAGGTCGTGCAGGATCGTAGGATGCCACTCGAGGAAGAAGTTCGTGACGTTCTTCGAGAGCGCGAGGAACTGGCCGATGTGGTCGCGATTGTTGTCGTGCGCCACGTATTTGCCCCAGTACATCAGCGGGAGGCGCACGTCGCCGGTCGCACGCTTTTTATTGAAGTAGTACGTGTCGACCTGCTTCTCACGGCCATCAACCTCGATAACCGGGGTGATGAAAGTGATGACGTTGTTCCGGATATTCTGTACGAAGGGCGTCTCTTCCACCGCGAGTCGGTACGCCAGCTCCATGAGCATCTCGGGTCCGCCGGTCTCCGGCGAATGCATGCCGCTCGTCACCCAATAGATCGGCTTGGCGGCGGGGATCAGCTTTCGCGCGTCGGCCTCCGAGATCTTCCGCGTGTCGGTGAGCGTCGCGAGCAGCTGCTTGTACTTGTCGAGATCGCGGATCGTCTGCTCGTCCGCCACCGCGAGCACGAACATGTCGCGCCCCTCCTCGCTCTTCCCGATGTTCCAGACCTTTACGCGGTCGGACGCTTTGTCGAGCGCCTCGTAATAGCGCTGGATGTCTTTCGAGTAGGTGAGCTCGCCCGGTGTACCGGGCATTCGGCCGAAGAATTTGAGTGGGGTGGGGACGGTGTTCGATGCGGGAAGGTGATCGACGAGCTCCGTCGTGACCCGCGGGTCCTGCAAGTACAGCTTGATCTTGGCGGTGTACGCCGAGTCGATTGGCTGTTGTGCGACGGCGGGAGCCGTGAGAATCGCCGCGAGTGCGCAAACGCGGCCGATGTTGCGAAACATCCTGCCTCCTGGGGCTGAAGCGGGGGGAGAGACCTAGAGATACGCCCGAGGCCGCGGAATCGTTAGGTCACGCGTCGGGGTCAGCAATGAATTGTGACTCCTATTTGCCGAACCACATCCTCACCGCAACAATCGCCAAAAAGACGGAAAACGCACGCTGCAGGGTCACGGACGACATCTGCAGCGCGATCTTAGCGCCGAAGTACGCCCCCACGAACAATCCGAGCGCGATCCACGCCGCGGGCACCGCCCGCACGTACCCTTCCTTATAGTAGGCCCAGGCGCCGAGCGCGCCGACCGGTAGCAGCAGCGACGCGAGCGACGTTCCCGTCGCGGCCTGAGGTGAGAGCTTCGTGAGCAGAACGAGGGCGGGAATGATGAGGATGCCGCCGCCGATGCCGAACATGCCCGCGAGAACGCCCGCGGCAAGGCCGATCGCGATGAAGAGGATGTTGGTCATGGACTAGATTCTAACTGTCGCTCGGTTACGAGGCTTTCATGAAATGGTCCTGGCGCATCGGTTCCATCGCAGGAATTGCGCTGTATGTCCACGCGACCTTTGTGCTGTTGCTCGCGTGGGTGGCGATCAGCGACTACCAGCGCTCGCACAGCGCGAGCTCGGCGCTCATCGGCGTCGTCTTCGTCGTCGCCGTGTTCGCGACCGTCGTGTTGCACGAGCTCGGACACGCCTTGTGGGCGCGACGCTATGGCATCAAGACGCGGGACATCACGCTGCTTCCGATCGGAGGCGTGGCGCGATTGGAGCGCATGCCGCGCGAGCCCAAGCAGGAGCTCCTCGTCGCGCTCGCGGGTCCGGCCGTCAACGTCCTCATCGCGGGCCTGCTGTCTCTGTGGCTGGCTGCGACGGGCGGGATGCCCGCCTTTCTCGACAGCGCGTCGCTGAGCAGCGGATTTCTCGACCGGACGTTCATCGCGCAACTCCTCGCGGTGAATGTCTGGCTGGTGCTGTTCAATTTGATTCCGGCGTTTCCGATGGACGGCGGACGCGTGCTGCGCGCCGTCCTCGCGATGCGGAATCGCGACTACGCGCGCGCGACCGAGATCGCGGCGCGTGTCGGGCGGTTCTTCGCGCTGGTCTTTGGAATCCTGGGGATGTTCGTCGTCAACAATCCGTTCCTGGTGTTGATCGCGCTGTTCGTGTGGCTGGGCGCGGCCGGTGAGGCCGCCGCCGCGCAGACGTCCGTGATGCTGGGGGGCGTACCGATTCAGCGTCTCATGATGACCGACGTGCGCACGCTGAAGCCGGACGACGAGCTGTCACGCGCCGTGCGCCTCATACTCGATGGATTCCAGCAGGACTTTCCCGTAGTCGAGAGCGGCACGGTGCGGGGAATGCTCACGCGTACCGCGCTCATGAAGGCGCTCGCCGAACGCGGCGAGCGTGCGCGCGTCGCCGACGTCATGGATCGCGACTTCGAGGCTGCGACTCCTCAGGAGCCGGCGGAGGAGGTGCTGGCCCGCCTCAAGAGCAGCGGCGCTCACTCCATGCCGGTGACGCGCGACGGCCAACTGCTCGGCGTGCTCACGATGGACAACGTCGGTGAGTACGTAATGGTGCGGAGCGCTCTGGGCACTCGCCCCATGGCCGAGAGCACTTTCCAGGATATACTCAGGCAGGCATAAAACGAGGTGATGATGGAGCAGCGCACGCGTAGCGCGGATGCGGTCGTCGTCTGGATCCTCAGTGTGCTCCTGGCCGCGGTGTTCGCGACCACCGGCATATCGAAGTTGATCGGCGTCGAACCGCTGACGCTGCAGGCCGCGGCGATGCGCGGTTTTCCAACCTGGATCCGCATGGTGGTCGGCGTGGTGGAGATTGTCGGCGCGCTCGGCCTTCTCATTCCTCCCGTCGCCTCGGTGGCCGCTGCGCTCCTGGCGCTCCTCATGATTCCGGCGACCATCACGCAGTGGATCAGCGGCGAGCCCGGTGTCTTCGTCCCGATTCTACTCCTCGTGCTCTTGCTCATCGTCGCGTGGCGCCGCAATCCGGCCGCCGTACGCGCCGGCTATGATGCCGCGGTGCATACGCCCAGGCCGCTGGTTCGCGAAGGCGTAATCGCCGGGGTCATCGGGGCCAGCGTGATCGCGTTGTGGTTTTTCTTCGTGGACCTCCTTACCGGCCAGATGCTCTTCACGCCGACGACGTTGGGGCGTGCCATGCTCAGCATTTTCGGCCCGGTTCCTGCAGGCCAGGGCACCGTTTTTATCGTCTTTGGCTACACGGTTTTCCATTACGCGGCGTTCATCGTGCTCGGCCTCGTCGCCGCGATGATCGTCAATCTGGCGAATCGGGAGCCAGGGATTCTGTTGGGCTTCGTCGTGCTGTTCGCGGCGATGGAAGTGGGATTCTACGCGTTCGTCGGCTTGCTGCAGCAAGCCACGCCGCTGGGATCCCTGGCGTGGTACAACGTGATGATTGGCAACTTGCTGGCTGCGGCCGCAATGGGAGTGTACCTGCTGCGGGCGCATCCGGCGTTGCGTGAGCAATTCGCGCACGCAATCGATCGCCCTCATACCGACGGGCGGGACACGGCATAGGAGCAGATTTTGGGAGTGACCTCCGCGAGATCGACAGATGCGTCCGTAGACGCACCGGCATCGACGACCGCGGAGATGTTGGCGGCGCTCCCCGAGGGGTTGATGCTGCCCGAAGGCGCGACACCAGCGGAGCGTCGGGTGGCGGACGTCCTCGCGCTCTATCGCGCCGTGTTTCTGAATTCCACCGAGCCCGTCGCGATCATCGATAGCGCGGGCCGGTATCTCGAGCAGAACGTCGCGCACGAGCTCCTGCTGGGATACACCGCCGACGAGCTGCGCGGCCGGACCCCCGCGATTCATCTCGGTGACGAAACGTTCGCCAGCATCGCGCTCGAGCTCCAG
Source organism: Gemmatimonadaceae bacterium (assembly GCA_036560265.1). Lineage (GTDB taxonomy): Bacteria > Gemmatimonadota > Gemmatimonadetes > Gemmatimonadales > Gemmatimonadaceae > DASPMP01. Next base: position 9,307 of record DATBRO010000190.1, on the reverse strand, counting down.
CAGAACGGAGAATCGCGACGGGAAGTGCTGAGCCGCGGCAAGGATGGACGCACCCGCGTGATCGAGCTGTCGTCGTTCGCCGTGCGCGATCGGTTGGGGCGCCCCGTGTGCTATGTGGGCATCGAGCGGGACGTCACCGAACAGCGTCACGCGACACGGGAGCTCGAGCGACGCTTCGAGGAGCTGCAGGCGGTCTATCGCATGGCGGACGCGCTCGGCCACGCGCGCGCGCTCGAGGAAATCTACGACGAAGCGATCGACGGTTTGATGCGCGCGATGCACGCCGATCGCGCGTCGATCCTGCTGTTCGGCGATGACGACGTGATGCGCTTCAAGGCATGGCGTGGTCTCTCTGACGACTATCGCGCCGCGGTCGAAGGACATTCGCCCTGGACGCGCGACACGCGCGATGCCAAGCCGGTCGCGGTGCCGGACGTCGTGGCCGACCCCACTCTCGCGCGCCTGCAATCCGTGATCGGCGCGGAGGGGATTCGCGCGCTCGCGTTCGTGCCGCTTGCCGACGACGCCGGCAGTCTGCTCGGCAAGTTCATGCTGTACTTCGACGCGCCGCATGTGTGGACCGAGGCGGAGCTGCGACTCGCCGGGACCATCGCGCGCCATGTCTCGTTCGCGATCACGCGGCACCGTCGCGATACAGAGCTGCGCGAAGCCAATCGCGCGAAGAGCGTGTTCCTCGCGATGATGAGCCACGAGCTCAGAACGCCCCTCAACGCGATCGCGGGGTACACCGACCTGCTCGACGCCGGCATCCACGGGGAGATGACGCCCGCGCAACAGGATGCCGTGCAGCGCATCCAGACGAACCAGCGGCATCTCCTGCGGCTCATCGACGACGTGCTCGACTTCGCAAAGCTCGAGGCCGGCCATCTTCAGTTCGATATCGCCAACATTCCCGTGCAGGAGACGCTCGACGGTACGCGTGTGCTCATCGAGCCGCAATTGCGCTCGAAGGACATCGATTTCGAGTACCGCACCGGCGATACCGCGGTGACGTGCCTCGCGGATCGCGCCAAGATGCAGCAAGTGTTGGCGAATCTGTTGTCGAACGCGTGGAAGTTCACGCCGCCGGGCGGAACCGTGGCCGTCGGATGGGAAGCGACCGATGACGACGTCCGCGTGCACGTGCGCGATACCGGGCCCGGGATTCCCGAGAGGAATCTCGAAACCATCTTCGAGCCGTTCGTGCAGCTGCACACGGGATTTCGCCGGAAGGTCGAAGGCACGGGCCTCGGGCTTTCGATCAGCCGCGAGCTCGCGCGCGGAATGGGTGGCGAGGTGAGGGCTTCGAGTGCCGTCGGCGAGGGATCGACGTTTACCTTGATCCTCCCACGACACGTCTAAGCTGTGTGATCCTGAGGCCGCCCCGCCCGCAGCGCGCGCTTCGCGCGTCGTTTGTGCGGGCACCCGCAGCCGAAAGATCTAACTCCACCTACACTAGATCCTTCGCTTCGCTCAGGATGACATACCGACGGATATGCGCGCCGCTGTAATCACACGCGCCGGCGGGCCCGAGGTGCTCGAGATCCTCGACGTCCCGAAGCCGATACCGGGCGACGGCGAAGTGCTCGTACGCGTGCACGCGTCGGCGCTCAACCGCGCCGACATCATGCAGCGGCAAGGCCGGTATCCCGCGCCGCCCGGAGTACCCGCGGACATTCTCGGCATGGAGATCGCCGGCGAAGTGGCGGAGCTCGGCGCCGGCTCGAGGAGAAGGAAGGTCGGCGACCGCGTCTTCGGCATCGTCGGCGGCGGCGCCAACGCGGAGTTCGTCGTCACGAGCGAGAGCGCGCTCGCCCGAATTCCGGATCGGCTCTCCTGGGAAGAAGCCGCGGCGGTGCCAGAGGCCTTCATCACGGCGCACGACGCGCTCGTTACGCTAGCGGGGATGCGCCGCGACGAAACGGTGCTCGTGCACGCCGTGGGAAGCGGCGTGGGTCTCGCCGCGTCTCAACTGGTGCGCGCGCTTGGCGGACGGTGTTACGGCACCGCGCGATCGACGGAGAAAATCCACCGGGCGCGCGAGTTTGGACTCACGGACGGCGTCGTGATCGGTGACGACGTGCGGGTCATGTCGAGTCACGTCCAACGCTGGACGGATGGGAAGGGAATCGACGTCGTGCTCGATCTCGTGGGCGGCCCGTATCTGCCGGCGAGCGTCGAGTGCTCGGCGCCGCTCGGCCGCATCATCCTCATCGGACTGCTGGCCGGCAGATCCGCGAATCTCGATCTCGGCGCGATTCTCACGCGTCGCTTGATGATCCGTGGCACCATGATGCGCGGCCGCTCTCCGCGCGAAAAGGCCGCCGCAACGGAAGCGTTCGTACGCGACGTCATCCCACTGCTGGAGACGGGAGCCGTGCGGCCGGTGGTCGATCGCGTGTTTCCGCTCGAGCAGATTCGCGAAGCGCACGTGTTGATGGAGAGCAACGCGACGTTCGGGAAAGTCGTTCTGAAGACATAGATGTTCTCGGCCGCGGGCCGCCGGCCGAGAACGGTTTAAAGGCGCGCGCTATGCAAGAAGCGCGAAGCATGTTACGCACTCGTTCCACGCGTGAGCCCGCCTCACCCCTCGCCGCTATCGCGGGCGCGATCGAGCCGCTCCGGGCCAACGCGAACGACTACGATTCGCTGCTCGGGCTCATCGGAGACGCGCGCTTTGTGCTGATCGGCGAAGCGTCGCACGGGACGCACGAGTTCTACGCCGAACGCGCTGCGATCACAAAACGGCTGATACTCGAGAAGGACTTCGGCGCCGTTTGCATCGAAGGCGATTGGCCGGACGCCTATCGCGTGGACTGCTACGTCAAGAACATGGGCGACGATGGCTCGGCGGAGGAAGCGCTCGGGGGCTTCAAGAGGTTCCCGACATGGCTGTGGCGGAACGAAGTCGTCCGCGATTTCGTGGCGTGGCTGCGCGTGCACAACACTGGGCAGCGCGAATCCCGGCGCGCCGGATTCTACGGTCTCGATCTCTACAGCATGTATGGCTCGATCGAGGCGGTCCTGAAGTATCTCGATCGCGTCGATCCCGACGCGGCGCGGCGGGCCCGCTATCGGTACTCGTGCTTCGAGCACTTCAACGAAGACAGCCAGGCGTACGGATACGCGGCTGCGTCTCGCATGATCGAGTCGTGCGAGCAGGATGCGGTGCACACGCTCGTCGAGCTTCGCTCGCGCGCTCTCGACTACGTCTCGCCCGACGGACGCCGCGCGCTCGACGACTTTTTCTCAGCCGAGCAGAACGCGCGGCTGGTCCACAACGCCGAGCACTACTACCGCTCCATGTTCCGCGGGCACCAATCGTCCTGGAACCTGCGCGACCGCCACATGGCGGAGACGCTCGAAGCGGTCGACCAGCATCTGGCCGCGACGGAACGCTCCCCGAAGGTCGTCGTGTGGGCGCACAACTCCCATCTTGGCGACGCGCGCTATACCGACATGTCCCGTCGTGGCGAGCTCAATCTCGGACAACTGGTGCGTCAGCGTTACGGCGACGAGGCGCGCCTCATCGGATTCAGCACCCACAAGGGGACGGTGACCGCGGCGCCCGATTGGGACGAGCCCGGAATGCAACGTCGCGTTCGTCCGTCGCTGGCAGGCAGCTACGAGCGCGTCTTTCACGACGTCTCTGTCGATCACGAAGTACCGCGGTTTCTGCTGCGACTACGCGACGAAAGCGATGCGACGCGAGCGTTAGCGGAGCCGAGGCTGCAGCGAGCCATCGGCGTCATTTACCGCCCCGAGACGGAGCGCATGAGTCACTACTACGACGCCGAGTTGCCCCGGCAATTCGACGCCATCATTCACCTCGACGAGACTACAGCCCTCCGCGCACTTGAGCCGGGCGAGCAATGGGAACGGGGCGTCGAAGAGCCGCCGGAGACGTTCCCAACCGGCATCTGAAGGTGCCGGCGGCACCACGTCGGCGCGTCCGGGCTCAGTCGGCATTCGCGCGTCCCAGCAGTCCCGCCATGAAGGGCTTCGCGATGCACTGATAGAAGCTCTGATTCCCGCACAGCGCTTCGGCATCCCGCTCGACGAACTGCTGCACCTTGCTCGGATACGTGTGACACCGCGGCGTGTTCGTTCCGCGGACGCAGCCGTTGTAATGCAACAGGCCCTTCATGAGCGTCCCGGGCGTCGTCGAAACCACATGCCGATCCGGAGCGTTCTTGGTTCGGGGCTTCAAGTAATTCGACAGAATGAATACTCCGTATCGCAGGTTGGTCGAATCCGCCGCGATGTCGTTTGCGCCGAATCTCCGGCTCAGTTCTTTCAGCCAGACTTTGGGATAGACCTGCATCAGACCAACGGCGCCGACGTTGGACTGCGCCTGCGAGATGAACTTTGCGTTCTCCGTGAGCATAACCCCGAAAATCACCGCAGGAGGAATGCCGCGGAGAAATGCTTCGCGGACAGCGAACCGGGCGATAGAATCGGCGCGCGCCTGACTCATTCGTCCCGTACGCACAAGATCGGCTGCGAAACGGCGTTTCTGTTCGGCGAACTCGGGCGACGCTTCGATGGTCGCGATCGAGTCCGCGAGCGCGCCGGAGATCGGGAGAGTTGGAGCAGGTACTGGCTCTGGTGGAGCGACGGAGCGAATGACGTCGCCGACGACGGGCGCTTTGCCGGCGTAAATCGGATGCGTCAGGGAGGCGGTATACCCGATGGCAGCGACAAGCATCACAACGGCGCCCGCGTCGCGAGCAATGCGCTTGACCGCGCGTCGCCGCTGGGACCGCCTCGTCTGGTTCGGGGGTGTCATCTCCATCTGCCTCCGCAGAGTGCACGGCGCGAGGCGATGGAAGTGCAATACTGATGCTTATTGGATCAGCTGAGCCCGGTTGTCAGGCCCGCCACCCCTCTTTCGTGAGGCGCCGATTCAGATCATACGCGGCGCTGATCACCGCGATGTGCGTGAGGCCCTGCGGGAAGTTGCCGAGGTGCTCGCCCCGCGGACCGATCTGCTCGGAGTACAGGCCGAGGTGGTTGGCGTAGCCGAGCAGCTTCTCGAATACCAGTCGCGCTCTCTGCAAGTCACCGGAACGCGACAGACATTCAACGTACCAGAACGAGCAGATCGAGAACGTGCCCTCGTTGCCGCCCATGGGATCGAAGGACGCTGTTCGCGTGTCGTAGCGGTAGACCAGCGAATCGTCCATGAGCCGCTCCTCCACCATTCGGAGCGTGCTCGTCCACTTAGGGTCGGCGGGCGATATGAACCGGACGAGCGGCATGATCAGACACGCGGCATCGATGACGTCGGTTCCGCGAATGCCGACGAACGTCTCCTGCTTGTCGTCCCAGAAGTTCGTGAACACGTCGCGATAGATGGCGTCTCGCACATCCCGCCAGCGAACGACGGGCGCGGGGATCGATCTCGCTTGTGCGATCCGCAAGGCGCGATCGACCGCGACCCAGCACATCACGCGTGAGTAGAGAAAGTGCTGCGGACCGCCGCGCACCTCCCAAATTCCTTCGTCCGGTTTTTCCCAGTTGCCGCACACCCAATCGACGAGCTGCTCGATCCGAGCCCACAGCCCCTGACTGATCTGCTCCTTGTACTTGTCGACCAGGTACAGGGCGTCGATCAGCTCTCCGTAGATGTCGAGCTGAAGTTGCTCCGACGCCTTGTTGCCGATGCGTACGGGACGCGACGCGCGGTATCCCTCCAGATGCTCGAGCGACACTTCTGTCAACTCGGAGCGGCCGTCGAGCGCATAAATCGGCTGAAGCTGCCCGGGATGTTTGGTCTCGGCGCAACGCGCTTCCACCCACCGCGTGAATCCCTCGGCTTCTTCCGTGAGGCCGAGGCGCAGCAGCGCATAGACTGCGAACGCGGAATCGCGGACCCAGATGTAGCGATAGTCCCAATTGCGTTTGCCTCCCACGTTTGTCGGCAGACCAAAAGTCGGCGCGGCCAGAATGCCGCCCGTTCGCCTCGACTGGAGCAGCTTGAGCACGAGCGCCGAGCGGTTGATCTCGTCCTCCCAGCGCCCCCCATAGGTCGACTGGCCGATCCAGTTGCGCCAGAAGTTCACCGTCTGCTTGAAGGCGCGCGCGACGTGCTGCCGATCGAGCACGAATGGTGGGAAGCCCTGCGCGAGCTGCTCGAGGACTATGCCCACGCTCTCGCCGGCGCGCAGTGTGAAGCGCGCCACGATATCGCTGCCGCGTTTTTTGAGCGGCACCTGCGCGACGATACGCAGCCGCAGCGAATCGTCGTCGGCGGTGAACTCCGCTTCGTTGCCGTCCACGCGAGCCGAGTGCCCGAGCATACCGCAGCCCATGCGTGGCGCGCAGCGTAGATCGACCTCGAAGGATCCCCGCACGGCCTTGACGCGTCGGACGATCCGGCTCGGACCGGGCCGTCGCGGGATCGGCATGAAGTCGGAGATCTCGCACACCCCGCCGTCGGACAGCACGCGCGTGAGCAGGACGTTGGTGTCCGGCAGGTACATCTGCTTGTGACGCACGTGCTCGAGGCGCGGCACGATGGCGAACGAGCCGCCTTTGTCCGCGTCGAGCAGGCTCGCGAACACCGTGGGCGAGTCGAATTCGGGCAGGCACCAAAACGCGATGCGGCCGTCGAGTCCCACGAGGGCGACGGTTTGCATGTCGCCGATCACGCCGTGAGACTCAATGGCCGGATAGGCCGCCTCCAGATCGATTTGCGTCTTGCCGGGACGTTTTCCAGTTGTCATAAGGTCTCGGCGGCCAGCGTTACACGCTGCCGAGAGAGGGTCGGCGGCCGCCGAGAACAGTCTACATGCCAATGCGCGCTAACAGAAACGCATTCAGCGGCGGCAATACATAGTACCGTGCCTCGCCACCACTCACGTGCCCGCTGGCGTAGCCTCGTGAATTCGCGACGTTGTTCACGTACAACGACAGCCCGTGCGCTCCGCGGTTCCAGTCGACGGTCGCGTCGGCGGTGTAGTACGACGGCAGGACGAGCGTCGCGTCGCCGGTATTCGTGAGCTGCGCGCGGCTCCAGTATCGGCCGGCGATGGTCACCGACAGTTGGCTGGTGAGATCCAGCGTGGCCCGCTGCGCGCTGAGAAACCGTGGAGTGAGTAGCGGCTCGACGTCGTGATACGCCTGTCCCGTCTCGTCGTCGGTGTAGTCGGCGATTCGCGCCCGCATCGCCGTGGCGGTCACGCCGATGCGTAACTTTTCGAGCGGCTGACCGCTGAGATCCACCTCCACTCCGCGCCGCCGGCTCGCGCGCACGTTGGACCGCAAAGGCGTTCCGATGTAGCTCAACTTGCCAACCGGGAGAATCTCGTTCCTGAATGTCATCGCAAACGCATCGGCGTCCACGGACCAGGCGCGTCCGCGATACCGCACTCCGGCCTCGAGGTCGTGAGCGCGCTCCGGATGCACGCGCCCGAGCGGACCGACGAAGGCGACGTTCGACGTGTCGAGATTGTCGAAACCGGCGAACATGTCACTGCGCGCGGGCTCCCGAGAATTGATTCCGAACGACGCGTACGCGCTCACTGCCGGCGTCAGGTGTAGCGTCGCGCCTACCTTCGGATTGAGGAACGTCCAGCTGATCGAACTGGCGGTGATGCCCGCGTTCGCGTCCGGTGTATACCGAAACTCCGCGCGCCGCGCCTGCACGTCGCCAGACAACGTCAACGCTCCGACGTCGTAAGCGAGCTTGGCAAATGCGCTCGCGTCGTCCTTGTGTCCCGTATTGAAGTACAACTGTTGCGCGAGATCGGGACGCGCGTAGGCGTAGTGGTCGCGTGCATACGTGTTCGCGTTGACGCCGACGTTGGCGCGCGCGTGGTCGCGCTCGAAGTTCCACGCCGCGGTCGCGCCGTACCACGCAAAATCGAGATGGAAGTTCCACAGATCCGCCTGCGGCTGATCGCACCGGCTGATGCAGACGTCGTAGTTCCCACGCGCCGAAATGCGATACGCCGTCGCGGACGCCGAGGAGGTGGTCCCCAAGTAGCGCGTATACGAGAGCGCGGCGACCTGCTCGCCAAAGCGATCGACCTCGTCCCCGCGCAAGGGGTTGAAGCGGCGATCCTGCGACAGCTCGGACTCGCTGGCCCCCACGTACGCGAGCGTGTCCGCGAAGATCCCCGCGAGCGCCGTCAGCTTGAGGATGTCGCGGTCGCCCACGTACGCCGCGCTCAGGAAACCGGAACGTCCTTCGGCTCCCGAGTGACGGCGGTAGCCGGCCGACTGCAACGCCGAGAGTCGACCGTACATCGCGAGGCCATTCGACGACAATCCACTCGCGTATTCCGCGCTCGCGCGCCCGCTCCCGAATGATCCGCCCTGAAGTTGCATTTGTCCGGAGCGTCTCGTGGTCGCGACCGGCACCGTTTGGAAATTGATCGAGCCGCCGTACGACGCGGTGCCCGGAGCGCTCGCTCCCACGCCGCGCTGGATCTGAATCGAGCTGACGCTGTTGGTAAGGTCGGGAAAATCCGTGAAGTACAGCACCTGATCTTCGGGATCATTCAGCGGAATACCGTCGAGCGTCAGGTTGATGCGCGATTGATCGATCCCCCGCATGCGGATGTAGCTGTAGCCCCAGTAGTTGCCGGTCTCCGAATACGACGTCAGAGACGGCGTTCCCTGGAGCACGAGCGGGACGTCCTGGCCGAACGACCGGCGCTCCAGCTCGGCGCCGCTCAGGATTTTCGCCGAGACCGCGGCGTCATCGCGTGCCCGGATTGCGGCGACGGTGACAGCCTCGAGCGTGTGCGCCGTGTCGCGGCGCGTGCGAATCGTGTCGGTGCGCTGCGCGAACAGCACAGCGGGCGCGGCCGCCAGCGCGGCCAGCAATGCGATCGTTTTCATGTCGACTCCCTACGCCGGTATGAACCGGATCAGGTTCCACGGGTGTGATCTCAGCGTTGCGCGCATCTGCGCGTACGCACCCCGGTCGAGGAGAAATGTACTCCTCCTTCTCGGCGCGCGCACGCACCGCCCGCGCGGGTGCCCGTGCGAAAGCACGGGCGGGGCGCGGCCGCCGAGCACAGCGGCGCAGCCGCGCACCCGCGCACGAATGGCGCGGCCGAGTGCAGCTGTTTGGCACATCCCCTGCGCCTCAAACGATTATAGGAGGCAGTCCATGCAGATATGGAGAGTCATGATACTCGCGCCCGCCATCGTCCTCGCGGCCGCGTGTCATAAGAAGGACGACCGCGCAGCAGCGGACTCGGCGCTGAGCCGGGATCTCAACCTGGCCAACCAGGTAGCACCCTACGATTCGATCTCGCCGACGGAGGCCGGCAACGCCGCGGCGGCCTCGCGC
>DATBRO010000189.1:0-4126 GCA_036560265.1 Gemmatimonadaceae bacterium | reverse complement strand
GCGGGGAGAACGAGAAAGTTGAAGACGAGCATCACCCCGGCGAACTGCATCGCGTATGCGATGACGACGCCGAGCGTGAAGTAGAGCAGGAGATTCCAGAAGGTGACGTTGTAGCCAAGCGTCCGCGCCGTCTCCCGGTCGAAGGAGACGAAGAGGAATTCCTTATAAAAGATCACGTGTACCAGCAGCACCGGCACTGCTACCGCGAGCAACACCAGCGTGTCGACGCGCGTGATGCCGAGGATGTTGCCTTGCAGAAAGATGTCGTGCGCCTCGCCGGTCTTGGCCTTGGAAATGAGAATGATGCCGACAGCCGCGGCCACGGCGTAGGTCACGCCGATCACCGCATCTGGAGGAACACCGGAACGTCCACCTCCCCCCATGCCGAAGAACACGGCGCCCGCGATCGTGACGATGAGCGCCATGGCGACAGGGTGATGCGTCAGCTCGCCGCCGATGCCGATGCCGCTGAGAAACAGTCCCAGCGCGATGCCGGCAGACGACAGCTGCGCGAGCGCCGCGCCGACGAACACGATGCGGCGCAGCACGACGTAGACGCCGAGTACGGAGCAGGCGAGCGCGATCACGAGAGCGCCGTACAGCGCTTCGCGGAAGAGCAGAATCGTGGAGAACGTGTTAGACACGATTGCTCTCCCCGGAGGCGCGGCCGCGACGTGCCACGACGATCCTGTGTCCGTGAACCTCGTCGACCTCGACCGGGATGCCGTACATCGACGTGAGCACCTGCTCGTTCACGATTTCGGTCACGGTGCCGATGCGGAACGCGCCCTCGAGCGTGAGCGCGATGCGATTCACGTAGTTCGCCACTTCGTTGAGCGCATGGCTCACCATGAGCACCGTAATCTGGTCGCGCTCGTGCAGCTCGCGCACCAGCGACAAGATTTGCGTCGTCGAGACGAGATCCATGCCGTTGGTCGGCTCGTCGAGCACCAGAATCGACGGCTCGCCGACCAAGGCGCGCGCGATGAGCGTGCGCTGCTTCTGTCCGCCGGAGAGCGAATTGAGCTGCTGGTCGGCGAGGTGCGCGATCCCCACGTGATCGAGCGCCCTGACCGCGCGGGCGCGGTCGTCCGCGGTGGGACGGCGGCCGAGGCCGATACGGTCGTAGCGTCCCATGAGGACGACGTCGACGACTTTGAGCGGAAACCCGTAGTCGACCGAGTCGCGTTGCGGCACGTACCCGAAACGCAGGCCGGGCGCGACGGTCACACTGCCGGACATCGGCTTGAGCGTACCGAGGATCGCGCGGAGGATGGTGGTCTTGCCGGCGCCGTTGGGTCCAACCAGCCCCAGAAAATCTCCCTCGGGGATTTCGAAGCTGAGATCCGAAAGCACCACGCGACGCCCATAGCCGAGCGTCGCGTGGTCGAACCGGACGAGCGATTTCATTTCAGAGAGTTCGAGAGCAGATCGATATCGTACTTCATCAGGTCGATGTAGTGGTCGATGTTCTTGCCGCGCAGCCCGCCAACCGAGGGCGGCATGATCACGACCTTCGCGCCGGTTTTGGATGATACGAAGTCGGCGTCCTTTCTGTTGTAGAACGGCTCCATGATGATCGCCTTGGCGCTCGTGCGCTTCATCTGAAGAATGAGTCCCGCCAGATGCGAAGGCGACGGCGGCACTCCGGGCTTGGGTTCCATGAATCCGACGATGTTCAGCCCCGTATATTCGGCGAGATACTTCCAGCTCGTGTGATACGCGACGACGGGCTGACCTTTGAGGGAGCGCAATTCAGACTGCCAGTCGCGCTCGGCGTTGTTCAGCTTCGCTTCGAAGGCCTTCTCGTTGGTTTCGTAGTAATCCTCGTTCTTGGGATCGAGGTCGGAGAATCTCTTCTTGAACAGCCGGCCGATGCGCCGGCCATTCTCCGGGTCGAGCCAGTAGTGGGGATTTCCAAGTGGGTGCACGTCTCCCTGACTCCGGTCCACGTTGCCGCTGGGACGATCGAGGACGCTGATCACCTGCGACACGTCGAGGTATCCCGAACCGCCCATCTGGATCTTGGGGTTGCGCGCACCCTGCACGAGCAGCGGCATCCAGCCGATTTCGAGATCCAGACCGACGAACGCGAACACGTCGGCGTCGCGCATTTTCAGGATGAAGCTGGGCTTGGCCTCGGCGAAGTGCGGGTCCTGATAGCCCTCGCTCACGTGACTGACGCGCACTTTCGCGCCGCCCACCTGATTGGCGATGTCCGCCAAGTCCGTCGTACTGGTGACGACTTTGAGCTGTGCCCGCGCTGGGCCCGCGAGTGCGAGCGCAGCGAATGCGAGTTTCAAATAGGACATTTAGACTCCTGCCGCCACTCGGGCGGCGATGTCATCAGAATGGATGCGGCTTGTGGGGACCGAGGGCGAACGACGCCTGCAACAGCACGCGATTGACCGCGTCGAGCCCGGTAGGCATCGTGCGTTCGTAGCCTACCATCAGCTTCGAGAACTCGCTCGGGAACCATTCGAGATACCCTGACCCGGCCGTGAAGGTTTCTCCGTTGAGCTCGGGATCCTGGACCCAATCGTACCGTCCGCCGAGGTAGAGACGTTGTGTCAGCTGCCAGCGAGCGAACGTGTATGCGCCATTGAAATCGCGGCCGGGACCAAGGAATCCCGGCGATGTGAGGCGCTCGTTGAACTGCCTCATGAACTCCGCCTGGAGGATGAGGGACTTGTACAATCCCTGTTCCAGCGGACGCCAGCGAAAGGTGAGGTCTCCGCCAATGAGGCTCTGGCGCGCATTCACCGCCGTGATCCCCGCGGGCAGACCCGCGGTGGTGACGTCCACGGGCTGCTCGGTCTTTCCAGTCAGCGCCGAGGCCGACAGCTCGAAATTGCTCGACTCAGAGATGTCTAAGTAGTTGCGAAAGCGAGCGTGGTACGCGAGGCCCCCGAGCTCCTTATTGTGGGCCTCCTCGGTCACGAGATCCTCCGGTGCCTCGCCGATGCGATCGTTCGCCGTGACAATCAATTCCTGGTAGAAGCCGAAGGGCGCGAGGATCTTGCTGACGTACACGCCGGTGCCCTTCATGCCGTCGGCACCGAGGAATTTCTGGACGATCCAGGGATACTCGACGGTGTGGAGGTCGTGCCGGTGCGTGACGTTGATCTTTCCCATGGGCAGGAGCTGTCGGCCGAGTCGCACCTCGAGACCGTAGGGCAGGGACGTAGTCGTCAGGAAGGCCTGCTCGATCGAGATCTTTTCGAGGTCGCTGATGCCGAGGAAGACGTCGCCGCGGAAGAAGGGATCGACGGCGGCTTGCACCGCAAGCTCCACCTCGCGGACGCAGAAGCGGCAGAGGTTTTCCTGCGTGCTGCCATTGGGCGACAGGTCGCCGACGAAATCACCGACGGCGCTGAAGTCGGGCAGCAGTCGAGGGTTCGTCGGGCCTTGCTGGGTGCCGGTCGGGGCCTGCGCGCGGCTCGTGTCGCGAGACATGCGCTCCAGCTCGCGGACGAGCGCGATGCTGTCGGCCCGCGCCTTGGCAATCGAATCGGCCCGTGTTTGCTGGGCCGTAAGAGACGACGTGATGCCCACAATGAGCACCGCGCCCAAAACAGTTTTGTACATGGCGGTGTGGTTGAACGTGACTGTCGCGACAGGGTGGTCGCGCAGAACAGCACAGCCGAGCGCGCGCGTGGCGCGCGCAGCCCTTTCACGTTCAGGCGCGAGGAGGCGCGCGACCGAGGGAGACGGTCTGCGTCCCTATTGACGCTGTGTCGGTCGACGCGGGATCAACGCGGTCGCGCGCGGCGCCCTGCCACGTCACCGGCTGAGCGCAACGACTCGATGCAGCCGATAGGGACAGATACCGACACAAGCCGCAGTCCGGCGAGTGCACCACCTGGCAAGTCGAGCGAGTTGTCGCCTCGATGTGCGTCGCCGGCGCCTGCGATTCGTCGCGTGACAGCATGCCATCCGCGATCGCGCTCACTCCGGGCGCCGCAAGCTGCAGCGCGCCCAGGATGAACACGAGATAACGAATCACTCGAGGCCGGTGAATCATCGGTCCACAAACATACAACGACAGAGATCGCGCACGCGGAAGAGTCGCCCACCGGCGTAGCATCGCGCGAGTCACGCTAGCGCATCCTCAAATCGAAGGCGA
>DATBRO010000188.1:0-3739 GCA_036560265.1 Gemmatimonadaceae bacterium | reverse complement strand
CGTGTATCATCGCGACGTACTCGGTGACAAATCGTATGATGGCGCCATCGCCTTGGTAAACGGCGGCGAGGCGTCGGTGGCGACGAACGGCTTCTGGTCGGCGCTCACCATCGCGACGACGCTCAAACTACCGGTGCTCTTTTACGTCGAGGACAACGGTCTCGGCATCTCCGTGCGCGGAGACCTTCAGACTCCCGGTGGCAACGTCGCCGAGAACCTCGCGTCGTTCCGCAACCTGCTCGTGCGCGACGGCGACGGAACGGAGCCCGAAGAGATCGCGCGACTTCTCCGCGAATGCGTGGAGCACGTTCGCAGCGGCAGCGGTCCGGCATTGGTGCACCTCACCGTGCCGCGTCTCTGTAGCCACTCGGGTCCGGACAACCAACGGGGGTATCGCACCGAGCAGGAGATCGCCGACGATGCGAAGCGCGATCCGCTGCCGCGTCTGAAGCGTCACGTCGTTCCCGACCGGTTGTCAGCGGACGAATGGCGCTCGGTCGAAGTCGAGGCGAAGCGTGACGTCGATGCGGGACTCAAGGCGGCGCGCGCGCGCCCGGCGCCGGACCCCGCGCGCGTCAAGCGCTTCATTTATGCGGAGCCGAGACACGCCGGCGATGCGAGAACGGTCGGTGGACTGACGGACACCGAGATCAAGAAACTCGGCGGCGAGGCCACCGCCGAAGACAGCGGCGAGCCATTGCGACTCGCGGAGGCCATTCGACGCACGCTCCGCCACGAGCTACAGGTGAATCCGAAGGTGCTCGTGTTCGGCGAGGACGTTGGCCGCAAAGGCGGCGTGCATCTCGTCACGGAGGGACTCCAGCGCGAGTTTGGCGAGGGACGCGTCTTCGACACCAGCCTGTCGGAAGAGGGAATCATCGGACGCGCCGTAGGAATGGCGATCGGCGGTCTGATGCCCGTCGCGGAGATTCAGTTTCGCAAGTATGCCGATCCCGCGCACGAGCACTTGAACAACTGCGGCTCGCTGCGCTGGCGCACCGCAAACAGGTTCGCCGCGCCGATCGTCGTGCGTATGCCTGGCGGGTTCGGGAAGGACGTCGGCGACCCATGGCATTCGGTCAGCGGCGAAGTGCAGTGGGTGCACGCGTACGGATGGCAGGTCGCGTATCCATCGAACTCCGCCGACGCCGTGGGGCTGCTGCGGTCCGCGATGCGTGGCAAGAACCCGACGATTTTTTTCGAGCACCGGTCGCTGCTGATGACGAGCGACGGAAGCGCGCGCTATCCGGGGGACGAGTACGTCATTCCTTTCGGCCGCGGCGTCACCCTTCGTGCCGGGAGCGATCTCACGCTGGTGACGTGGGGCGCGATGGTGCATCGCGTGCTGCCGGCGGCCGCGCGCTTCGAGAATCGCGTCGAGGTGATTGATCTCCGGACCGTCGCGCCCTGGGATCGCTCACGGGTGCTCGAGTCGGTGCAGAAGACCGGCCGCTGCTTCATCGTTCACGAGGACAACATCACGGCAGGATTCGGCGCCGAGATCGCGGCGACGGTCGCGAAAGAGACGTTCTGGCACCTCGACGCGCCCGTCGACCGGCTCGCGGTCGATGATGTGCCGATGCCGTATCATCCCGTGCTGCTCGATGCGGTGCTGCCGGACGCCGAGCGGATTGCGTCACGCATCGATGAGCTTCTTCGCGCCTAGTACCTTGGAGTTGCGTGGATAGCTCTCGGTTCGGCTGTTCAACACGGAAAGAGCAGGAAACCAACGAAAATATCCGCAGGATAGATCATTGTTGTTGACGACAACTGAAGCCCGAACTCTCAATAAACCGCGGCCGTTTTCGTTTGTTTCCGGGCCGTTTCCGCGTCGAACAGCCCGTCCGCGATTCATACTGGCGGTGTTGTTTACGTTGGCAGCGGCACCGGCACGAGGCCAGAACGGTGCGGCGTCGCAGGCGTCTGGAGTCCGCGCGGCGGGCATAGCGCGCGTCGCGTCGGCTCCCGTGATCAAACAGAGACCGGTGGTCGACGGCCGGCTGGATGACCCGGTGTGGCGCGACGTTGTTCCGCTCACGGGATTCAAGCAACGCGAGCTGCACGAAGGTCAGCCGGTGAGCGAGCGGACCGAAGTGCGCATCGTGACGGATGGTGAAGCGATCTACGTGGGCGCGTGGATGTACGATCGCGAGCCGCACGCGATCGTCCCCGGGGAAAAAGTCCGCGACGTCTCCCTCGACAACAGCGACTACATCGCGCTCGTCTTCGACACGTATCTCGACCGCCAGAACGGTTTCATGTTCGCGACGACACCCGCCGGCGTCGAGTACGACGGACAAATCGCAAAGGAAGGCGAAGGAGGCGGCGTCCAGCAGACGGGGCAGAATCGCGCCGTGGCCGGCTCGATGGGCGGCTTCAATATCAATTGGGACGGCAACTGGACCGTTCGAACCAGCGCGGATTCCCTCGGGTGGTACGCCGAGTTTCGGATTCCGTATTCGACGCTGCGGTATGGCACCGGCGCGCGGCAAACGTGGGGACTCAACATTTCACGCGGCATACGGCGCAAGGGCGAAGATGCCTACTGGTCGTTCATTCCGCGGCAGTTCAGCATGTACCGCTTGTCGCGCGCCGGGACGCTGGAGCTCACGAAGATTCCCACGCAACGACTCGCCGTTCTCACGCCGTACGCGCTCAGCAGCACGCAACGCAATTTCTCGGTCGGAACGAGCGCCACGAACAGGACCCAGGCGGGGTTCGACGCGAAGTACGGGCTGACGCAGAGCCTCACGTTCGACCTCACGTACAACACCGACTTCGCCCAGGTGGAAGTCGACGAGCAGCGAACGAACCTCACGCGCTTTCCGCTCTTCTTTCCGGAGAAGCGGCCCTTCTTCCTCGAGAACGCCGGCAGCTTCTCGGCGGGAACGCCGCAAGCGGTCGACTTGTTCTTCAGCCGACGCATCGGCATCGACACACTGGGCAGACCCGTGCCCATCCGCGGCGGCGGTCGGGTCTCGGGGCGCGTTGCGGGACTCACGGTTGGCGCCCTCGAGATCGTGACCGACGAGGTGACGGCCGTCCAGCCGATGAACGCGTACGCCGTCGCGCGAGTCACGCGCGAGCTCTCCAACCGCTCCCGACTCGGCATCATCGCTGTGAACCGTACGGCGATCGACAGCTCCGCCAGTCGCAACACGACGTACGCCGTGGACGGACGGGCCGGAGTCGGCGAGGCCATCACCTTCGACGGGTGGGGAGCCAGGTCCGTGACCCCCAGGAGAAATGGAGACGACTTCGGCTACAGCGTTCGCGGCGCGTATCAGACCGCGGATTGGAATCACAGTGCTCGCGTCATCCAGGTCGGACAAGATTTCAACCCTGAAGTCGGCTTTCTGAATCGCGCGGGCGGCTATCGCTACTACGAGGTCATGCTGATGCGTCTGGTGCGCAATCCGCGTCTCACGTGGCTCAAGGACTGGAATCCGCACTCCAGCCTTCGCAACTACTATCTGCCGGACGGCTACTTCTCGAGCGGGTGGTGGCACGTCGACATGACCGAAGTCACCTTCGCCGACGGCGGGCGATTGGGGCCGGAGCTCAACTTTTACCATGAAGGGTTGCGGCAGCCCTTCGCGATCTCGAGCAGCGTCACGCTTCCGATCGGCGCGTACAGTTGGAATTCCCTCGGCCTGGATTGGCAGACGAATCCGAGCGCGCGCTTCTCAGTCGTGGTGCGCGGCGACTTCGGCCCGTTCTACAATGGCACGCGCAACGG
>DATBRO010000187.1:0-3419 GCA_036560265.1 Gemmatimonadaceae bacterium | reverse complement strand
CGCCGCCATCCGGCTCGAGATGCTCTGGAATTACCTCGCCAATACCTACGAATTCGAGCTTCTCTGCGGCTACTCGATGGGCAGCTTCTATAAAGACACGGCGATCGAAGAGATTTGCAGTCAGCACACGCATGTCGTGTCCGAACGTGGCGAGATCGCGCCGGTGAAGGTGGCTTCTTAGCGGGCTCCCAGGGGGCAGCGCCCCCATGCGTGCTGGAGTTCCGTCGAGCGGCCCGCCTGTCGCTGCTGGTGCTGCGGCGCAGCATGTTGTCTGACCGCCCGGCTCGATAATGATCGCGATCGGCTCCCGCGCGCGGAACGTTTTCACAATGTTGTTGTAGACGCCCATCTGACGCACCCGCGGCCCAGCGCGCCTCCGACCGGCGGTTGGCATTCACACTGCACGCTCCAATGCGTGGAACGGCGCGACCTGATGGCACTGTCGGCGGCGTCCGCGCTCGTCACGTTGGAGGGTGGCGCCGTGACCATGGCCCTGCCCGCGATAGCACAAAGTGTCGAATTAGTTGTGTCTCAACTCCAGTGGATCAGCCTCGCGCATTTAGTCGCGATGAGCGCACTTCTGCTGCCCGGGGGCGCCTTGGCCGATCGCCTGGGATACGGACTGGTGCTGCGCGTCGGGATGCTCATCTATGCGGCGTCGGCGGCGCTCGCCGCAACATCCACTTCCGGCGCCGTGCTGATCGCGGCACGCGCGCTGCAAGGCGGGGCTGCTGCACTGGTGCTGCCCTGTGTCGTGGCGATGATCAGCGTCTCGGCAAACGACTCCATCGAGCGTGCACGCCGGTTCGGCGTGTGGGCGGCCTGGACGGGCGCCGCGGGCGTCGTCGGGCCTTTCGTCGGCGCGGCTGCTTCCGACATGGCGTCGTGGCGGGCGATCTTTGCCATGTCAGTAGCCGTGAGCGCCGGCACGTTCTTGTTGCTCCGGCCAGCGCCACCGAAATGCGAGACGCGCCAGCCTTCCCAGGGGCGTCTGCTGCGAGCGGTGCCTCGAACATCCGCCGATTCATGCCTTGTCCTTCTTTTTTCCTCCCACTCGACGGCGCTCGCCTCGTCGAGCGCGACGATCGTCTTGGAGAGCGCGTCCGTGCGCGTGTTGCCCGGCAACTGCACCTCGTCGACGCGCGCAGCTCGAAGTTGGCGGGGCTGCGGCGTAACAACTGCTCGATCCTGGGCTGAAGGCGCTCGGATGCCCTTACTCGTGACTTTCAACGAAACCACTTTGTGGGGGTGCGGCTCGAACGACTCGTCGCGTTGCAGCACACTGTTGCGGCCCGCTCGATCGAGCAGGCACCGCATGCACACGCGCGCCTCGCCGGTCGCGAAGCATGCCGACACGGAATGCGGGACGTCCCGCTCGTCGGCGGGATCGTCGCTGCGACGGGCGATATGCGCGGAGAGCACGACATCCTGCACGATCGCGCGACTCAGCGCCGTTCGCAGCGATCGCGAGGCGATGCCGACGACGCTGTCGAGTGCCGACGTGTATTGGTGGACCAGCTCGCGCCCGACCAGCCGCATCGCTCGGAGCGTCGCGGTGGTATCCATCGCCTGGACGACGGCCGTCTGCCCTTCAGAATGACGCCGGTCAGGCCGGCGGACCACTCCCGCTGGTGGCCGTGCATGCGCAGCAGAGTGGCGAGCTGTGTGACGTTCGCATGCTTCTCGAGCTTGGTTTCGACGTACACGAACGTGTATCCCGGGTGCGTCTGTCGGGGGCAAGGCGGCGATCGCACCGATCGCGGCGATTTCGCGCCAGATCGCCGTGTTGAGCACGTCGGCAGGGCGCTCATGTCCGTACCCGCTCGATCCGTACGGCCGCGATTTTCTGCGTCGGCTGCTTCGACACCGGATCCTCGAGCGTCGACGTGAGGTTGTTCGCCGCCGAGTCTTCGCCGAGATCGCCAAAATGGACGGGCACGAACACAACGTCTCGGGGAACTACGCTCCTGACTGGAATCATGCGGTCAGGGATTTCACCGACACGGGGGCGATCTTCTCATTGGGTCCCTGATAGTCCTTCGTAGCGGCATGCGCCAGATTGAGCATGTTTCCGATGAGGACTGGAGCAGACGTACGAAAGCGGCGCTGCGGACCGGCCAGGTCGCTGAGATCGATCACCTGCACGACGCCAGGTGTTCATGGACGGTGACCTATGGGAGAAGATTGTGCTCGATCTCCTCTCCAACGCATTCAGGTTCATGCGACCAGAATCATCTCGTGGAGCTCATGTTCGAGATACGCCTCGAGTCATGACATCACGTGAGTTTGACGGTCGAGCTGATTGCGGACGGCGTAGGCGAGAATGGACTTTGCACCGTGACTCGACACCTCATGACGCTCCCGCCAATCAGCTCCGACGCGCTCGACGCCTGCTTGCGCGGGTATCCGCGCCCGCAGCTGCGCCGGAATACCTGGTATTCGCTCAACGGTGAGTGGGAGTTTGCGGTTGATCCGTCAGCCGGCTGGTCGGTTCCTGCGGAGGTGGCGTGGCGGACTCGCATCCGCGTCCCATTCGCGCCGGAAACGCGCGCCAGCGGCATTGGCGATACGGGCTTCTACCGGAGGTGCTGGTACCGCCGCCGCGTCGAGCTTGAGACCCGTCCAGCGGAACAGCGAGTGGTTCTGCATTTCGGCGCCGTTGACGACAGGGCGACGGTGTGGGTGAACGGCACCTGGGTGGGCAAACACCAGGGTGGATACACGCCATTCGAATTCGACATCACCGCGATCGTCGCCGGCTCAAATGAGCTCGAAGTCGTCGTTCGAGCCGACGACGATCCTCATGATCTGGCGAAGCCTCGTGGCAAGCAGGATTGGCAGTTGGAGCCGCACTCGATCTGGTACCCGCGAACAACCGGCATCTGGCAGACGGTGTGGCTCGAGCTCGTGCCGGCCACGGCGTTGCGGGCGGTCGCGTTCAGTCCGCATCTCGCGCGATGGGAAATCGGCGTCGCCGGGTGGATCGATGGAGTCCCCGCCGATCCATGCCGCTTGTCCGTGACCCTCACCAGCAGGGGGACGCTACTGGCGGCAGACACCTACACCGTCGTGGCCGGCGAAGTGCACCGGCGCATCGCGTTGTCGGACCCGGGCATCGACGATTCCCGAAACGAGCTGCTGTGGAGTCCGGATTCACCGAACCTGATCGAGGTGCAGCTCGATCTCTGGGGCAAGCGAGGCGAACTGCTGGACCATGCGGTCTCGTACACGGCCCTCCGATCGAGTGCGGTGCAGGGCAACCGCTTCGTGCTCAACAATGGTGAGCTGGTGATTTGATGCATACCGGCGCGCGAAGCGCGCCAGCAAGATACTGCACGAAGCAATCAAGGGCTCTGCAGGGATATCACGGGCAGAGCCCTTGATGACTTCCATCTAGCCGAGAATCCCGAGGAGCTGAT
>DATBRO010000186.1:0-7465 GCA_036560265.1 Gemmatimonadaceae bacterium | reverse complement strand
AGCCCGCGCCGATCCCGCCACGCCGCGACGATGAAGCACGCCAGCGCCGCACCCAGAAGCAGCCCGACGAAGAGGCGCGCACGCTCCAGCAGCCGGAGCTGCACCTGCCCCTGCGTCGGCAACTCCGCTCGCACCGCGAACAAGTTGCGGCCGTCGCTCTGAACGACGCGCGCGCCGGCCAGCGTCGCTGAATCGGCGGCGGGCACGAATCTGAGTCCCGCGATCCCGGTACGCTGGACGACGTCGCCGCCGAGCGAGTGCACCATCCGGTCCGCCGGTGGCACGGCGTACAACAGGCGGGTCGCAACGGCGTGCGCGCCGATGCCGGTCGCCGACGCGTACAGCGCGAGATAGAACGGCGTGCCGACGACGCCGCTGGAATCCGCGAGCGAGTCGACGGACACGCGCGGCGTCCCGCTCCAGGCGAATGCGGAATCGCCGCGGAAGAGCACCAGCGCGCGGTCGTCGCCACGGACGGCGCCCGCGAGCCGTTGGAAGGCGTCGCCCCGATCCGACGGCGCGGTGAGCGCCGCCAACGCGAGCGTCCCGAGCTCCACACTCGCCTGCCCGACCCGCGCACTGAGATCCGACAACGCTTCGTCGCTCATGCGCGCGCGTTCGGCGGGCCAATCATGCTCGAGTCGCGCCAGTTGATGCTGCGTGTTGGCGCCCAGCGTGAGCGCCATGATCATCGCGGCGACGCACGCGACCGCCCACGGCCGGTGCGACGCTTGCACCCCGAACATGAGCGCGGCGCAGACCGCCGTGGCGGTAGCCGCTAGGACGAGATACTCTACCGACGTCGCGCTCAGCCATCGGCTCATCGCTAGCAGCGCGATGGACGAGCCGATGATCCAGCCGGCGCCGCGCCATCCGGGCGGAAGTCGCGGCGCTACCGGCGTCACCGGCTCCGCCTTCTTTACCGCGGCCATATGACTCAGCCTCTGTCGGCTCTCCGCCCGCGTCGCATCAAGGAGATGCGGCCGGACGAAATTGCGAAGGCGATCGACGCCGACGCGCGCCTCATCGTGCCGGTCGGCACGTGCGAGCAGCACGGACCGCACATGCCGATGGGATGCGACACGATCGTCGTCGAGCGGCTGGCGGACCAGCTCTCGGCGGAGTTCGGCGTCCTGCGCGCCCCGACGCTCGAGTACGGCGTGAACGTCGTCACGGAGCGCGGGTTCGCCGGCAACGCGTGGCTGCGGCGCAAGACGCTGCATCGAACGCTCAACGATCTATTGGACACCTGGGAGTCCACTGGCATCAAAGAATTCATTCTCCTGACCGCGCACGAGCACGACCCGCACCTCGAAGCACTCGCAACCGTGATCACGAACGGCGCGCGCGTTCGCGTGGTGGATATCTTCGCCATGGACTTGCGCGATCTGCTCGAGGGTCAGACCGAGCCCATGCACGGCGACGAAGTGGACACGTCTCTCATCCTGTATCTCGCGCCCGAGCTCGTCCGGATGGACCTCGCGCAGGATTATATGATGTCGCGTGAAGAGCTGCGACGTTACCGGCGGGGGTGGTTGAGAATCCCTAAAGGGAGTCCTGGCTCGATCGGCAGGCCAACTCTCGCGTCGCGAGAAAAAGGGCAACTGCTGTACGACCGGATTCACAGTCGGGTTCGCGAGCGGGTGTTCCTGACCGCCGCCGTCGAGCCGTAGTTGGCAACCCGAGCGATACATACGGTGTATAGATAAGGTCATGCGTCCATCGTCGATCGTCACCACGAGTCACAAGTCACTTATCACCACGATTCACGCGTCATGCGTCTTGGCGCTCGGGTTGGTCATGTTGCCGATCAACGCGAAGGCCCAAAGCAGCGCCGTCGTCGACGAAGGGACGTTCATGGTCACCCAGAGTGGTACCCCGCTGGGACGCGAGTCCTTCCGTATCGTCCGCGCGCCCGCCCCGGGCGGACAGGTCTATCGAGCGACCGGTCAGAGCGCGCTTGGCGGAAACCGCGTTACGACCAGCCTGGGCACCGACTCGTCGGGTGTTCCCGTCTCATATGAATCCGAGCTGACCCAGCGCGGTGAGGTCGTCCAGCGCTTGAATGGTCGTGGACGCCCAGGCCGCTTCAGCGTGCTCATCCGAACGAAGAACGGAGAGTCGTCGCACGAATACGTCCTGAACAACGGCGCGCTTCTTATGGACGACGACGTCTTCCATCATTTCTTCTTCGTCCCGCTCGCCGCTCTGCACTCCCAACTCGCGGTGATCGCCCCCGGCGTCACCGAGCCGTCCCGATTCCGGCTCGAAGAGCGTGGGAACGACACGATCCAGATCGCGAACCGGAGCATCCCCAGCCGCCATTTCGCGCTCATTGGGCCCACCGGCGCTACCCGCGAGGTCTGGATCGACGAAAAGGGGCGGTTGCTCAAGGTCGCTCTGGCGGAGAAAAGCCTGGTAGCTTTGAGGGACGATCCGCCCAGATAGAAAGAGGGCGGAAATGGGAAATCGGAAATGGGAAATGGGCTCGGGATGCGTTGTCCGAGTGTTCTTGGCTATAGGGGAGCATCCCGGACCCATTTCCCATTCTCCAGTTCCCATTTCCGCCGCTGAAGTGTTTGAAACACCCATCCCACCCTCCCCGTAATCCAAGTCAGACCTTCCGATAGGACCTCCAGACATGCGTTTTGTTCTGCCTCTGGCAGCCCTGGCCCTTGTTGCGCAGACCGCGCAGGCTCAGGCGCCCAGCACGTTGACCGTCGACGAAGCCATTGCATTGGCTCGTCGCAACAATCCGCTTTTCCAGCAGACCATCAACGCGCGGCGCACCGCGGACATCCAGGTACGCTCCGCCTACGCGTCGCTGCTCCCTTCGGTCAGCGCGAATCTGTCCGGCCGCTATCAACAGACGGGCCAGCAGTTCGTAAGCGGCATCCAGCTCGCGAACAACTCCGACGTCGTTCAGTCATCCTACGGGCTGAACGTCAACTACACGCTCAATAGCGCGGTGCTGTTCGCGCCCAAGTTGTTCACCGCGAACCGGGCAGCCGCGGAAGCGGACGTCACCGGGATGTCCGAGCTCCTGCGCTCTGGCATCACGCAGCGCTACATCCAGGTCTTGCAGCAGCAGGCTCGCGCCGCGCTTCAGGATTCACTTCTCCAGACGACGCAAGGTCAGCTCGAGCTGGCGAAGGCACGGCAATCGGTCGGCGCCGGAACCATTCTCGACGTCCGCCGCGCGGAAGTCGCGCTCGGCACCGCTGAAGTGGCGGCGCTCAATGCGCACAATAACGCCGAAGTCGAGATGCTCCGCTTCTTCGAGCAGCTTGGCGTGCCGCAGCCGCCGAACGTCGTGCTGACGACGCGTTTCGACATCATCCCGGTGGATTTCCGGCTCGACAGTCTCCAGGAGCTGGCCCGTCTATCGAATCCGGGGCTCCTGGCGCTTCGGTCCCGCGAGAAGGCGGCTGGCGCCGGCGTGCAATTGAGACAGGGTCAGTATGCGCCCACGCTCAATCTCAGCACGGGGTGGGGGGGCAACTCGTACGAGTACACGAATCCGGAATTCCTCGTGAATCGGGCGCAATCCTCGACGCTCGCGGCAGCCGCCTCGTGCGCCACGACGGATTCGATACGAAGAGGTGCCGGGCTGACGGGAGTGAACTGCAGCGGGATCACGTTCACGCCGGAAATGGCCGCCAAGATTCGCGCCGACAATAACACGTTCCCCTTCAGGTTCACGCGCTCCCCGTTTGCGTTCAGCGCCTTCCTCTCGATGCCGATCTTCGACAATCTGAACCGCGAGCAGAACCTGCAGGAAGCCATCATCACGCGCGACAACGCGAAGTTCACGGTGCGCGCCCGCGAGCTGGCGCTCACGGCGGACGTCGCGCAGGCGTATCTCAACCTGAAGACGGCCATCAAGACGACGCAGATGCAGGAGATCAATGCGGCCAAAGCGAGAGAGGAGCTTAGCTTTGCCGAGGAGCGTTACAGAGTTGGTGCAGCAACCTTTCTCGACGTGACGACGTCGCGCGGCACATTCGAGCAGGCCCAGATCGATCGTCTCAACGCGATCTACGACTATCACCGAGCCTACGCCGCGTTGGAAAACGCGGTCGGGCGTCCCCTCCGCTGAGTCAGGAAACAACATGAGCAAACGAGTCAAGTGGTCGATTGCGGGCGCGGTTGGTCTCGTCGTCGTGCTGATCGGCGGTCTTGGCGCCGCAAAGCGCGGTAACAAGGCGGTCGAGGTCCGGGTCGAGCCCGTCGAGAAGCGCGACCTGGTATCGTCGGTGACGGCGAGCGGCCAGGTGCGCCCGCAGACGAAGGTCGATCTGTCGGCGGACATCACGGGCAAGATCACGATACTATCGGTCAAGGAAGGACAGATGGTGTCGAAGGGACAGTTCCTGCTCCAGATCGATCCGCAGCAGGCCGAGGCGACGGTCACGCGGGCCGAGGCGGCGATGGCTGCCGCCCAGGCGCAGGCCGCTCAGTCGAAGGCGAACCTGATCCAGTCTCAGAAGAGCCTGGAGCGGATGTCGGCCATGAAAAAGACAAACACGCAGCTGGTCAGCGATGAGCAGATGGAGCAGCTCAGGACGTCGGTAGACGTAAATGAGGCAATGCTCGAGTCATCGACCCACTTGGTCGAGCAATCCCGCGCCGCACTCAAGGAATCGCGGACGATGAAAGAGAAGACGACCATTTACGCGCCTATGGCGGGCCGTGTGACGCGTCTCAACGTCGAGGCAGGAGAGACCGCGATTCAGGGGACGTTCAACAAGGACGCGGCGACGCTCCTCACGATCAGCGACATGTCGGTGCTCGAGACCAAGGTGAAGGTCGACGAGACGGACGTTGCCCGGATCAGCATCGGCGACTCGGCGGTCGTTCAGATCGACGCGTTTCCGGACACGACGTTCGTGGGCCGCGTGACCAAGATCTCCAACAGCTCCGTGAAAGGCGCGGCCGTGCAGCAGAGCGCCGACCAGGCGGTGGACTACGAGGTCACGGTTCAACTCCTCAACCCGCCGCAGGAGACTCGTCCGGACTTCTCGGCGACGGCGAAGGTCGTGACCGACACGCGGAAGGCCGTGATGTCGATCCCGATCATCGCGCTCACCGTTCGCGAGAACGAGGAATTGGCCAAGGGCGACACTGCCGTCGGGCTGGGCCGGCCCAAGCCGACCAAGGACGTCGGCAAGAAGGACGTAGAAGGTGTGTTCGTCGTAGGGACCGACAACAAAGTCACGTTCCGGCCCGTAAAGGTAGGTATAGCCGGCGAGAAGCACTTCGAGGTCCTGAGCGGACTGAAGGAGGGCGAGAAGATCGTCGCCGGTACGTATCAGGCGATTCGCGAGCTGAAGGATGGAACGCTCGTGCGCGCCGCCAAGGTCACAGAAACCAAAACGAAGCAGGTCGCGAAATCGTGAGTCAAGACACCGTCGACATCCCGATGCATACGACGGCCGAACGCCAGGCCGTCGCTGGCCAGCCGGGAGCCGCACCGGACCCGCGTTGGGTCATCGTTACGCGCGGGATCAAGCGCGAGTACGACATGGGCGGTGAAATCGTGCGCGCGCTGCGCGGCGTCGATCTCGTCATCGGACGCAACGAGTACGTCGCGATCATGGGCCCTTCGGGCTCGGGCAAGTCCACGCTCATGAACCTCGTGGGCTGCCTGGACACCCCGACCGCCGGCGAGTACTGGCTCAACGGGACGCTGGTCTCGTCCATGTCGGACGACCAGCTCGCGCGGATCCGGAACAAGGAGATCGGCTTCGTCTTCCAGACGTTCAACCTGCTCCCGCGCGCCACCGCGCTGCACAACGTGGAGCTTCCGCTCGTATATGCGGGCATCGGTGGCGAGGAACGGAAGCGCCGCGCGAAAGAAGCGCTCGAGAGCGTCCAACTCGGCGACCGCATGGACCACAGGCCCAACGAGCTTTCGGGCGGCCAGCGCCAGCGCGTCGCCATCGCGCGCGCGCTGGTGAACCGCCCGTCGATTCTGCTTGCCGACGAGCCGACCGGCAATCTCGATTCGCAGACGTCCGAGGAGATCATGAAGGTGTTCGAGGAGCTCGCGAATCAGGGCCAGACGGTGATCATGGTGACGCACGAAGCCGACATCGCCGCGCACGCGCGTCGCGTTGTCGTGCTGCGCGACGGCCTGGTTCATTCGGACGACCGACGGGAAGCCTTTGCACAGAAGGTCGGGCTGTAACTCAGGACGATTCTAACCGTAGGGACAACTGCCGCGCGTTCCGCGCGGAGAAGTGCCGGCCTGCGGCCGGAGAACCGTAAACGGCAGAGCGATTACGGTCATCCGCGCGAAGCGCGGCGGTTCTCCGCGGCGAAGCCGCGGCAGTTTTTCTTCAGTCATATGCCTCTCTTCGAAGCCATCCGCCTCGCCCTCACCCAGCTCCGCGTGCAGAAGCTCAAGAGCTTCTTCACGCTCCTCGGCGTGACGATCAGCGTGATGTTCCTCATCGCCGTCGTCTCGATCGTCGAAGGGATGGGCAGGTACGTCGAGCAGGACTTCGCCGCGAAGTTCCTCGGCGTGAACGTCTTCAACGTTCGGCGCTTCCCGGACATCAACGGCGACGTCTCGGAAGCCGAATGGCGCGCGTGGCAGCGGCGCCCGCGCATCTTGCCCTCGGATGGCTTCGCAATCAGGGACGCGCTTCCGCCGGAGGCCTCGTGGGCCCTGCACGACATCACGTGGGGCGCGGGAACGTCGCTGTATCGCAAGGGCGGCCCGCAGATCATGGCGCAGGCGGTCACGCCGGATTTCTTCAAGATCAAGAACCTGGTGGTGCAAAAAGGACGCGCCTTCACGGAGCTGGATGACAGGCTGGGGTCCAACGTCGTGGTCATCGGCACCGAGATCGCGGAGCACTACTTCCCGAATCTCGACCCCGTCGGGCGCGAGCTGCGTATCAATCGGATTCCCTTCCGCGTGATCGGCGTTCTCGAGAAGCAGGGATCGGTGTTCGGATTCTCACTCGACCGTCAGGTGCTGGCGCCATACGGATCGTACATGTCGACACTCACGCGGGCGCGGTACAATCTGTACGGCGTCGTGGTGCAGGCGCCAAACCCCGCCGCACTCGAGAACATGAAGGAGATCGTGCGCGAGGTCATGCGGCGGCGGCACCACCTGCGTCCGGGCCAACCCGACGACTTCGTGTTCGAGACTTCGCAGTCAGCGCTCACGCAGTGGATGTCGATCAAGAAGTTCCTGGTGCTCGCGGGCATGGTGCTTCCCGCCATCGGGCTGGTGGTGGGCGCGATCGTGATCATGAACATCATGCTGGTCGCGGTGGCCGAGCGCACGCGTGAGATCGGCATTCGCAAGTCGCTGGGCGCGCGCCGGCGTGACATTCTCGCGCAGTTCCTCGTGGAGTCGGCGACGCTGAGCGTGGTCGGCGCCGCGATCGGCGTCGCGCTGGGAATCGCACTCTCGCAAGGTGTCGCCGCCGTCTCGCCGCTGCCGGCG
>DATBRO010000185.1:0-7028 GCA_036560265.1 Gemmatimonadaceae bacterium | reverse complement strand
GGTGCGCCATTCCCGCCTCGCCGTATCCTTCGACGCGCGAGCCAACGAGATACGTGATATTGACCGTGACGGTCGGCTTCGACTGATCGGGAAAGAGCAACACGCGCAAGCCATTCGGGAGCGAGTATTCCGTGATGCCTTCGACCGTGGTGACTTTCGTCGCCTTGACGGGCTGGGCAGGCGCTTGTGTCGCGCGCTTGCGTGCGGGGGGTGCCGCTTTGGGTTTCGCCTGCGCGCTCACTTCGATTGCGGAAGCGCACAGCAGTGCCGCGGTGATCCCGGCGCGGCCGAGCCGCCGCAGGGTTCTTAGGCCTTTGAGAGTCATCTTTTCCTCCATTTGGACTTCGTCCCGTCGTCGGGACCAAGGGGGACGTTAAGGATAGGCCGCTGCACGCACATGAGCCAGCGCCAAGGGATACGCTGGACAGTCAGGGGACGCGCGGGCCAGCGACAGGGACGTTCGGGTCGCGCTCGTAAACGATGCGTCCGCCAACTATGGTCGTGACGATCCGGGCGTCTCGAATGGTCTCCGGCGGAATGCGCGTCAAATCACGGTCGATCAACACCATGTCGGCCAACATGCCTCGCGCCAGCATCCCCTTCTCCGACTCCATGTACTCGGCGTAGGCGGCGCCGCTCGTGTACGCGCGAAGGGCCTCACCGACGCCGATTTTTTGCTCCGGAACCCAACCGCCGGGATGCGCGCCGTCCAGCGTGCGCCGAGTCGTCGCGGCGTAGATGCCCTCGAGTGGCGTCGGGGGCGCCACGAACCAGTCGCTGCCGAACGCGAGGCGCGCGTTCGCGTCGAGCAGCGATCGAAAGGCGTACGTTCCTTTCGCGCGTTCGCTGCCGATGAACCGCTCGGCCCAGCGTCCGTCGTCGATGGCGTGATACGGTTGCATGCTCGCGATCACGCCGAGCCTGCCGAAGCGCGCAATCTCGGGCGGCGCGAGATGCTGCGCGTGCTCGATACGAAACCGGCGGTCGCGCACGCCGTTCTCGTGCTCCACGCGCTCGTAGATGTCGAGGAGGGTGCGATTCGCCCGATCACCGATCGCGTGAATCATGACGTGCAGCCCCGCGGCGTCGGCGGCTTTGGTCCACGCGTACAACGAATCCGGCGGCGTGACGAAGAGTCCGACGTCGTTCGGCGTGTCGAGGAACGGCTCGAGCATCGCCGCCGTGTGCGAGCCGAGTGAGCCGTCGACGAAGCCTTTGAGTCCGCCGATGTGCAACCACTCGTCGCCTCGACCGCGGGCCGCAACCGTGTCCCGGAGCTGCTGCCAGGTCGCGAGCGGGACAACGCCGTAGATGCGAGTGCGCAGCCGGCCGGCGCGATGGGCGCGCTCGAATACGGCGAGGTTCTGCCACGTGCCCATGTTGACCACCGACGTCACGCCCTGCTCGGCGACAAATCGCATCGCGGCATCGAGCGCCTTGTCTTCCTCGGACGGCGGGGCGTCCGGCACGACCCGATCCACGAGGGAGGTGGCGTTGTCCTTGAGAATGCCGGTGGGCTCGCCCCGCTCGTCGCGAACGATCGCGCCGCCCGCGACGTCCTTCGTCTGCGCGGTGACGCCGGCGGCGCGCAAGGCGAGCGAGTTGGCGAGACTCATGTGACCGTCGAGTCGCTGGATGAACACCGGCGTATTGGGAGTGACCGAGTCGATCCAGTCCTTTCGCGGCAGTTCCCCGCCCCAGTTTTGGTGATCCCAATTCCCTTCCAGCATCCAGGCTCCCTTCGGAAGCCTGGATGCATGCTCTTTTATGAGGCGCACGAAATCCTCCTTCGACTTCGCGTCGCGCAGCTGCACCGAGGTGAGCCCAAAGCCGCCGGACATGAAATGCACGTGCGAGTCGATGAAGCCCGGCACGAGCATCATGCCGTTGGCGTCGATGATCCGCGTCAATGGCGACGCGAGCTTCCGGATTTCGGCGCTGGACCCGACGGCCGCGATGCGCTCTCCCGTGACGGCCACAGCGTCGGCCCACGGACGCTTCGCGTCGCCGGTCCAGACGCGTGCGTTGACGATGGCGAGCGACGTCGTCGGCGCGATGGTGGTGCTCGTCGAGGTCATGGTGCAGCCGAGCGTAACGAGTGCGAGAGCGAACGATGCAGGGCGCATGCGCCAAGTTGGTTAATTTTGAGCCGCATGGCCACCAACATCTGGCTCTGGGTCGGTTTCGTCGCGTTCGTGCTCGCGATGCTCGCGTTGGACCTCGGCGTCTTTCACCGGAAAGCACACGAGGTGCGGCCGCGCGAGGCGGCGATCTGGGTCGCGGTGTGGGTGACGCTGGCGCTGGTGTTCGCGGCGGGGCTTGCCTACTTCAGGGGGAGCGAGCCAGCGCTGACCTTTCTCACCGGCTACGTCATCGAGGAATCGCTCAGCGTCGACAACCTGTTCGTGATGGTTGTCATCTTCGAGTACTTCACGGTACCCGCGCAGTGCCAGCATCGGGTGTTGTTCTACGGGATCCTCGGCGCGCTGGTGATGCGCGGCCTGTTCATCGGCGTCGGCGCGTTGCTGCTCGCGCGGTTCGAGTGGATTCTCTACGTGTTCGGCACGATGCTGGTGGTGACCGGCGTGCGCATGATGTTCAAGCACGACGAGGAATTCGACGGCGATAATAACCGCATCGTGCGCACGGTGCGCAAGCTCGTCCCGATGACGAAGGAATATCACGACAAACACTTCTTCACGGTGCAGAACGGCCGGCGCGTGGCGACGCCGCTGCTGCTGGTGCTCATCCTGGTGGAGTTCACGGACCTCATCTTCGCCGTGGACTCGATTCCGGCGATCTTCGGGATCACGAAGGATCCGTTCCTCGTTTTCACGTCGAACATTTTCGCGATCCTGGGGCTGCGCTCGATGTACTTCCTGCTCGCGGCGGTCGTCGAGAAGTTCTATTTGCTGAAGTACGGGCTCGCGGTGATTCTCGGCTTCATCGGCGTGAAGATGCTGATCGAGCCGAGGTTCCATATCCCGATTCTCGCGTCCCTCGGCGTCGTCGTGGCAACGCTCGCGGTTTCGATCGCGGCGTCCCTCATCTGGAAGGAGCGCGAGCAGGCGCCGGAGTTGGTCCGTCTGGAAGGAAAGACGGGCTCGATCTTCGGGACGCTGCGGCGAAAGCGAAAAGCTTAATTCTCGCTAGCGGCGTTCGATGGCTTCGCGAATGTCCAGGAGTACTTCGAGATACAGCTGCTCGCGACGGTAGGCGAAGTCCAGCGTCGCCATTTGCGAATCGTCGCCGCTGGCTTTCGCGCGCTCGAACGCCTCGCGGTACATCGTGTCCAGGTTCTGCATGATGCGATCGCGGGAGCGTGACATACCGATTCTCTCGAGTGCGCTAAGGGTCAGTCGGGGAAAGTCGTCGGCCGGATCGAGCGCGCGCTGTGTATCGGCATCGAGGAAGAGCTTCCTCGCGGCGCCGAGCAGGTAGCGACGGGGTTGGTCAGTCATTGATGAAGAAACTAATGCCTGGCAGACGGACTGTTCTCGGCGGAAGGGCTGGCCGAGTACAGTTTCATTAACGTTCCATTTAGATTTAGAGACAAGAAGGGGAGTAGCCACGCGGCGCAGGTCGAAAAAGCCGCGCGCGCGCATCGTCAAGACTGCGGAGCGATCCTCCGCACGGTGCGAGCGGGTCGAATGAGTAGCTGATCAGGCGAGACCTTCGCGACGTCGGACATTCTACATCTGTCCGGTGCGCGAGGGCTCGCCTTTCGCGTATCCGGACTTCACTCGCAGTCGGAGAGCTCGAAATGAACAACATCAAAGTCTTCGTGCTGATGGCGGGCATGACCGCGCTGTTCGGCGCGATCGGCGCGGCTATTGGCGGTCAGAGCGGGATGGTCACGGCGCTCGTGTTCGCCGGGGCAATGAACTTCTTCATGTACTACACGTCGTCGTCGATGGTCCTGCGGATGTACGGCGCGCGCCTCGTGAGCGAGCAGGACGCGCCCGACCTGTATCACATGGTCGATCGGCTCCGGCAGCGCGCTGGCCTCCCAATGCCGAAAGTCGCGATCGCTCCGCACGAGCAGCCGAACGCGTTCGCGACGGGACGCAATCCGGAGCACGCGGTCGTGTGCGTCACGGAGGGCATCCTGCGGGTCGTTCCGCCGGACGAGCTCGAGGGCGTGCTGGCGCACGAGTTGGCACACATCAAGAATCGCGACATGCTGCTGATGACGTTCACGGCGACGATGGCCGGAGCGATCAGCATGCTTGGCAACTTCGCGCTGTTCTTCGGCGGTCGCGACGACGAGAACCGCAATCCGATCGCGATGCTGGTCACGGCGCTGGTCGCGCCCATCGCGGCGTCGTTGATTCAGCTCGCGATCAGCCGCCAGCGAGAGTTCAAGGCCGACGCGGTCGGAGCGCAGATTTCGGGAAAACCACTGCAGCTCGCGAACGCATTGATCAAGCTCGACGCGTACGCGAAGCAGATTCCGATGCACGTTGCGCCGGCGGCGGCGCCGCTCGCGCAGGTGAATCCGTTGCAGGCGTCGGGCGGTGGGATGGTGTCGCTGTTCTCGACGCACCCGCGGACCGAAGAGAGGGTCGCTCGGCTGAAGGCGATGGCGGCATGAACCATCGCTGTTTACGTCACGGTCTCTTATCACCACGAGTCACGAGTGGTGACACGTGACGCATTCATGTGTGATGTAATACATTGCGCGACAGGCGAGGCGCGGCGACCTTCTGGCCCATGTCGGACGACATTCTTTACAAGCGCAAGATGCCGCACGGGCCGGAGGTGCGCATTCGCCGCACGAGCGACAAGGGCGCAACGCCCGTGGTCGCCGTGCTGGACGTCGACCGGCGCGCCGGGACGCCTCGCGAGAAGGAAGGTGGGACGCCACCGCCGCTGAAGCAGGTTCAGGGTACGACCGAGGCGGAGGTAATCGCCGCGTTGAAGCCGGACGCCGACGACGACCGGGCCGTTGCTG
Source organism: Gemmatimonadaceae bacterium (assembly GCA_036560265.1). Taxonomy (GTDB): domain Bacteria; phylum Gemmatimonadota; class Gemmatimonadetes; order Gemmatimonadales; family Gemmatimonadaceae; genus DASPMP01. The sequence continues at coordinate 2,074 of DATBRO010000185.1, read as the reverse complement.
GATTGTTGCGGGCCAAAGGTCTCCGCTAAAAGCAAACTGCGGTCATAACTGCGGTCATAACTGCGGTCATAACTGCGGTCATAACTGCGGTCATAACTGCGGTCGTTACGGCGGCGGAAGGCGGAAAAACACCGCGTCGTCGACGATGCGTCCGTCGCGAAGATGTTCGGTGACGATGCGCTCCAGCAGCGCCGGAGTCACGCCGGAGTACCATACGCCCTCGGGATAGACCACGACGATCGGGCCTCCGGCGCAAACACCGAGACACGGAGTCTCTCCGCGCTTCACGCGACGAGGACCGAAGAGGAGTCCTTCGCGCTCCAGCAGCTCGGGGAGCTTCGCATATAGCTCACGTCCACCGCGATTGGGCGAGCAGAATCCACCGGTGCACACGAGCACGTGGCGGCTGTACGGTTCCATCGTCGACTGCATCGCGGTATACTCGCTACCCGCAGTCGCGTTCTCAACGGGAGTCATGCGTGGCCCCACAAATCTCTCGAGTTGGCGATCTCACGGTCGCGGTCGTGCGTCCAACATCGCCGAGCGGCAAACCGCCCGTGCTTCTGATCCACGGGATGTGCGGAGGCGCCTGGTACTGGGAGGATTACCAGGCGTTGCTCGCGGGTCACGGTTATGAGAGCCACGCCGTCAACCTTCGGGGACATCACGGCAGTCGTCCCGTGCCCAACATCGGAAAAGTCTCGCTGAGCGAGTTCGTCGCGGACGCGCTCGAAGTTGCGCGCACGCTCAAGAACCCGATCGTGGTCGGCCACTCGATGGGCGGTCTGATCGCGCAGAAGCTGGCCGAAGCAGACGCGTGTCGGGCCGCGGTGCTGATGGCCGCCGCGCCCCCGCGATGGATTCCCGTCGTGAGCTGGCTCGTGCTGCGGAAGCAGGTGAAGTACGCGCGCGAGCTTCTGCTCTTCGAGCCCCTGCTGCCCGACCGCAAGGACGCCGACGTACTCATGTTCAATCGGACGCCGCTTGCCGATCGCGACACGTTCTACGTGAGACTGGTTCATGAGAGCGGAAAGGCGGGATTCCAGTTGAGCCTTGGCACGGTTGGCGTGAATGAGTCTCGCGTCACTGCGCCGGTGCTCGTCGTCACGGGACGGGACGATCAGTTCGTGGTGCCACGCATCTCGCGCGCGATCGCCCGGAAGTACAAAGCGCCGCTCAAGGAATACGACAGCTTCGCGCACCACATCATGTCGGAGCCGGGGTGGGAGCGACCCGCGGGGGATATTGTGAAGTGGATGGATTCTCTAGGAGGGAGGAACGAGTAGAGAGGAGAGAGCTATTCTTCGACCATCCTCCATCTTCTCTCCTCGATCCTTCATGGCCGACTTCAGCTCCATCGACGTGCGCGTCGGAACGGTGGTCACCGCGGAGCCGTTCCCCGAGGCGCGAAAGCCGGCGCTCAAGCTCACCATCGATTTCGGACCGGAACTGGGCGTCAAGAAATCCAGCGCGCAGCTCACGGTGCATTACAAACCACAGCAGCTGGTGGGACGCCAGGTGATCGCCGCCGTAAATCTCGGCACGCGCCGGATAGCTACGTTCGATAGTGAAGTGCTCGTGTTGGGTGCGATGCCGACGCCCGCGGAGGTCATTCTCCTGACGCCGGACCAGCGTGTCCCCGACGGCACACGGATCGGCTGATTGATATGAATGACGACATGACACCCGGCACACAAAAGGCGCCCTCCAGACCGTCGATCGGCAATCCAATCGCGCGCTCGCACACCGTGTGGCGCGGCGGTCTCGAGTTCGAGGCGGGCGTCGGAGATCGAGTCCATGCGATCGACGGCAACTCGACGACCGCGCCGTCGCCGGTCGAGACGCTCCTCGGCAGCGTCGGCACGTGCTCCGCGAGCGACATCGTGGACATTCTGGCGAAGCAGCGCACACCCGTTGCGCGCCTCGAGGTGGACGTCCTGGCGACCCGCCGGCCCGAATTCCCGCGCCGCGTCATGACGCTCGAGCTGACGTTCACGATCGACGGGCCGGGAATCGAGCGCGATCAAGCCGAGCGGGCGATCAAGCTCTCGATCGAGAAGTATTGCACCGTGGC
>DATBRO010000184.1:0-10435 GCA_036560265.1 Gemmatimonadaceae bacterium | reverse complement strand
GCGCGGTCGGGCGAATTTCCTTCTCGCCGACCCGAATTAAAGAATCACCAAGCGTGTGCAGGTAAATCATCGAACCGATTCCTCCGGCTCGTATCCGCGTGATGCGCAGGGTAGGATGGGGGCGTCATCGCCGCGTCATCGCTACTATGCGCCGAGGTACCGAGGCGCGCCAGACGCGTCACCAGCGGCAGGTACCAACGCGCGCCGTTCCGGCCCGACTACTGCGCCAATCGTCTCACTGGTCACGCAAACGTCATTGCCTTCGGCTCGCCAAACGTCGGGTAGCTCGCCGCCGCCGGCGACATCGGCTCCTCGTGCCACGGAAGCGATATCCGCGCGATTGTTCCTCCGCCCGAGCGAGCTGTCAGCTCGAAGCGAGCGTGGTCGCCGTACAGCTCGCGCAGTCGCGCTCGGGTGTTGGCAACCCCCACCGGGCGGGTCCGGCGCGTCGCACCCTCGACATGAGCCAGCCCCGCGCCTTCATCGCAAACGGTGACCTCGAGCTGCTCACCCAGACGGCGCGCGACGACTTCGATGCCGCCAGTGTCGCCGCTCGGCTGATTCGCGAGGCCGTGTTTCACCGCGTTCTCCAGCAGCGGCTGGAGGATCATCCGCGGCACGCGACCGGAAAGCGCTGCCTTCTCCACCGCCCACCGGACGTTCAAGGGGCGCCGGATGCGTGCGCTCTCCACGGCGAGATACGGCTCCAGTAGGGCGAGCTCCTCGGCCAGGCTCACTTCGTGTGTCCCTGGCTTCGTCATCGGTGCCCGTAACAACTGTTGCAGCTGTTGCAGCAGCCGCGCCGCCTCGCCGGGCGCCACGCGAATGAGTCCCGCCACGGTGTGGAGCGCATTGCCGAGGAAGTGCGGGTTGAGCTCCGCTTGCAGGGCGCGCAGCTCCGCCTCGGCGCGGCGACGGATGGTCTCGTTCATGGCGACTTTGATGCGCAGCGAATCGCGGTGCGCCCGAAAGCGGCGCACCGTTCCTCCGATCACGAGCTCGAGCAACGTCACGCCCACGTAAAAGATTACGGAGGCCGCCGCCGTGCCGAACGCCAGCGTAGCCACGTGCCGAGCGCTCGTGTCTATCACGGTGCCAGACGGGAAAGCCATCGCCGCTTTCTCGATGGTATGGAGAATCCCCAATCCGACGGCGGCGCGGGCGTGGAGGAAGAACTTGCGCGACGTCGAGACGGTGTCGTCGGACCATGGATAACGCCGAGCCATCTCCAGCGCGACCACCACGATCAACGCAAAGATCACCGCGGTGAAGAGAGACGCGAGCTGAACGTACAGCGGCGGCAGAAACTGATGCCGCCGAGCCATCCCGGCCCCCTCGTTATACCAGAAAACAAGCCAGGAGACGGCGACGCAGGAGAGCAGGGCCGCGGCGTCGAGGAATCGATGTCCCGAGGTCTTTCTCGACGGCGCGGCGAGCTGGTCTTCAGGCGTCGTGGCGTCGATCTCCACCTCGTGCCATGGAAGGACCAGCCTCACCATCCATGCATCGGAGGTGAGCGAGAGCTCGAGCCGCGCTCCATCGCCATACATCGCCGCGAATCGCGCATGCATGGTTGCGAACGTGCTCTGATCGCGGTCGGCGTCCGCGATCGCGCTCCTCGCGATTCCCGAGCCCGTGACGGTTATCTCGAGACTATCACCGGTCTCCCTCCGGCGAGCGGCGATCGTCAGGCGGGGCTCCATGCCATCCACATGTCGTCCCCGCAACACCGCGGCGGCGAGAGGTCGAAGCATCATGTCCGGAACGAGCGCATCCAGCAGGCTGTCGTCCGCATGGACATCTGCGCGAAGCCGGCCACCCAGACGCGCGCGCTCCAGTTCCACGACGGGTTGCAAGCCCTCCAGCTCCTCGAAGAGCGTCACCTCGCGTGTGGGGCCGCGATGCAGCGCCGATCGCAGCAGTTCGCCGAGGTCGCCAACTGTGCCCTCGGCTCGCCCTGGTTCGGCCGCGATTTGGGCGGCCAGCGTGTCGAAGGCGTCGATTAGGAACCGTGGGCTCACCTCGGACCTGAACGCGCGCAGCTCGGCTTCCATAAGCTGTCGCGATGCCTCACTGAGCTCCGCCCTGAGCCTCAGCGTCATTTTCTGGGTGCGTCGTCCGTCCCAAAGCCGTCTCACGCCGAGCACCAGTGCCACCCAGGCGAAGTAGAAGAGCAGGCTTAGCGCGAGGTCCGCCGGCCACGGAATGTCCTCTCCCCTCATATGGACGCCGGACAGCAGCGCGACGTAGCCGTGAATCGCGAACGGCGGCCACAGCGCAAGGAAGGCCAGCGCGTGAACGCCGAGCGATCTCCGGATTTGCCCGCGGCGAACCGGATACTTCTTCGCGAGAGACGCGCCCACGCCGAGAAACAGCATGCTCAGCAGTGCCCCTGAGATGGCGATGGCGGCGGTGCGCCAATGCGGGGCGATGACACCGATTTCCTGCTGGTATTTGGTGGACGAGCGGTACATGGCGGACGCGAACAACCAGAACCCGAACGACCAGAGCAGAAGGCGCGGCAGCAGCGCGCCGATCCGCGCGAAGGTGGCCAGGGGACGCGCTTCGAGTCTCATGCGCTCACGCTGTCGTGTTGCTCAAAGCCCGTCAAGACGATTCGCCACTTGACGGCCTCTGCGCGCAACGCCAGCGTGAGCCACGAGTATCGAGCTAAGTCCAAGCCAGAGAACGCATGCCGATGCCGGCCGCGCGTACCAGTGAGGCCGCCCGACCATGGCAAGTCATTCGCAGGTTGACGCGCAAATAGTCTCGCCCCGCGCCGAGTCGATGACGCTCGCGTGACGGGCAAGGTGATACGTGCCCTCATCGTGGACGACGACGCGGCGGCGCGCAACCGGTTGCGATCCTTGCTCGAATCGCACGACGATGTTCGTGTGGTGCAGGAGTGCGAGGGTGGCCGCTCGGCCGTCAGCGCGGTTCGCACGGAAGCGCCGAATCTCGTGTTCCTCGACGTCGAGATGCCGGACCTCGACGGCTTTGGCGTCATCACGGAAGTCGGCGCCGCCCGGATGCCCCCGATCGTCTTCACGTCGGCGTACTCGCAATACGCCGTACGAGCGTTCGAGGCCTACGCGCTGGACTATCTGCTCAAGCCATTCGATGGCCCGCGCCTCGCGGCGGCGATCGATCGGGCCCGCCAATCAGTACACTCGGCCGAGGCAGCCGTGGCGGCAGACCCGCGTGTCACGGGTTTGCTCGATCACCTCGAGCGTGAGCTATGGGAGAAGCACCCCGAATCGATCGCCATCAAAAGCGGTGACAAGTACACCGTCATTCCGCTGGCGGACGTGGACTGGATCGAGGCGCATGGGAACTACTCCCGCGTGTACGTGGGGAAGCGTCCGCGGCTGCTGACCAAGACGCTCGCCACGCTCGAGAAGGAAGTGCTCGACCCCGACGTCTTCGTGCGCGTGCATCGCTCCGCGATCGTCAACACGAAAAAGATCACGTCGGTCGAGCCGGATCCGCACGGCGACGCGAAGCTCATCCTGCACGACGGAACCAGCATTCCATGCAGCCGGCGGTATCGCGACGAGCTGGGACGGAAAATCTACTTCTCGACCTAGCGAACCGACGTAGATACCTCAGCCGCGACCTTCCGTTCGCGCGCGCACGCACCCGCTCGTCCAGGGATTTCTCCCGCCGGCACAAAATGCCTGGCGCGCGATTGCCGCCCCGCCGACCGTTCCGCTCGGCACCGATGACGGGGCGATGACGCTCCATCCAGCGTTGCGCGAAAACGAAACTCGAGGTGGCATGCGAATGGTCGGTCTACGACGGCTCACAGCAATCGCAGCACTCACCGCGATGGCTCTCGCGATCGTCTGGGTGGTGCTGCAGGTCTCGCGAACCGGGCACGTATCCGCCGCGACGAGACTTCCGGCGCTCGCCTATCGCGACGCACATGGCAGTCACGTGATCCGCGCCAACGGCCGGCAGCCCACGCTGATCGTGCTCTTCGACAGTCGATGTGGACATTGCGGGTACCAACTGAGCGACTTCGATCGCCACGTTGCCGATCTCGCCCACTCGCGCATCTATCTGCTCACCACCGAGTCGAAGCTTCCGCTCGAGGTGCTTGGACGCCGCTGGCCGGCGCTCGCGAGCGCGCCTTCGGTCGCGTGGGGAACGGTGAGCGCGAGTGACTTCCGTGCGCATCTTCGGACTCTCGTGACACCAGCGCTGTTCGTCTTCGACGAGCGCGGCGCGCTCGTCGCGCAGTACGTGGGCGAAGTCAAAGTCGACGCCTTACTACCCGCCATTCCGAGGCGCCCCGCGGGTTAGAGGTGCCGGCGCGGGCTGTCGCTCGCCATTCCTGGCGATCGGCGGCGGCCACACATCAGCGCACCGGCTGCCGCGCCACCGGTGTCGTCATCGGAGGGAGATATGAAGAAAATGGATGGTGTGACCCTGAAGCGCATTCAGGGCGGTGGGTGGTTCGGGGATTGGGGTGCGGGCCTGGCCTGCGGCTTCATGGTCGCTTCCCTGGTCATGACCGCGGGTACGGACTTCGTTCTGACACTTGCGGCCTGCGCAGTCGCACTCGACACCTGAACATCAAACAAGCTCTCTTGACTACGAGGACACAAACATGACAAGACTGAATCAGGATCGGCTCGCAAAGCTCGAGGGTGGATTGAGTGAGGCCGCGGCTTGCGGAATTGCTATGGGCGTCGCCGCCGTCACGGGCGGTTGGGGAATCCTCGGCGCTGCGCTGTTTTGCATCGTCATTACGCCAAGCGAATTGAATTGATGCCCACCCCAGCACGGCCGGGAGGGAAGCTCTCCTCCCGGCTCTGGCGGCGCTTGATCTGGGGCCGCTATCCCACCATGCGCCAGTACGATCAGGTGGACTGCGGGCCGGCGGCGTTGCTCAGCGTCCTGCGATACTGGGGCGGCGACGCGAGCCTCGTTCGCGTCCGCGAGCTGACGCACACGGATGCGCGCGGCAGCACGATGCTTTCGCTGGTGCACGCCGCCGAAGCGCTCGGCTTCGAGGCGTACGGCGCCACCGGCGAGTATGAAGACCTTGCGCGCGAGTCGCTGCCGTGCATCGCCCACCTCGTCATGCCGGACGGACTACAACACTTCGTCGTCGTCTACCAGGTGCGTCCCGGGTTCGTGCTCCTGGGCGACCCAGGACGTGGCCTCCGGCGGATCTCACGCGACGAATTTCTCTCGCTCTGGGGACAGCGCGCTGTCGTTGTGCTCAAGCCCGCGGGCGCGCTCCTCGCGCAGCCGGTGGCGCATTGGATGGTGTGGGTCGCCGGCTATTTCCGGAACGACACCACGGCGCTTATACAGTCCGTATATCTCGGGGCGGCGTACACGGCGTTCTGGCTCGCCACGTCGCTGTTCGTGAAGTGGCTGGTAGACGACTTCATCCCGCACAAGAACCTGCGCGGCGTCGTGCTCACCGCGGGCTTCCTGCTCCTGCTCACCGTTTTGCGCGCGTCCGCCGGATTTCTCCGCCAACGGTTCCTCATCGGCTTGAGCCAGCGCAGCTCCGTCGCGATCGCGCGTGACTTCTTCCAGCACGTCTACCGGCTCCCCGCGCGCTTCTTCGATACGCGCCGTCGCGGCGACATCACCGCGAGAATCAACGACAGCGTCCAGATCCAGAGCGCCCTCGTGCGCGTGGTAGGACTCGCCGTCGTCGATGCCCTCGTGATCCTCGGCGCGGTGGCATGCACCTTCGCCGTGGCGCCGACCGTCGGTTGGCTCGCCCTGACGGCAATGCCGCTGTACACCCTGCTGCTCGCGAGCGCAACGCGCGCGTTGCGCGGCGCTCAGAACGAGGTCTCACGGCGTCGCTCGGACGTCGAGTCCAACTACATCGACACGCTCACCGGGATCGAGGAGATCCGCGGCTACGACGTGGCGAGCGTCTTTTCGGCGTGGGCGGAGAATAGGTATCGCGCTTTTCAGGAGCAGGGCGCCGCGCTCGCGGCGATCCAGGCGCGCACGGCGCTGTACGCGGAGCTCACGGGGGGCGTGCTCGTGATCGCGGCACTGGGCCTCGGCGCCTGGGAGGTCGTGGGAGGCTCCCTTCAACTGGGCGAGATGCTGGCGGCCTACTCCCTGCTGGCGGGCGCGCTCCCGTCCGTCGCGCGGTGCGTCGACGCGAACGCCGCCATCCAGTCCGCGTCCGTGGCGGCCACCCGCCTCAACGACCTGTTGCTGGCGGAGCCCGAAGAAGCGACGGGTGTCGGCGACAGAGCGCGCCACACGTTTCACGTGCGCCAAGGCATCCGGCTCGAGAATGCGACGTTCACCTGGCCAAGAGGCAGGACGCTGTTCGAGAACGTATCGATGTCCATCGAGCGCGGTGCAATCACCGCGTTGCGCGGCCCCAGCGGCGCCGGCAAGAGCACGATCGTCAAGGTGCTACAGCGCAGCTACCCGCTGTCGGCTGGCACGCTTTGGGTCGACGCAATGCCAGCCAATGACGTCCGGCTCGACAGTTATCGCGCAAAAGTCGCGGTGCTGCGCGAGAACACCAGGATCTTCAACATGCCGCTGGCAGCGAACATCACCCTCGGTCGTCCGGCCATCCCGACCGGCAGGATCGAGGACCATGCCGTCTCTCTCGGCTTCGGCGATTTCCTGCGCCGCTTCGAGTTCGGTCTCGCCACACCGCTTGGAGAGGACGCACGACAGCTCTCAACCGGGGAACGCCAGGTCGTTGGCCTCCTTCGCGCGCTTCTCGGCGAACCGGAAGTGCTCATCGTGGACGAAGGCGTCAACGGCGTCGACGGCGTTCTTGCTCCTCTGGTTCGCGACACGCTGATCGAGTACGCGCATGAGCACGCGGTCCTCGTCATTTCGCATGAGCCGCGCGTACTCGGTCTTGCCCACACGGTTTACTCGTTGCGAAACGCGCGCGTGGAGTTGGAGCGCGACCCTTCGACTGCTGGTCTCGTTTTGGGGAGGACAGGATGACCTTCGTTCATGTGACGGAACTCGCCGGCGTGAAACATCGTCGACCCGCCGGCTGGCTGTGGCTTTTTGCGGGCGCTTCGGCCGCCACGGTGATTATCGGCTGGTTCACGAACGAGTACGTGCTCACCCGTTCCACATACCATCAACTGCTGGACGCCCGCCTCGCGGCGAGCCGGGTGGACGCGCAATTCGATTTCATGCAGCAGGTGGCGATCTGGGGGTACCTCGCCGCCCCGGTGGTGCTCGCCATCAGGCTGGTCGTCGTCGCCATGACCGCGCAGCTCTTTCTGCTCCTGTTTCGCGACGTGCCATTCCGCGTGGTATTCCGGGCGGCATGCTGGGCGTATGCGGCGCTGTGCGCCGCTTTTGCTGCCCGCGCCGTGTATCTCTATCTGCTGCCACCGGAGCTGATCAACCAGGGATCGCTTCAGATCATACCGAGCTCGCTCGCGAGCGTCCTGATGTATTCGGAAGACTTCAGGAGTCCGCTGTACTCGCTCCTGAACCTTCTCAACGTGTTCGAGCTGGCGTGGTGCGTCATCTTCTACCAGCTCATCCGCTCGCCTCGGGATGAGGGCGTGACTGCGCGCGCGGCGCTCACCGCAACCGCCGGTACTTGGGTGTTGCTGGCGACGCTTCAGTGGGCCTTCAGCGCTTATTTCGCCTCACTGTCATGATGGGCGCCCCCCCGCCCCCCCTTTCCCCACGTCCCCCGCTTCCCCTTGCGGCATCCGCTGCCAGCGCGAACAATGGCCGCATGCGAAACGGCGGGCATGGCGCGATGGGCCTGAAGAGGCTGGCCGAGCTGTGGCTTCTGATGATGCGGAGACGGTGGACATACGAGTCATCCGTAGCCGTATCGGCGATCGCGTTCGCAGGCTTTCTCGTATTGCTGGGCCGCACTGCAAAGAGCATCGATCCATCGATTATAACGCTGATTTTCGGGGTCGCGGTGTGCAACGCGGTGAATCTCACGCTGACGACGGGGGGATCATCGCTCGCAACGACAACCCGCCTTCAGCTCCTCCCGCTGGGGCGACGCGTGCGCTTTGCCTCGCGCGTGCTGTTCGGGACGCCACTCCGGCTGCCGGCGTTTCTCTTCGTGTGGATTTGGTCCGGCGTCATGATCGGCGCCTCCGGCCTGTCCATCGGACGAAGCGCGGCGGAAGCCCTCCAGGCAACGCTCCTGGTCGTCGCCGCCGCGATGCTTTCGGTGATCTGGGCTGAGCCAGTTTTGTCGCGATGGTCGCGGACGATACGCACGGCGTTTGTCGCGACGACGTTCGGCCTCACGCTTGGAGTCCTCGTGCCGCGCTGGCATCCGACACTGAGCGATCGGTTGCCGATGACACTGCGAGACGTGCTGTCGGCATTGGAAATCGGGGGACGGGCACCGATCCTCTGGGAGCTGTTCGGCGTCGCCGTCTATGGTGGGCTTGCCGCGGCTTTCGTGATCGCGGCCTTTCGCGTGTCTGCCGCGCCGCCGGCGCGTCCCGTTGACGGGCGCGCGCGGATGTCGCCTCTGTCGCGCGCGCTCGGCGTACTCGCCCCACCACTTCGCAAGGAGATGCTGCTCTTGCTACGAATGGTCGGAGTGCGTCCGGCGATTACGCTGACCCTCGGCGTCTGTCTGCTCTCTTTCGGTGTTGGAATGCCGTGGTTCCTTCTCGGCGCTCCGTTATTTTGGTTCGGGTTCTATCTCAACGCGCTCGGCGCCGATCTCCCGCACGGGGGAATGACGCGCTACCGTCTTCTCTCGATGCCGCTGCGGCGCGTACTGGCATGGCGTCAGTTAGCGGTGCTGCTTCTCGCCGGCGTATGCGCGCTGCTGGGCGCCGTGACAATCGCGGTAACAGCAGGAATTGCGCTTCCGGTGAACGGCGGCTCGCGATGGACGTACGCGGCAGTCCTGGCGTATGCGCTGGCAACCCTTGGCTTCTCCGCCATTCCGGCGAGCCGGGTGGCGGTGCGCTATCCCTTGCCACGCAAGCGGCGGGCGTGGGCTGCTGCCGGCGAAGCCGCTGGTCCCGCTGCCATGGTATACTGGGTCATGATCGCCGCCGTCGCTGTCGTCGTTGTCGACGTTTCGGCGTTCGTCGCCGGCGGCATGGTGATGCGGCGTGTCGCGCCACAGCTGCCGGCGACACCGTGGACGGCTGTCGTCGCCGCCGCGATCGTCGCGGCGATCTCTATCCTCGCTACTGTCAAAGGTTGGCACGCACCGGAGGGATCGAGTGTCTGAGTCGCCGCTGCCCGGCCTTCCCATCGCGAAGCTTTTGGACGTTCACGTTCACTATGGCGAAGTGGAAGCGCTCGCGGGAGTGACGTTGGACGTTCGGGCTGGAGCGCTGACGGCACTCGTCGGGCGAAATGGCGCCGGAAAGACAACGATGGTCAATGTGCTGGCCGGGCTCCTCGCCGTGGACACGGGGGAGGTCGAGCTGTTCGGCCACTCCTGGCTCAATCCCGCTGACAGCGAATACCTTCGAGGCGATGTCGGATTTCTGCTCTCCGACCCGTCACTTTTTCAGTACCTCACCGCTGCCGAGACGCTCGAGTTCCTCGCCGCCGCATACGGACTACATGAAGACGTCGCGAGGGCTCGAGTGGCCGATCTCCTGCAGTTTTTCGATCTCGACGAGGTGCGCGACCGCATGTGTGACGAGCTCTCGACGGGGATGCGCAAGCGTCTGGCGCTGGCGGCAGCGGTCGTGCACGCGCCGCGCCTTCTCGTTCTCGACGAGCCGTTCGAGAGCCTCGATCCACTCATCGTGCGGCGTCTGAGACGCCTGCTGGTTCGTTACGTCCGCGCGGGCGGCAGCGTGCTGCTCAGCTCCCATCTCGTCGATGTCATTCAAGAAATCGCCGATCATGTCTACATTCTCGAGCAAGGGCAAATCGTCTTCGAGGGACCCGGGTCACAATTTCGCACGCGTATGACTCCGTCGGACGAGGGTGGGGCGCTGGAGACGAAGTACGCGTCGCTCGTCGAGCAGAAAGAGCACGTGGGAGTGGACTGGCTCGCCGAGTCAACGCGAAGGACTCCAGGTCAGAGGGAGAGTCAAAGAACGAGGATGAGTATGCCGGAAAAATCGTAGTCGGTCTTCTGAGACACGCTGGCCCTTGCGAGTAAACTCCAGTGTCCTGGAGGTCTTGTGAAAGCGCTGCTCATCCCGCTCGCGTTGTCGATTTCGTACCCGCGTATCGCGGCGCATGGTCAAGCGATACTCAACCTGCCCGGGAAGAAGTCCGTCGAGGTGATCGGTCTCGAGCGCTGGACGATCGCGATGATCCAGGACTCGATGGCCAAGTACGCTCCGGGCGAGTCGCTCGCCTCGCACGCGTGCGCTGCCGTGCTGCGGTACAAACTGGGATTCGCCGACGCGTCCGCGACCAACTACCTGTTCGTAACGCCGGCGGATACCACCGAACAGATGCTAGTCGCGGTGGTCGAGCCACAGGATTCGGCCCG
>DATBRO010000183.1:0-6055 GCA_036560265.1 Gemmatimonadaceae bacterium | reverse complement strand
CACGGCTTTGTCTTGTATGACGCACTGTATCTCTGGCTGCGCGACGCACGCCACGAAACGCATTCATGGAACCCGCAGGGCGTGCCTGAGGTCCTGTAGGCTCCTCATCTGTCGGAAGGTCGAAGCGCAACGCGACTATCGCGCCTCGCGACCCACGTACAATTCCGACGTGGTCGTGCCCGCGTCCGGATGCGCGTCGTCGGCGGCACGCTCTTCGATCAAGGCGTCGTCCGCGGCGGTGTGAAACGAGACGACGACCCAGTTTTCACCGGACATCACGGGCTTGTGCCAGACGTTGTCCGGAATCGAGAGCCATCGCGTGTCGAACGTCCGGTCCGCGCCGCTCGCCATGCGGTGAGAGTCCCACGCCTTCCCGTTCCACAGCTGCATGTCGGCGGAGCCGCGATACGACATGACGCGTTGGATACTGTTGGGGTGACGCTCCGCCCCGGACGTGCAATCCGCGCGCAGCGCGAAGACCCAGCTCGATTCGATGCCATCGGGCAAACTGTCGTACGCGCAGAGCGGAACCGAGCGCCACGCGAGTCGCAGCGTCGGTTCGTCGGAGAGGGCCGTCTCCAGATCGTTGGCGAGCGACGCCAGAAACGCCGCCGCGCGCGGTCGGCGTATCGCAAAATCGAGCTGCTGGAGGATCTCGGCCTCGGTCATGTCGATGAACGTTGTACTCATCAATTACGTTACTGAGTCGGCGTTCCGCGAGCGTTCTCGCGGCGTTCTCGCGGCGTTCTCGCTTCGTTCCCGGAGCGTCGAGGGGCCAACCTTCCTTTCGTGACTCAGCTTTCGTTCTCAAACGTCGGTGTGGACTTTGGAGCCACCAGGCTCTTCTCCGCCGTGACATTTACCGTCGCCTCTGGCGAGCGCTGGGGAGTCGTCGGACGCAATGGTACGGGCAAGACGACGCTTTTCCGTTTGCTCACCGGCGAGATCCAGCCGACGCGGGGCACGATCGCCCGACAGCCGGGGTTGCGGGTGTCGCTCCTCGAGCAGCACCGCGATTTCGGTGGGGCGTCCACCGTGTGGGAGGCGGCCGCGGGCGAGCTCGCGGAGCTCTTGGCGCTCGAACAGTCGCTCGCCGAGCAGGGCGCTGCGCTCGCGCACGACGCGTCCGAGGAGGCCATGAACCGCTATGGCCGGGACCTGGAGCGCTTCGAGCACGAGGGTGGCTACGCGATCACCTCGCGCATCGACGCGGTGCTGCACGGCCTCGGCTTCGATCCCGAAAAAGCGCGCGCGACGCCGGTCGACGCACTCAGCGGCGGTGAACGCGGCCGTCTCGGTCTCGCGCGCCAGCTCGTGAGTGCCGCGGACATCCTGCTGCTCGACGAGCCGACGAATCACCTCGATCTGGAGACGACGCGCTGGCTCGAGGAGTACATCAAGGAGATCGACCGGACGGTATTGCTCGTCAGCCACGACCGCGCGTTTCTCGACGCGACCGTGGACCACGTCCTCCACTTCGAGGGCAGCACCGCGACGCCGTACGCTGGAGGCTACCAGGCGTTCGTCGCCCAGCGCGCCGAACGACGACTGACCCAGCAGCGGTCGTTCGAGCAGCAGCAGAAGAAGATCTCGAGCGAGAGCGACTACATCGCGCGCAACATCGCCGGGCAAAACAGCAAGCAGGCAAAGGGTCGGCGGAAACGGCTGGAGCGTCTGCCGCGATTGAGCGCGCCCGTGGGTGACGAAGACACGATGGCCGTGCGATTCGAGGTCGCCGATCGCGGCGGTGACCGCGTGGTGTCCGCCGTGAACGCGAGCGTGCGCATCGGCGATCGCTCCCTGGTCGAGAAGTTCACGGGCACGGTGATGCGCGGGGACGTGCTCGGCTTCATCGGCCCGAACGGAGCGGGGAAGTCCACGCTGCTCAAAACGCTCTTTGGGGAGCTCTCGCTCGCCGCGGGCGAGCTGAAGTTGGGCGGATCCATCTCGGCGGGCTTCTACAAGCAGGATCTCTCCCAGGTGCCGCTGAACGAATCGCTCTTCGACGTGATCAACGACCTGCGTCCCACCTGGGATCGCCGGCTCGTGCAAGGCCACCTGGGGCGGTTCGGTTTTTCCGGCGACGAGGTGCAGCGTCGCGCGGATACGCTCTCCGGCGGTGAGCGCGCCCGCGTCGGTCTGGCGATGCTGATGCTGTCGCGGGCGAATCTCCTGGTCCTGGACGAGCCGACGAATCACCTCGATGTCGAGTCGATCGAGGCGCTCGAGGACGCGATCGAGCGGTATGGCGGCACCGTCGTGCTCGTGAGTCACGATCGCGAGTTGCTGCGAACGCTGACGACGAAGCTGTGGATCCTGCACGAGCGACACATCACGGAATTCGCTGGAAACTTCGGCGAATGGGAGGAGGTCAGCGCGGAGCGCGCGCATGCCGCGTCCGTGCGCGCGTCCGAGGACGCGTCGCTGCGCAAGGTGCACGAGCGGCAGAAAGTCGCGTCGCGCCAGAAGGACGACGCGCCGTCGGCCAAAGACCTCAGACGCAGGCAGCGCGTTGCGCAGCGCGAGCTGGAGGAGCAGGAAGCGCAGATCGAGTCGCTCGAAGCCCGGATCGCGACGCTCAGCGCCGCACTCGAAGACCCGGAGCTCTACACGCGCGCGGGCGGCATCGACGAAGCGTCCACGCTCGGCGCCGAGTTGGAGCGCGTCAGGCGAGAGTTGGACGAGGCGCTCGCGCGCTGGGGCGTCGCGAGCGAAGCGCTCCAGATGATCGCGCAGGCCGACTGAATGCGTTAGTCGTACCGCAGCGCCGTCACTGGATCGATCGCCAGGGCCCGTCGTGCGGGGAGCCAGCTCGCGAGGAGCGACGCGCCGAGAAGCACGACCACGACCTCGGCGAAGGTCACCGGATCCGACGGCCGGATGTCGTACAACACCGTCTGCATCGATCGGGTCAGCAGCGCGGCGCCCAGCAAACCCAACGCGACGCCTGCGCCGGCGAGCAGCATGCCGTTGCCGACGACGAGCGACAGCACGGCGCGCGGCGTAGCGCCAAGCGCGACGCGGACGCCGATCTCCTGGCGCCGTTGAGTGACCGCGTATGCCAGGACGCCAAAGATGCCGAGTGCGCCGAGCGTGAGGCCGATCGTTCCGAACAGGGCGAGCAGCCACGCGAGCAAACGAGGACGCGTCACCGCCCGGCCGAGCACTGACGCGAGTGTCGTGACGCTCGTGATCGTTTGGTTCGGGTCGACCGACCAGATCGCCTGACGCACCGCGTTCGCGTATCGCAGCGGATCGCCTGCCGTGCGCACGACGATGCTCATTCGGACACGAAAGTTCTGAAGCACATGGACGTACATCGTCGGCTCGACGGCCTCGGCGAGCCCCCGCTGTCGCACGTCACCCACCACGCCGATCACTCGTAGCGGCGTGGTTCCGATGAACAGTGTCTTGCCGACGCCGTTCTCGCCCGGCCAGAAGCGGCGCACCAGCTCCTCGTTCACGACGACAACCAGTGGAGCACCTTCGCGGTCGGTCATCTCGAAGCCGCGCCCGGCGCGGAGGGGAATCCCGAGCGCCTTGAAGTAGTCAGTACTGATGTGCTGGCGCTGCACCGAGGGCTCCTGCCCCGGCGGCACGATGCGACCGGGAATGCCGACGCCGTTCATCTCGCCGTTCCCTTGTAGCGGCAAGTCGCGGATCGAGCCCGCGGCCTGCACGCCGCGCACGCGACGAATCGCGTCCAGAATCGCGTAGTAGAAGGTCGCACGGGCTTCGGGCGTCGCGTAGCGGTTCGGAACACCAGTCTTGACCACCAGCGCGTTCGCCGGCTCGAAACCGGGCTTCACCGACAGCAGCCGGGCGAAGCTTTTGGTCGCGAGTCCGGCGCCCACCACGAGAATGACCGCAAGCGCTACTTCGGCGACGACGAGTGCGCTGCGAATCCGTTGTCCTGCGCCTCCAGCGGTTCCGCGGCCACCCGATCGGAGCGATCGCTCGAGATTCGCCGACGACGCGCGCAGGGTCGGGACAAGGCTGAACAGCAGACCCGACACGACGGACACGGCGAGCGTGAACGCGAGCACCACGCCGTCGATCCTGATGTCGCCTGCCCTCGGCAGCTCGCTTGCACCGGCGGCGGCGATGGCGCGCACCGCCACGAATCCGAGACCGACGCCGAGCAATCCACCCAGCGCGGCAAGCGTCAGACTTTCGGTCAGGAGCTGTCTGGCGATGCGGCCGCGCCCGGCACCGAGCGCCGCGCGCACGGCGAGCTCGCGCTGCCGCCCGGTGGCGCGCGCGAGCAGGAGGCTCGCGATGTTGGCGCACGCAATGAGGAGCAGCATCGCGACCGCGACCATCAGGACCACGAGGGGCCGACGCACCTCGCCGAGGATCGAGTCGCGAATGCTCATACTCGAGGCGTCGTCCCAGCCTGGGTTGTCCGGATAGTCGTGCGTGAGACGCGACGCGATTTCTCCGAGCTCCGTGCGGAGCTGCGCTTCGGTGACGCCGGGTTTCATCCGGGCTATCACCGAAAGAAAGCGGGCGCCGCGGACGCGCCCGATCGCGTCGGGACCGAAGAAGGAAAGCGGGATCCAGGCGTCGAGCGTTTGATCGGCGGGGTACGTGAATCCGGGCGGCATGATGCCGACAACGACAAACGGCTGGCCGTTCAGCGTCAGCGTGGTGTTGACGAGTGACGGGTCTCCACCGAAGCGGCGCGTCCACAGTCCGTGGCTGATCACGACGGCGCGATCGCGTCCTGGAACATGTTCGTCGGCCACGAACGTGCGGCCCAGCAGCGCCCGCGTCCCGAGCGTCCGGAAGAAGCCGTCCGTGACGAGAGCGGCCGAGATGCGCTCCGGGTTTCCCTTGCCGGTGAGGTCGAGTCCGATCTGGCCGTCGGCGAAAAAGTATCCTCCCATCGACTCCGCGAGCTTGTTTCGTGTGCGCCAATCGATGAAATCCGGCTCCGAAAGGGGTCCCCGCTCGATGCCCTGCGCGCGGTTCACGTTCCAAACGCGCACGATGCGATCGGCCTGCGGGAAGGGGAGCGGTTCGAGCAGCACGCCTCGCACGACGCTGAAGATCGCGGTGTTCGCCCCGATTCCGAGAGCGAGCGTGAGCAGCGCGGTCGCCGTGAAGCCGGGGGATACGCGCAGTGAGCGGAGTGCGTACCGCAGGTCCTGTTTCAGCTCGTCGAGAACGGTCATGCGTCGTTTCTCCCGCTCACGACGAACGTCCTCGTCGCGGCAGTACTTGCGTGTGAACTCCATATCGCCGAAGCGGCGCTCTGCTTCCAGGCGCGCTTCGCCGGCGGGCCAGCCCTGCGCGCGCAGGTCCTGGGCAGCCTGCTGGATGTGGAGGCGCAGCTCCTCATCGACGTCGGCCGCCACTTGTCGACGCGAGCGCCATGGAAAGCGAAAGAGCGGGCGAGTGCCGGGCGGGCGATCGTCGGTCACGCCGGTTGGAGAACTTTGAAGAGCGCGTCGACGTAGCGGCGCAGCTCGGCGACGTCGGCCGAGAGTTGCTTGCGACCGTCGCGCGTGATGTGGTAGAACTTGGCCTTGCGATTCGTGTCGGAAATGCCCCACTCCGAGTCGACCCAGCCCTTTCGCTCGAGCCGATGCAGGGCCTGATACAGCGCCGCGTCTTCGACGGCGAGCGCGCCGTCGGTGCGCTGTCGGATCCACTGCGCGATGCCATACCCGTGCATCGGCGCCCAGGTGAGCGTCTTGAGGATCAAGACGTCGACGGTTCCCTGCACGAGACCGAGCGCTTCACGAGCCATGTCTTCCCCTCACGGGATGAGTACTCACCATGTGAGGGGAAGGCTATAGCCCCGCGCGCGGGTGGGCAAGGGCCGGCAGAGTCCAACCGCCGATACTGCAGAACGCAGATTACGCGGATGAACGCGGAACGACGCAGATACTGCTGAACTGAAATTGGTTTGAACAAAACAAAAGGTCTTGCAGTATCTGCGTTTATCCGTGGCCATCGGCGTAATCTGCGTTCCGCGTGTCGGCGCATGTGGCCTACTCTTGCCTGCGCGCTGCGCTCAGGGAACTGGTTTTCGCACCACGGTGATCTT
>DATBRO010000182.1:0-4671 GCA_036560265.1 Gemmatimonadaceae bacterium | reverse complement strand
GTCCTGCCCATCGGCGCGTAGAGAATGTGCCGGAGCACGTGTGAAGGCGGACGGCGCGAGAATCGGATCACGGCAGCGTCCTGGGCGGCCGTTTTTTCATGAGCGCTTCGATTTCGTCCAGCTCACGCGGAGCAGTACTGATTCGCTCAAGCCCGTTGTCGGTAACGACGTAGTCGTCTTCGATTCGCACGCCTGTGTTCTCATAGCGTGCAACGATCGGCCGGACTTTCGCGATGAACGCGCGGTTCTTGGGTGTGTCCGGGAGCGCGCCGAGCATTGCGGCGCTAATGTAGATCCCCGGCTCGATGGTGAATGCGTCCCCCGGCTTGAAGACCTTGTCGCCGTAATAGAATTGCGCCGGATCGTGCACGGCGAGACCGATCCCGTGACTGATGCCGTGAATCATCCAGAAGCTCGCCTGCCGGCAGGAATTGGGTCGCTGCACGCAGTCCGCGCGCCACGGTGGATCGAACGTCGCCTCGGCGCTCTCCACGAGTCCAAGCGCGGCGAGACCGCGAATACGCACGGCGACGGACGAGTCCTGCGCGGCTTGCGCCGACATGCCCGGCTTCGAGTTCCGCTCTGCCGCCGCCTGCGCGTCGCGCACGAGCTGATAGATCGCGCGTTGCTCCGGCGTGTACTTGCCACTCACCGGAATCGTGCGCGTGACGTCGGCGGCGTAGCCCTCGAACTCGGTCGCGGCATCGATCACCACGAGATCGCCGGGCTTCGCGGCCCCCCGGTCCTTCATGTAATGAAGCTGCGTTCCGTTGGCGCCGGCGCCGACGATGGACCCGTACGCTGGCCGGGCTCCGCCCAGTCGCGTGAACGTGTATTCCACGATCGCCTGCAACTCGTACTCGTGCGAGGGCTCGGGCAGGAGCATCGCGGCGCGGTGCCCTTCCGAGCTGATCTCCGCGGCGCGCCGCAGCAGCGCGAGCTCGGCCGGCGATTTGTGCGCCCGAAGCTCGTCGACGATGGCATGCGCGTCCTTCATCTCGAGCGCCGGATGCCGCATCGCCAGCGCGCCCATGAACGCGCGGCCGCGGGTGAGCGAATCTTCCCGCGCAAAGTCCGCGTCCGCGAAGTCGGCGAGATGATAGAAAGGAACGCGAAGCACCGTGAGTGAATCCACGACGTTCGCGATGGCGGAGAACGACCGTGCCTTGACGCCGAGTGTGCGCTCGATGGTCGCCGAGTCGGGGCGGCGGCCATAGTAGAACGCGCGTCGTGGATCGCTGGGCGTGACGAAGATCGTAGTGGTCGGTCGGCCGCCGCGAATGACCATCACGAAGGCGGCGTCGGGCTCGTCGAAGTTGGTGAGATAGTGGAAGGCCGGGTGCTGATAGAATGGGCCGAAGTCGGTGACCGGTGTGCGTCCGCCGAACGCCACCACGACACCGTCGCCAATCCGCGCGGCAAGCGAATCACGGCGCGCGGCGTACTCGGCGGCGGGAATCTGCGCGCCGATCGCGGTGAATGCTGCCAGCCCCAGTAGCGACACGCAACGGAATGTTTTCATTAGTAGATTGTATGTCGTGACTCGAATCGAGGCGAGTGAAGTGTCCGCGCGCCTGATGGGCGCCGTAGCGTTCCTTGCGATCGTCGTCGTGTCGTGCCGCGGCACTCCTCCACAGCCGGCGCCTGCTCCGATGGCGTCCGCGCAGGCCCAGGCGACGCCGGCCGCTGCGTCGAAGGATAGCGTCCCCACCCGCTATACCGACGTGCAATTCATGCAAGGGATGATCGCTCACCACGCGCAGGCGCTCGAGATGACGGCGTTGATCCTTGCTCGTACCAGTCGAGAGGACTTCCGCTCGCTCGGCCACCGCATCGACATCTCACAGAAGGACGAGATCGCGATGATGCAGCGCTGGCTGCGGGCACACGGCGCCGAGGCGCCGAGCCTCGACGCGCACACCATGCATCACGACGCCGCTGGGCAGATGATGCTCATGCCCGGCATGCTGACGCATGAAGAGTTGGCGCAGCTCGAGCAATCGACGGGTGTCGAGTTCGAACGGCTGTTCCTGCGATACATGATACGCCACCATCAAGGCGCGCTCGCGATGGTGTCGGACCTGCTCGGCACGAAGGGCTCCGCTCAGGACCCGCTGATCTTCAACTACGCGTCGGACATCGACGCCGACCAACGCGCCGAGATCAGGCGCATGCAGACACTTCAACGAGATATCAAATGAGCTTCTTCACGACCGCCACTCGGGTTGTCTTCGCCGCGCTGTTCGTCGTCACCGTTGTCGGCGCGCAGACCAATGGTTCCGCCTCGGCCGATCCACGAATAGGACTGAGCACCGGATGGAACAATGCGGGCGAAGCGGCGCGCAACCTCACGCTCGTCGGACACGGCAACAAGCCGGAAGGGTGGTACAATCCCAAGGACCACGGCGAGTTCAACTTCGCGAATTCCGACCTCGCGTTCAGCGGCAACTATGTCTTTCAGGGCGGCTGGAACGGCTTTCAGGTGTGGGACATTTCGAACCCCGGCAGTCCCAAACTCCGGACGAAGTTTGTGTGCCCCGGCGGTCAGGGCGATCCCACCGTCTACAAGAATCTGTTGTTCATCTCGGTGCAGGATCAGCGCGCGCGCATCGACTGCGGGACGCAGGGCGTTCCGGACACCGTGAGCGCGGAACGTCTGCTCGGCGTGCGCATCTTCGACATCACGGACCTGGATCACCCCAAGCAGGTCGCGGCGGTCCAAACGTGTCGCGGCTCGCACACGCACACCCTGGTGCGGGACCCGAGAGACCCGGCGAACGTGTACATCTACGTGCAGGGCACGAGTCAGGTGCGCTCTCCCAGCGAGCTCGCGGGCTGCTCGGGGCGTCCGCCGGATCAGGACCCGAACACGTCGCTCTTCCGCATCGAAGTCATTCGCGTGCCGCTCGCGTCGCCGCAGGACGCCAAGGTCATCAACGCGCCGCGGATCTTCTCGGACTCGGCGAGCATCGCCGGTCTCTGGAAGGGTGGCGCTCATGGCGAGGGAACGCAAAGCACGTCGCAGACGAACCAGTGCCACGACATCACCGCGTATCCGGCCATCGGACTAGCCGCGGGCGCGTGCTCGGGGAATGGGATCGTCCTCGACATCCGTGATCCGGCCAATCCGAAGCGCATCGCCGAGGTGATCGATCCGAACTTTGCCTACTGGCACTCGGCGACGTTCAGCAACGACGGGAGCAAGGTGCTCTTCACGGATGAATGGGGTGGCGGAACGCAGCCCCGCTGCCGCGCCACGGATCCGCGCGACTGGGGCGCGGACGCGATCTTCACGTTCGAAAACGGCAAGCTGCATCCGGCCGGCTACTACAAGCTGCCCGCTCCGCAGACAGCGCAGGAGAACTGCGTCGCGCACAATGGGTCGCTCCTTCCCGTGCCCGGCCGCGACATCATGTCGCAGGCCTGGTATCAGGGCGGCGTCTCGGTGTTCGATTTCACCGATCCCAATCACCCGGTCGAGATCGCGTTCTTCGATCGCGGCCCAATGGACACGACGTTGGCGCTCGGCGGGCACTGGTCGGCGTACTGGTACAATGGCCACATCGTCGCGTCCGAGATCGGCCGCGGGCTGGACGTGTTCGACGTCAAGCCGAGCGAATACCTGTCGCGGAACGAAATCGATGCGGCGAAGCTCGTGAGATTCGATCAGTACAACGCGCAGGACCAGCAGAAGTTCGTCTGGCCGGCGAGCTTCGTCGTGGCGCGCGCGTATCTCGACGGCCTCGTGCGAACGGATGCGCTGCGTAAGGCGTGGGCGGCCCCAGTGTACCGGGAGCTAGCGCGCGTGGAGAAGCTGAAGGGTCCGGCGCGGCGCACCGCGCTGACGAAGCTGGCCACGCAACTGGATCGCGATGCGCCGGGCGCGAGTGACGCAGTGCGTGTGCGCGCGCTCGCGGCGTCCGTGCGCGATCTCGCCAACGCGAAGAGCTGATCGAGAGACGACGCGGGTTCACGGTATTGGCTAGATGATACAGTCGTTAGTCGACGAATTTCGCGCGGCCGCGCGCCAGTTACGGCAACGCCTTGGCTTCACGCTCGGCGCCACGCTCTCGCTCGCGCTCGGAATGTCGCTCGCGACGGCGGTGTACAGCGTTCGAACCGCCGCGCTGCGTCCGCTGCCGTTTCCGGAGCCGGACCGCTTGGGATACGTGTACGAGCAATCACTCAAGACCGGCGAGCTCGGGGGCGGGTCGCGCGTGCCCGCCCGGCATTTGGTGACGCTGCGGACTGACGCGTCTTCCCTGACGGAACTGGCGGCGTGGAAGGAACGGTACGCGCTCCTCGGAGAAAGTGGCGAGGCCCGATCGGTCAGCGCCAAGTCGGTCACCGAGAACTTCTTCGCGGCGCTCCGCGTTCGCCCGATGATGGGGCGCGTGTTCACCGCAGACGACCGCGACGCCCGGGTAGTCGTCCTTTCGTACGCGCTCTGGGCGTCTCAGTTCGGCAGCCGCCCGAACATCGTGGGCCAATCAGTGCGCATCGGCGGGGAAGAGCACTTGGTGATCGGCGTCATGGGCCCGGCGTTCGATTTCCCGCGCGGGACGCGCCTGTGGTTTCTGGTCTCGGACGACGCGATTGCGCGGGAGGCCGCGTCGACGATCGCGGACAACGACTGGCCGAAGTACATGACATTCGGGCGTCTCGCGCCGG
>DATBRO010000181.1:0-2727 GCA_036560265.1 Gemmatimonadaceae bacterium | reverse complement strand
GGCTACGCCACGACGTGCTGCGCGACTTTGTCAGCGAGAACGTGGAGATGGTTCGCAACCCGCTCGGCGTCCTGCGCTTCTTCCAGGTGACGCGTCGTGCGCGCGCGAAACTCGAAGCTCGCCGCCAGGCGCTGCAGTCGCAGTACGTCTTCCAGCGTGAAGAGCGGGCCTGCCTCGGTGTTGTTTATCATGGAGAGATTCCCTGGATCACGCCTGAGTGAGAGCCGCTTTCGTGGGTCCGCCGATACACAGCACGTAACCGTCGGGATCGCGCACCTCGAGCTCGACGACGCTGGTTCCCATCGGCGAGAGCGGACGCACGACCCCGCCAGTGAGCGCCATCGTCGTTTCCAGACGACCCAAGTCGGCGCCGTCCACCCAGATGTACAGGTCCCAACCGGAGTGGCCGTCGTCACGCATGCGCGCTCCCGTCGTCTGGCGCACGAGTAGCTGCACGCCGTCACGCTCGAGAATCGCGAATTCATGCGGCGCGCTTTCCGGGAAGGACTCCGCGGCGAATCCCAAATGGCTCCGGTACCATGAGACGGTCGTCGCGACGTCGCGCACGCGGAGCACGGGCACGGAAAACCGGAAGACAGCATCGCGTCCGCCTACGGCCGCTCGGCGGACGTACTCCGGTTGAAGCGACGTGACGTTACGAGCGAGTGCGCTGCGGAAGCTCATGGCAGGACGTTCTCCGCGCTAAAGGTCAGTGGTGTCATGCAACAGAGGCCTCGCGCGTCGGCGCGCCGCCGAGGATGCGCGGCACTTTCACCAGCGCGCGCTCGACGCTCGCCGCGACACTCTCGGGCAGTTGCGCGGCGCCGCGGCGATACGCTTCCCACACCGCATCCAGCGCCTGCGCCTGTCGACGGAACGCGGCGAGCAGCTCCGTGCCCAGCTCGCCGGAGGCCATCGCCCGCCGCATCAGGTCGTCGAGATGCTCGACGGGTCCCTCCTGTAGCGCGGCGCGGTCAGCGCAGACCTCCAGATTGAAACGGGCGCGGTGCACGTCGCACAACGAAGTGCGATCGATGGGTGCGATCCCGTCGGAGCGGCACGTGTCGCAGCCCGCGATCACGTTCCGGAGACCCACGCTTGGTACGAAAGGCATCGGTGAGCTTTCCAAGACCTGCTGGAGTTCAATTTTGAGAAGGAGATTCGAAGTCGAATCGAGGAGGAGTCGTAGGCGCTGAGGAGCATTCGGTTCAAAGCCCATAGGCCGTCCCCTCCCGACTCGGTCGGGGTCTGTGACGGCGCTTCCCCTTACGCGTCAACAGCTTGGCAGCACAGATCTCCCACGATGCTTCAGGTGTCCTGGCAGAAAATCCGTGATACCATTGGACGACGCCGGCGAGTTGCTCGACGCGCACTGGGCGGTCGCGGTGTTCGAACCCGCGGACCGGAAAGAGCTGCTTGCCTTCGCCGAACGAGTGCGGCGGCAGATACTGAGCGGCGACTGGGTCGCTGACAGCCCGGTTCCCGAGCAGCTGCTTGCGCTCTCCGGAGCTTACGAGCTCGCGGCACGTGAGCGGCTGGACCTCTTCGGCGCCGGGCATCCGAACACCACCGCGGGTCTGGAACAACGCGCCGAGCGCGCGCGTTTTCTCGACCTGGGTGCGCGTCGATCGTTCGACCTCGCGGTCGCCATTCCGCTCGACGATACGGATGCCCACGGCGTGCTGTACCACACGTTGTTGCTCGCCGCCCTCGCGACGGTCGCGGGCCGCGACACGGAGCTCCGCAGCTGGCTCGTTCTTCAGCGCGAGCGGCTCTTCGAGTCGGCCATCGACGACGACTGGGCCACCGAGTATCTCCGCGGCATCGTCGAGCTCTGGACCGAAGTGCTCGAGGGCGCGGGACCGTCCGGTCTCGACAGAGCGATGGAGCTCGTCGCCACTATTCGCGAGAGGCGACCCGACCGCGAGCGCGAGACGCTCGACGGTGCGGACGAGACGAGCGAGATGTCGCTGCGATTTTTCTTTTTCGCATTGCACCATCTCACCGACGCGGCGACCGAGCTGCTGCTGTTCCGCCTGCACGGCGAACCCAACGACATTCGCCAGCGCATGTTCGTGTCTCTGTCGCTCGCCGGCGAAGCGACGGCGGGCGATGCGCGCATTCACGCGGCGCTCGACTGGTTGTTCGAAGCGGCGGTCCGCATCGTCGCACGGCGGACGCCGCAGCTCGATTTGCTCCCGCATCCCGTCGCGCGCGCGACTCCGCGCGTTCATTAGCGGACGCCCCCGGCGTCAGCGCGCGAGCGCCGGCGCGACGTACCGACGAGAATGGGACGGCGGCCCTTCGCCGCGGTCACGAGAAGCATCTGACGGTCGCTCGGCGTGCGCGGCTCATCGCGCCTCGGCGTGCGTCGCACGTCTCGAGTCAAGCGCGGACGCAACGGAATGACGCGAGGGTCGGCCACGTTCTCGCGCGAATCTTCATGCGCGAAGCGATACCATTGTTCGCTGCCGTCGGCGCGAACGCAGCGCGCGTAGTAGCCCTCATCCGCGACTGACCAGTAGCCTTCCCAGCGCTCGTGCACGGAGTCCACGCGCAGCGACGTGCGCGGCGCGGATTCCAAACTTCCAATTGGTCGATTGCAGGGGAGGAGATGCACGTCGAGGAGCGGCTACGGCGATGATCTCTCTGATGGTCCGTCGCTGACCGATTTGGTCGCGGGGTGCGCAACGTAGGACCAGCGGTTTCTGGACGCAATAGGGAGCG
>DATBRO010000180.1:0-5403 GCA_036560265.1 Gemmatimonadaceae bacterium | reverse complement strand
GAGCCGTGCGCCATTGATCGGCCCGCGGCCGGTGCGAAGACGCAGCGTGTCCCCGGTGATCACGAGATGCGCGCTCGTCTCGGTGAATGGCCACCCGGAACGGAACTGCCAGCTCGCGCCCAGGCGCCATTGGCGCGCTATCGTGTACGACGACTCCAGGTTGACGCTGTGCCGCTGGTCGAACGGGCTCGGCGCAACCCGGTCATCATACGTGTCCCGCGTCGACGAGTACGCGTACGCCGCCCCCCACGAGAGCGCGCGACCGGGTGACGTCGCGGCGGACACCTCGACGCCTCGCGCACGGCGATGCCGCGGCGCGAGGCGGATCATGCCCGGGAGGCTCCCTTCGGGCGTGAGATTGGGCAGGAGGAGCGGCTCGAAGAAGCGCGGCCGCACACGCGGTTGCGAGCGCTCGTACACCTCCGCCCGCAACACCAGCCCTCGGCGCAGCTCGTGCTCGAGACCGATCCCGCGATGCTCCGCCCGGTCGCCGAGCTCGAAGACCGTATCTCGATTCTCGACTTGCAGCTCGTAGGCGCGCTCGAATTGGGCGTATCGTCCCCACGCCGCGCGAAGCGTCGTGCGCGGAGCCAATGCGTGGGCGACGTGCACGCGCGGACTCCACGTCGCCTCGCCGGTCGAGCTCTGTGCGTCGTAGCGTGCGCCGATCTCCGCGATCGTTGCGGGCCCCAGGGGAAACTGCTGCGTCGTATACGCGCCGACAACCCACGCGGCCGGGCCGAGTCGCGATGCGGTTCGCTCCGCGCCGACCGTGTGCAGATAGTCATACTCCGCGCCGTGGCGAGCGGCCTCGAAGCCCAGCCGCGCAGCCCACGGGTCTGCGACGACGATGCGCCAATCCTGCCGGTACGCGGCGACGGTCGCGGTGCGCGCGTCGGTGATGTTCACGTCCTGCACGACCGGGAGCTCCGTGGCGAGGAGAACGGTATCGGCGGTGACGCCGCTCGCACGCCGCCGCGTTCGAACCTCGCCGACGGACAGCACCTGTCGAACGTCGCCGCGTGCACCCAAGGGACCCAGCGGGTGCCGCGCCGTGGCCCAGAGGTAGAGATGCTGCGCGGACGAACGAACCGAGTCCGTCTCGTCCATCGCGCCTTGCATCCGATCGCTCGCGCCGAGGACGTGCAAGGCAAACGTATCAGCGCGCGCGATGAAGCGAGTCTTGGCGAACACATCCGCGTATCGCGAGTGGAGCGAGCCGTCCGGGTCGAGCTGGCGAAGCGCGCGCCCCGGGAATCCGTAGCGCGCGGCAACGAGCCAGGCGCCGCGGTCGTGCGCGAAAGTCCCGCGCGAGCGCGCAGACGCATGCAGCCGGTCGATCGCCGCGTCGTCGCGCGCTGATCCGTCGTCAGGATCGATCGATCGAATCGCCACGACACCGGCGAGTCGGTTTCCATAGTCGGCGCCGAAGTCTCCGGCGGCGAGCTGCAGCATGCCCACCGTGCGCGCGTCGACGAGCGAGACAGTTCCACCGAGCTCACGCAGATGAAACGGCTCGATCAACTCGAGTCCGTCGATCGTCACGAGCACGTCGTCGCCTGTCCCTCCGCGCACGTGCAGCCGCGCGCCGAAGTCGTCCGAGGCGACGCCCGGCAAGCGTGCAACGGCACGCAGCGCGTCCTCGGCGAGCTGCGGCATCGCGGCGAGGTGCTCTCGCGTTACGGCGGGCGGACGTCCGACGTCGTCGAACGCAGAGTAGGTCGCCGTCGTGATCACCACGCCGGCGAGGGTCGCGTGCGTCGGGCGCATGAGCAGCATCAATGAACCGCGGCCGCCCGCCGGGACCCCGACGCCGGCGATGCGTACCGGCGCATAGCCGAGTCGTCGCGCGAGCAGCGTATAGAGTCCAACGGGGAGATCGCGTATCGCGAATCGGCCCGCCGCGTCGGTCCATGCGCCGCGGCCATCGCCAACCTGGACGCTTGCCCCCGCGACCGGCTCACCGGTCGCCGCGTTTTCGACGACACCCGCCAGCGTGCCGCCTTTGACTTGTCGATCGCGTGCCTCGCTCGCGTCGCGCGCTGCATTTCGCGCCCGGATGACGAGCGTCGCCGGCGGCGAGACCAGCACCTCTATCGTGGACTCCGCGCCGCCGCGTTCGACCAGCGCCATAACGGCCGCGGCCAGCGTGATCGTCTCGGCGTGGAGCGAGACGGGCCGGCGAAGCTCGGGAAGTGACGCATCCCACATGAAGTCCACTCCCACAGACGTCGCGACGCGCCGAATCGCCGCGGCCAGCGCAACCGAATCGACGTTCACACGTACGGGCCGCCGCATCGCGGGCTCTTGCATCGTGGCGGCGGCGAGCGGCACGAGCGTGTCGGCAGCCGGTTGTTGCGCGCTCGACGTGCCGGCGATGCTCGTGCACCACCACAGAACGACTCCGACGCGAAGTCGACCCGAAGCGATCATCGCCGTGGCGGCTCAGCCTCCATGCGCACGTCTCGTCCGTCCTGCACGCACCGCGCTCGGAGCCCGCCACAGAGCGAGCGCAACACCTCGCGCAGCGTTTGGTCCGTGAACGACGCGCTCACGCGCCGGAGTGCGAGCGTGGAGTCGGCGATGTCGATCCGCACGTCGTACCAACGCTCGAGCCGGTGCGCCACGTCGTGGAGAGGCGCGTCATCGAAATCGAGGCGCCCCGCGAGCCACTCGAGGTATGCCGACGGGTCGGCCACGTGCGTCACCACGACGGAGTCGCCACGATCGAGATCGGCCACGTCGCCGCGTTGCAGGGTCACTGGTTTCGTCGAACGCCGCGCCGGCGACAGTCCGCGGACCGAGACGCGACCGGTCACGACGACGACCCGCACCGTCGAATCGTCGCGATACGCGCGAACCGTGAATTCCGTCCCGAGCACGTCGATGAGGCCCGAGCCGGCGCGGAGCCGAAACGGTCGTGCTTCGTCGCGTGCCACGTGAAAGTACGCTTCGCCCTCCATGACCACCGTGCGCGCTCCGCGCTCGAACTCCTTCGCGATGCTGAGCCGGCTTTCCGGTCCCAGCACGACCTGTGTGCCGTCCACGAGATTCACGCGCAATCGTTGGCCGCGCGCCGTCGAGCCGGCGGTGACCAGCTTCGTTGCCGCGTCGAGCGTCGGATCGACGACGCGCGATCGAACGACGACGATCAGGAGCGCCGCGGCCGCCGCCGCGATGCCCACAACCATCGCGATCGCTCGGCGCGATCGGAGCGGCGAGATCCGCACGGGGGTTGTCTCCGGCGACGCCAGTTTCACTTTGGCGAGGGCGTCTTCGACATTCCATCGTGCGAGCGGCGGAGCGTCCGGTACGACCCCGACCCGGCGTAGTCCCGCGAGCGCGCCGGCCGCCGACGGATAGGCCCGGCTTCGCGCCTCGAGCGCGGCTCGTTCGTCCGCCGTTGCCTGGCCGGTGAGCGCACGGTCCAGTGATTGCCAATCGATGCGTCGCATCAGTCGATGACGTGGAGGTGAGTGAGAAGTTTGCGCAGTCGCTTGATGCCGCGCGCGAGATGCTGCTCGACACCCTTCACCGAGATTCCCATGGCCGCGGCAATCTCCGGATACGTCATCTGGTGCTGCCATCGCAGCGTGATGGCCATGCGGCTCCGTTCGGGCAGTTCCGCCACCGCAGCCCGCACGAGCTGCTCGGCCTCGGCGCGTTCGAGCTCGCGGTCCGGCACTCCCAGAGCGCTGCTCGCCGGCTCGTTCGCGCCTCGACGCCACCGCAGCTCGGTGCGTCCGCGCGCCAGCCGCCGGAGCGCGCGGTTGCGCACCGCGCCGAACAAGTAAGCCTCGACACTCTCATGTACCCTCCAAGTCGCGCGACGCGTCCATATTGCGGTGAACACGTCTTGCACGATTTCTTCGGCGGCCTCGGGGGACCGCAGATACGAGTACCCGAACAGGCACAGCTCCTGGTAATGGGCGCGGAACAGCGTGTCGAACGCCGACGCGTCCCCTGAACGAATCCGTTGCGCTAGCGCGGGCTCCGCGATGTCCGTCACGTCGATTCGTCGATCGTCTCCCCGCAGATCGTGCCCCGGACTCTGCCTTCTCCCGTCGAGGGGGAGAGGGTCGTCGTGAGATCCAGCGCGCACTCGCCGCGTTCGTTCCCACTACGCCAGGTGAATGCCCCGCGTGTCGTTCCCGTAATGGGGTCCGCGAGCTCACCGTCGGCGACGACGAATTCGAGCTGCATGGTGATGTTCGGCGCACCCGTCACCTCGATCATCTTCCCCGACGCCGCCTGAATCGCGCACGCGCGGTGCGTGAGAGTGACGTCGAAGCGAAGCGTCGCGTTTCGCCGTTCCTCGTCGATCGTGCCGTGCACTCGTGCCGTGAACCGCACCGTCCCTTGGCCGCCTTCGCATTGGAGCGTGGTATCGAGCGCGACATCGACGGTCACCGGAACCCCTGCGGCGGCCGCGACGCCGTTCGCTTGCACCAGTGTGTCGCCACTCAGTTGCAGCGTCTGTCCCTGGAACTCGCGCGCCAGCGCAACGATCTCCTCGTGGGTGAGCTTCGATCCAATCGGTGCGGTGCTCCCCTCACCGCAGCCCGTCGTCGCGATGGCGAGCGCGACCGCGAGCGGTACTCCCATTCCATAGCGTGTCATCGGCGTCTCCGTGTTCACCGTTCGAACACAATGACACAGAGGTCGCCGAACACCCCACTTGTGGTTTGACGCGATCTTTTGCCTAACCGGGCGTCAACGCGGTCGCGGTCCTCCTGCGTCAGAGAGGAATGTTGCCGTGCTTTTTCGGAGGGTTCTTGTCGCGCTTGGTCTTGAGGGAATCCAGTGCGTCGATGAGGCGCGGGCGGGTTTCGCGCGGATCGATGATGTCGTCCAGGTACCCGCGCCCCGCCGCTATATAAGGATGTGCGAACTTTTCGCGGTATTCCTCGATTTTCGCGTCGGTCGCCTTGGTGGCGTCCTTGCTCTCCGAGATTTCCTTCTTGAAGAGGATCTCCACCGCGCCCTTGGGCCCCATGACCGCGATCTCCGCCGTGGGCCACGCGACGTTGTAGTCGCCGCGGATGTGCTTTGACGACATGACGTCGTACGCGCCGCCATAGGCCTTACGCGTGATGACGGTGAGCTTGGGGACGGTGGCTTCGCAGAACGCGTACAGCAGCTTGGCGCCGTGGCGGATGATGCCGTTGTGTTCCTGCATCACTCCCGGGAGGAATCCGGGGACGTCCTCGAAGGTCACGAGGGGAATGTTGAAGGCGTCGCAGAAGCGGACGAAGCGCGCGCCCTTGACCGATGCGTCGATGTCGAGCACGCCGGCGATGACCGCGGGCTGATTAGCCACGATCCCGACGCTGGTGCCGCCGAGGTGCGCGAAGCCGCAGACGATGTTACGGGCGTAGTCCTTGTGGACCTCGTAGAACTCGG
>DATBRO010000179.1:0-5163 GCA_036560265.1 Gemmatimonadaceae bacterium | reverse complement strand
TTCGTGGCAGGAGCAGTGCTCGTGTTCGGCATGGCGCGCGCCGGTCGCCTTTTCGCCCTTCTGCATCGCAGCCCCGGTGGTATGGAGCTGGGCGCGATCATCACCTTCGCGGTGTTTCTCACGATGGTGATTTTCGCCGTGCGGCGGCGTCAGGTCGCCGCGTGGCGCTCCACCGTCCACGTCATGGGCGCGACTGTCGCGGGCAATGCGCTCGGAATCGTGCTGATCTGGCCGTTCATCCCGGATGGCTACGACGTGTCGCTCGCGCCCATGGTCCGTGACTCGGTGATGGCGGGTGCATACGTCGCGCTTCTTTCACTGCCGATCGCGATCGCGATGCTCTGGCTCTCGCGGCGATTCGGCTCACACTCGCAGCTCACCGAACGCAGGCTGCGCGTGATCCGCGAAGAGTGGCGCCGCCGATTCGCGCGCGATCAGGAGCGCGATCAAGAGGGCGACGCGACCGGCGCCTGACCCTCAGCGCGCTCGAGCGGGAGTCCCGCTCCCCGCCAGTCTTTTTTGCCCTCGACGTACTCACTCACGTTCGTATAGCCCTGCGCCACCAGAACACGGGCAGCGTATGCGGACGTGGGTCAATGATCGTCCCAACAGTACAGGACGATCTCGCCGGTCTTGTCGGGAACGAGGCCCGCAACGGTCTCCGCCACGTCGTTCGGAGGCAGATGCAGCGCGCCGGGAAGATGGTGCTTCCGGTAATACGGCTCCGGCAGCACTTCGAAGAGAGTGAAATCATCGCCGCGCTCGATCTTCAGGCGCAGCTCATCGCGAGATATCGCCCTCCGTTTACTCACGCTTGAACAAATACATCAGACCGGCACCGAGCGCCGCGCCGAGCAGCAACGCAAGGAGTGGACTTCTCCGTCCCTCCTCATACGCCGGTGCATTTGCCAGGCGCTCGTTCAGCTCGTCTCGGCCGTGGACGCCGGAGATCGAGATGTGACCGACCGGATCCCGAACCAATTCTGTCGTCATAATTTGAACCCCAAGCGAAGCCGACGGCCTCATTGGGCAAGTGAAGTGCCTGCTTGAACACTAGGGACTAGGGATTAGGGACGAGGGATTAAGGGACTAGGGACGAAAAACGGGCGAACTAGTCCCTAGTCCCTCGTTCCCATTTTCGTACATTTCTCACATGGCCACCCGGAATCTCGAGCTCGTCCGCACGCCCGCTCAGCCGAGGGTTCAGCGACCGCCGGCCGACCGGCTCGAGCGAAATCCGGGGATGGAGCTCGATCTCGACGTCGTTCGCGCGATTCGGGTGAACCGGAGCGCCGTCGAGCGTCGCGCAGCCACGATTCCCACGCGCCGCACGGTCAAGAAGCAGTGGCAGGCCGCGTGGCTGCTCCGCGCCATCACGCTGATGGACCTGACGACGCTTTCCGGCGACGACACGCCGGGCAACGTGCGGCGGTTGTCCGCGAAAGCAAGACGCCCGCTTCGCGAAGACCTGCTCGACTCGCTCGGCGCTGGTGATCTCGGCATCACGGTCGCGGCGGTGTGCGTATATCACGCGCTCGTTCCCACGGCGATCGAAGCGCTGAAGGGCTCGGGTATTCCTGTCGCCGCGGTGTCGACCGGCTTCCCCGCCGGATTGAGCCCCTTCGAGCAACGACTGGCCGAGATTCCCGCCTCCGTTGCAGCGGGCGCCAAAGAGATCGATATCGTGATCACCCGCGCGCACGTGCTGACGGGAAATTGGCAGGCGCTGTACGACGAAGTGAAAGCGTTCCGCGCGGCGAGCGGCGACGCGCACTTGAAGGCGATCCTCGCGACCGGCGAGCTGGCGACGCTGAACAACGTCGCGCGCGCGAGCGTCGTCGCAATGCAAGCTGGCGCCGACTTCATCAAGACGTCGACCGGCAAAGAAGGCGTGAACGCGACGATGCCGTTCGCGCTCGTCATGGCGCGGATGATCCGCGAATATTACGAGCGCTCCGGCTATGCAGTCGGGTTCAAGCCGGCGGGCGGCATTCGCACCGCCAAGAACGCGCTCGAGTATCTCTATTTAATGAAGGAAGAGCTGGGCGACCGCTGGCTTCGCGCGGACCTGTTCCGGTTCGGCGCCAGCTCGCTGCTCACGGACATCGAACGGCAGCTCGAGCACTTTGTCACTGGTCGCTACGCCGCTGCCTACCGTCATCCCATGCCATGACAAGTGTTGCGGACATCTTCAAGTCGATGGAGTACGGTCCCGCGCCGGAATCCGATCAACCGGCGCGACACTGGCTCGGGAAATACGAGAAGGTCTTCGGCCATTTCATCAGCGGGGAGTGGACCGAGCCGGGCGAGACGTTCGACGTCATCAACCCTTCCAATCGCGAAGTCCTCGCGCGCGTCACGCAGGGAACCAAGGCCGACGTCGACGCGGCCGTAGCAGCGGCACGCGCCGCGCTGCCAGCGTGGCAGGCACTCGACGGCCACGCGCGAGCCCGCTACTTGTACGCGCTTGCGCGCGGGATCCAGAAGCACGCGCGTCTGTTCGCCGTCGTCGAGAGCATGGACAATGGCAAGTCGATACGCGAAACGCGCGACATCGACATCCCGCTGGTCGCCCGACACTTCTATCATCACGCCGGCTGGGCCCAGCTCCTCGACACGGAGTTCGCCGGCTACAAAGGCGTCGGCGTCGTGGGACAGATCATTCCGTGGAACTTTCCGCTGCTGATGCTCGCGTGGAAGATCGCGCCGGCGCTCGCGTCGGGATCGACCGTCGTGCTCAAGCCGGCGGAGTTCACGCCGCTCACCGCGCTTTTGTTCTGTGAGGTCGTGCGCGAGATCGGCCTGCCCGCGGGCGTGGTCAACGTGATCAACGGCGACGGCCGCACCGGTGCCGCGCTCGTCGATCACCCCGACGTGGACAAGATCGCGTTCACCGGATCCACCGAAGTCGGACGGATCATTCGGAAAGCAACCGCGGGATCGGGCAAAAAGCTCTCGCTGGAGCTCGGCGGGAAGAGCCCGTTCATCGTGTACGACGACGCGGATCTCGACAGCGTCGTCGAAGGCGTCGTGGACGCCATCTGGTTCAATCAAGGCCAGGTGTGCTGCGCGGGCTCGCGTCTGCTCGTGCAGGAAGGCGTCGCCGATCGTCTGATCGAGAAGCTGCGCGCGCGCATGGAAAAACTGCGCGTCGGCGCGCCGCTCGACAAAGCGGTCGACATGGGAGCTATCGTGGCGCCGGTGCAACTCGAGCGCATCAAAACACTGGTGCAAGAAGGTCAGAAAGAGGGCGCGACCATGTGGCAGCCGTCGTGGGCGTGCCCCACCGATGGCTATTTCTACCCTCCGACGCTGTTCACCGACGTCACACCGTCGAGTATGATCGCCCAGGTCGAGATCTTCGGGCCCGTGCTCGTCTCGATGACGTTCCGTACGCCCGAGGAATCCGTCGCGCTCGCGAATAACACGCCGTACGGTCTGGCGGCGAGCATCTGGACGGAAAGCATCAACCTGGCGCTCGACATCGCGCCGAAGCTCAAGAGCGGCGTCGTGTGGATCAACTCGACCAACCTGTTCGACGCATCCGCGGGCTTCGGTGGCTACCGAGAAAGCGGCTTCGGACGCGAGGGCGGTCGCGAAGGGATGTGGGAGTATCTGAAGCGCGCGAAGCGCTCCGCCGATCGCGTGAAACCCGTCACACGCAGTACCGGCTCGCGCAAAAAGCTCGAGATCGTTCCGTCGGAGAGCGGCGAGCCGAGGGCCGAGAGTCGTCTGCCGCAGATCGACCGGACGCCGAAGCTGTTCATCGGCGGCAAGCAAGCCCGGCCCGATCAGGGATACTCGCGCCGGATTCTCGGACCTGACGGTGTGCTCGTCGGCGAGGTACCCGACGGAAACCGCAAGGACATCCGGAACGCTGTCGAGGCCGCGCACGGCGCCTGGAAGACGTGGGGGAAAGCCACCGGGCATCTCCGCGGGCAGATCCTGTACTACATCGCGGAGAATCTCTCCACGCGCGTCGACGAATTCGCGGCGCGACTGTCGGCGATGGATGGACGCTCGAAACGCGAGTCCACGCGCGAAGTCGACGCGAGCATCCGCCGGCTCTTTACGTACGCCGCGTGGGCGGACAAATGGGACGGCGCAGTGCACAACGTCCCGATCCGCGGCGTCGCGCTCGCGATGCACGAACCGATCGGCGTCATGGGCGTCGCCGCGCCGGAGGAGTTTCCGCTCCTCGGGCTGATCTCGACCGTCGCGCCCGCGATCGCGATCGGCAACACCGTCGTCGCGATTCCGTCCCAGGGATACCCGCTCGTCGCGACCGATTTCTACAGCGTTCTCGAGACATCCGACGTGCCGGCCGGGGTGATCAACATCGTAACGGGCGAGAAGAACGTGCTCGTCAAGATTCTGGCCGAGCACGACGACGTCGAGTCTGTATGGTATTTCGGCGATCGCGAGGGTGTGAAGGCGGTCGAGCTCGCGTCGGCGAGCAACATGAAACGAACGTGGGCGAGCTGGGAATTTCGCGATCTGCTCGATCCCGAATACGGCGAGGGGCGGGATTATCTCCGCGAGGCGACGCAGGTCAAGAACATCTGGGTGCCGTATGGAGAGTGAGCGTACGTAATCCCGATCACGTGCGGCGAGATACTCTAGACATCGGCTATCGGCATCGGCTTTCGGGAGTACCCAGGACGGAGAACTGAGAACGCCGACGGCCGAAGGCGAGAGCCGAAAGCCAGAGAATTAGTCGTCGCGATCACGGCTATTACAAAGGGCACTAGCGCGCGAGTCCGTCCCTCACGAGCATCGCGCCCATTTCGAGGGCATTCGTCGTCCCATAATTCCCATAGCAATTGTTGAACACGAGATGCACCTCTTCTGCTTGCTCGCTGATGGCGCGGATCATCGGTAGCCATTCGCGCAATTGAGACTCGTCGTACAGGTAGCGAAAACGCTGGCTGACCTGAGCGACTTTCGCTTCCCACGTGTCGGTGTTTCGGCCGTGGAAGCGGACGACAGCGAGTGAACGCGACGTCACTTCGGGGATAGCGGGAACCGACGATTCGAAGCCCGGCGGAGAATCGACCGCGACATACGACAAATTGTTGCGACGCAACAGGTCCAACGTGCGCGCGCGCGTGCGTTCGTCGAACCACGCCCTGTTTCGGAATTCCACGGCTCCGCGCCAGCCCT
>DATBRO010000178.1:0-3358 GCA_036560265.1 Gemmatimonadaceae bacterium | reverse complement strand
CGACGCCATTTCGCGCGCGACATCCGGCGGGCGAATTCCAGGCCGCATGCGCCCGATCATGTCGTAACACCAACAATTGAAGTCGGTAGGATCGACGACCACCGGCATCCACAGCTCCGATCGATTCGGAAAATCGAAGCCGGGTGGCATCACACCGACGACGGTCGTCGGCCGGGAGTTGAGCTGGATGGCGCGGCCGACGATGCTGGTGTCGCCGGCGAACTTCCGCTGCCAGAGCGAATGGCTCAGCACGACGACCGGCGGCGCGTTGCGAACGTCCTCGCCCGGCACGAAGGGCCGGCCGCGAAGCATCCGTTCCTTGAAGACGCGGAAGAAGTCGAGCGACACGATGGCGCCGTCGATGCGCTCGGGATCGCCGACCCCCGTCAACGTCATACCGCTGCCGCTATAGGCGGCAAGAGCGGACATCGTGCGCATATGCTCGCGGTATTGACTATAGAGGCCCAGAGGCGCCGAGACCTCGGGTAATCCTTTTTCCGGAGCGCTGCCCCAGAACACGACGAGTTGCTCGGGGTTCGTGTATGGCAGCGGACGACGTATCACCCCCTGCACCGCGCTGAAGATGAGCGTACAGGCGCCGATGCCGAGCGCGAACGTGAGAATCGCGACCAGCGCGAAGGTCGGATGCGAGCGGAAGGTCCGCAGCGAATACCGAATGTCGAGCCACAGAGCCTCCAGCGGACGGCGGCGACTGCCGCCGCCCAGCGCGAGGCTTGGTGCGCCGCGCTGCGTGACCGCGCGCAACTCCCGCTCGAGCATGCCAGGCTCGCTCAACTCCTCCAACGCGGCGGCGCGCGCCGCGGCGTCATCCAGCCCCCCGGCGCGCAGGTCCGCATAGCGATCGTCGAGATGCTGGGACAACTCCTCGACGATCTCCGTCTCGCGCGTCGGATCGAGTCGCAACGCAGCCAGCCGCGCGCGAATCTCCAATTTCCACTCAGGCATGTTGGACTCCCGCCACACGATTGATCGCCGCCATGAACTCCTTCCAGCTACGCCGGTGGCTGGTGAGCATCTGCTTGCCCTCGCGGGTGATCCGGTAATACCGGCGGCGGCGCTGCCCGGCTTTCTCCACCCAGCGTCCGTCGATCAGGTCGCGCTCTTCCATGCGGTAGAGCAGGGGGTACAGGGACGCGACATGGAAGCGCAGTACGCCGCGCGAACGCGAGTCGATCAGCTTGCACAGCTCGTACCCGTGCCTCGGCTGATGCTCTATGAGCGCGAGGATGAGCAGCTCGGCGCTTCCTTTCTTCATCTCCCGCGCTATCATGCCACCCCATATATGGCTGTGCCATATATATGTGTCGAGACTGATCGGGCGTCAATGTCACAAGGGAAGGAGGCTTCCCGATGTCCTCGACGGAGAACTTCCCGTGCGCGCGCGCCTGACCGAGAAACCACTCGCCCACGCCGCGCCCCTTGCGCTGGTCGCGCGTGCTTGCCGTGACTACGTGCAGGCTCAACATTCGTTCCAGGACAGTGCCCTCAAAGCTACCCAATCCTCAAAAGGGAGAAGTCGATGATCCGCCATCTCATGGTCGTCACCACCGCGGCCGTTTTCACATCGGCGATCGCTCGCAGTGCGCCGGCCCAGGAGACGCAGGCCCCGCTACGGATCGCGGCTAGCAGCTTCGCGTCCGTCGAAGTGCACATCAACGCGCGCCCGATCGGCAACCGCTGGTTCGAGGAGGACGCGAGCCTGTCTGGTCCGTCGCGCATCGCCATCAACTACGGCCAGCCGCACGCGCGCGGGCGCAAGATCGAAGGGGGGTTGATTCCGCTCGACACCGTGTGGCGGTTCGGCGCGAACTTGGCGACGACGCTGCATTCCGACGTGGACTTCACGCTCGGCGACCTCGCCATCCCGCGCGGCGACTACTCGCTCTTCGTTCTCTACGCGCCCAACGGTTGGAGCCTGATCGTCAACCGCGGCACGGCACAGTGGGGCACCGACTACGATGCGAAGCGCGACCTCGGCCGCGTGCGCCTGACGTCACGGACGATGGCGGAGCCGGAGGAGACGCTGACCATCCATCTCGTCCCCGAGGCGGCTCGGCCCGCGACGGGATACGCGGAGCTGCGAGGCATGCTGCGGATCAAGTGGGGCCGAACCGAGCTGACGGCGCCGTGGAAGGTGGCGCAATAGCGCGCGAGTGAACGGGAAGAGTGGCGCCGGCCGTCCGGCGGCGCGGACGTTTTGATGGTCGTTGTCGTGTCGGCTCCCCCTACGTCATAGACGACTCGCTCGGTCCCACGGTTGACAGCCGTCTCGATTCGTTTATAGTAAACCATATGGTTTACCATCCAGGGACGCTCGACGCGACATTCGCCGCACTCGCGGACCCGACGCGCCGCACCATCCTGACACGGCTCTCGGAGGGCGAGCGCACGATCAGCGATCTCGCGTCGCGCTTCGACATGTCGCTGCCGGCGGTCTCGAAGCACGTGCGGGTGCTGCAACGCGCGGGACTCGCGGCCGTGCGCCGCGATGGTCGCGTCCGGCGAGCGACGTTGATCGCGTCGCCGATGCGCGACGCCGCGGAATGGATCACCAGGTACCGCCGATTCTGGGAGCACCAGCTCGATCTGCTGTCAGCGTACCTCGAACATGCCACCGAACAGGAGAAGGCAGCATGGCCAAAACAGCGCAAGCCTCGGACACCTCGCTCGAAGTCCGACGCACAATCCCCGCGCCGCGCGAGCGCGTCTTCCAAGCGTGGACGCGGCCGGAAGACGTAAAGAAGTGGGCCGCGCCCGGGGAAATGACGACGCCGATCGCCGAGGTGGATCTTCGGGTTGGCGGCAAATACCGGATCGAGATGCAGTCACCCAACGGCGCGCGCCACGTCGCGTCGGGGGTGTATCGCGAGGTCACGCCGCCCAAGCGCTTGGTCTACACGTGGGGCTGGGAGGACTCGTCAGTAAAAGACTCTGTTGTCACGGTGGAGTTCCAAGACCGCGGCAAGTCGACCGAGGTAATCCTCCGCCACGAGCGGTTGCCGGACGCCGAATCGCGCGCGCGTCACACGGAAGGTTGGACCGAATGCATGGAGAAGTTCGTAGCACTCTTCTAATCACCCTTCACCAGGAAGCACCTATGTCAGCGACCGTAAGACCAGCGGCGATCTACGCCGCGCCCAGCCGCAAGCAGCAGTTCCTGAACGCGTACGCGAGAGAGCACGCGACCACGCTCAAAGTCCTTCGCGCATTCCCCGGCGCGAAGTCGGAATTCAAGCCGCACGAACGGTCGAACTCGGCGCGGCAGCTCGCGTGGACGTTCGTGATGGAGCAGGGTCTGATGATGGGGGCACTGTCCGGTCAGTTGAAGATCACGGGA
>DATBRO010000177.1:0-38752 GCA_036560265.1 Gemmatimonadaceae bacterium | reverse complement strand
CGCGGCCTCTACGCCGACCTTGCCGCAGCGGTGACTGGAACGGGGACCGACATTCGCAGTCTCGACCTGCACACGATGGACGGGAAGGTGAACGGCGCGGTCGTCGTCGAGGTCGAGAACCTTGCACACCTCGAGAAGATCATTAAGGCGGCGAGACGTGTGAAAGGAGTGCATGAAGTGGCGCGGCGCGAGAGGATTACGACGTCCGAGCAGTAGCGTCTCGTGTGATGCATTACGCGTCGCATGATCGATGAGGAGTGAGCCGTCCTACCGAGCAAAAGCCGAAGGCCACGATTAAATTGCGCTCATGCCTCCCGCGTCTTTCGACCTTCAAGCGCCCTTTCAACCCGCCGGCGATCAGCCGAAGGCGATCACCGAGCTGACCGCTGGACTCGAGCGCGGCGATCGCTTCCAGACGATCCTCGGAGTAACTGGCTCTGGAAAGACGATGACCGTCGCCAACGTCATCAAGCAGTTCGGCCGGCCGACACTGGTCCTCTCGCATAACAAGACGCTCGCGGCCCAGCTCTACGGTGAGCTCAAGAGTTTCTTTCCCCACAACGCCGTCGAGTACTTCATCTCGTACTACGACTACTACCAGCCGGAAGCCTACGTCCCCACGACGGACACGTACATCGAAAAGGATGCGTCGATCAACGACGACATCGATCGCCTGCGGCTTCGCGCGACGTCGTCGCTCATGGAGCGCGACGACGTCGTCATCGTGGCGACCGTATCGGCCATCTACGGCTTGGGCGATCCGCAGATGTACCGCGCGCAGATGGTCACGATCGAGAAAGGACAGAAGATTCCGCGCGACGACATCCTCAGATCGTTGGTGGCCATCCAGTACCATCGCAACGATCTCGCATTCGACCGCGCGACGTTTCGCGTTCGGGGCGACACGGTCGAGATTATGCCCGCCTACGAGGAGCAGGGCGTTCGCATCGAGCTGTGGGGCGATGAGGTCGAGCGGATCTCGAAGATCAATCCGCTCACGGGCGAGACCATCACCACCCTGGACCGCGCCGCGATTTATCCGGCGAAGCACTTCGTCACCCAGCGTCCGACGCTCGAGCGCGCGGTGAGGCTCATTCGCGCGGAGCTACAGGACCGTTTGACCGAGCTCCGCACCGCGGGGAAGCTGCTCGAGGCGCAGCGGCTCGAGAGCCGTACGAACTTCGACGTCGAGATGATGTTGGAGATCGGCACCTGCGCGGGAATCGAGAACTACTCGCGGCATCTCTCCGGCCGCGCGGAGGGCGAGCGTCCGGCGTGCCTCTTCGACTACTTCCCCGAGGATTTCCTCGTCGTCGTGGACGAGTCGCATGTGACCCTCCCACAGGTCGGCGGGATGTTCAACGGCGACCGCGCCCGCAAGCTGACCCTCGTCGAGTACGGGTTCCGGCTGCCGAGCGCGCTCGACAATCGGCCGCTCATGTTCGACGAGTTTCTCGCGCTCACTCCACGCGCTCTCTTTGTTTCTGCCACTCCGGGAGATCTCGAGCTTCAGCTCTCCGAGGGCGTGGTGGTCGAGCAAATCATTCGACCGACGGGATTGGTCGATCCTGAGATCGAGGTGCGGCCCGTGCGCGGCCAGGTGGACAACCTCCTCAACGAGATCCGCGTCCGAGAGCGCAAGGGCGAGCGCGTGCTGGTGACGACGTTGACCAAGCGCATGGCCGAGGATCTCACGGACTATTTGCAGCAAGTGGGCGTGCGTGTTCGATACATGCATTCGGACATCGACGCCATCGAGCGCATGGAGATCGTGCGCGGGTTGCGTCTGGGCGAATTCGACGTGCTCGTCGGCATCAACTTGTTGCGCGAAGGGCTCGACCTTCCGGAGGTCTCACTCGTCGCGATTCTGGACGCCGATCAGGAAGGCTTCCTCCGGAGCGACCGTTCGCTCATCCAGACGGTGGGTCGCGCGGCCCGGCACATCTCCGGCAAAGCCCTCTTTTACGCCGATCGCATGACGGGTTCGATGCAGCGCTGCATCGACGAGACGACGAGACGACGCGATGCCCAGCTCGCGTTCAATCGCGAGCACGGCATCACGCCGCGGTCCGTGAGCAAGAGCATCGATCAGGTCCGGTTCATCACGCGAGTGGCCGATGCGCGCACGGAAAAGCCCGCGAAGGTCGCGGAGCCAGCGCGCCAATACGCGGTCATGGATCACGATGCTCTCGTGCGAATGCTCGAAGAGCAGATGAAGGACGCCGCGGCGAACATGGACTTCGAGCTCGCGGCCACGCTGCGCGATCAGCTCTTCGAGCTCAAGGTGGCAAAGTGAGCCGAGAGGATCTGCTCCCTCCGCTCGCGGCCGAGGGGCGGCTCGCGCTCACCGAGCCAGAATTGATCGATTGGGGAGTCCGGCTCGGACGGCAGATCAACCCGCCGCTGATGGTCACGCTCGACGGCGATCTCGGAGCGGGGAAGACCACGCTCGCGCGGGCGATCTGCGCCGGCTATGGCGTCCGCGATGAAGTGACCAGCCCCACCTTCGCCATCGTGCACGTGTATGAAGCGCCGAAGTCGCCAGTGTACCACATCGACCTCTTCCGGCTCGACAGTCCCCGGGATTTACAGAACATCGGCTGGGATGACGTCGTCCAGTCGGACGCGCTGGTGCTGCTGGAATGGCCCGATCGCGCCGGGGAGCTTCTGCCCGCCGATCATGTGCCCATCGAACTGCGCCACGTGGAAGGCGATCCGGATCGCCGAATTCTCTATGCCGGCGGCCACCTCGGCCTTCAAACGGGCGCGCGATGATCACTCTTGCACTGGACGCGTCGACGTATCGCGGTACCGTTGCCGTGCTCGACGACGAACGGGTGCTCGTCCAGAGCACCGCGGCGATGCGAGGCCGGGACGCGGAGCTGCTGATGCCGGCGGTGGACCAGGCGTTGCGCGCGGCCGGCCGTGGAGTGCACGACGTCCAGCGAATCGTCTGCGGCGCGGGACCGGGTAGCTTCACGAGTCTTCGGATCGCGGCATCGCTGGCGAAAGGCATCGCCGTCGGTTGCGCCATCCCGTTGTTCGCCGTTTCGTCGCTGGCACTGATCGTCGCCGGCAACGTCAGCGATGGACCGCGGGGTGCGCGACGCTACTTTGCCGTGTTGGATGCGCTGCGGGGCGAGAGCTACGTGGCCGAGTTCGAGCACTACGCCGGAGCGGTCCGTCAGATTGGTGCGATGCGGCGTGTGCCAAGCGGTGAAGTCACTTCTGTCGCCGAGAGCTCGGGCGCTCGACCTGTTGGACCCGATCAGAGTGACAACTGGCTCCCGCATGCGCGGGGCGTGGCGCTGATGACCGCGGCCCTCGAGGACGAGGGGCCCGTCAACGTGGCAGCGTGGGAGCCGATATACGGACGAATGGCTGAGGCACAGGTGAAATGGGAAGCAGCGCACGGCCGCACACTCCCGGGGTGACTGAAGTGGTTCTCCGTCCCGCGACGTCTTCGGATCTTCCGGAGGTGGCGTCGCTGGAGCGTGCCTGCTATGGCGACCCCTGGCCCGCAAGCGCGTTCGCATCGCTCCCCGGCAACGCTCGCGTGTTTTTCACGGTGGCGCAGGATGTTCGCGGACGGTTGGCGGGTTATGTTGTCGCGTGGTATGTGATGGACGAAGGAGAACTCGCCAATCTTGCCGTCGTGCCCAACCTCCGGGGGCAGGGTATTGGGAAAGCCTTGCTGGATGCGATGATCTCGGATGCCGAGTCTCGTGGCACGTCGCAGCTCTACCTGGAAGTGCGCGAGTCCAATGATGCTGCCAGACGATTGTACTCCGCGCAAAAGTTTGAAGAAGTTGGTCGCCGGAAACGGTATTATCGTAATCCCACAGAAGACGCATTGATTCTGCGCCGCACGCTCAAGCCTGAGCTCAAGTGATTTTCTAGCGTGCAACAGAACTCATTGCGACGCAATAGTTTGGTTATGTGTCTTTCAAGCATTTTCTATAGCATCGAGGCGAGCCAACGAACTTCTCGCCAGGAGGCAAAGTGAGCCGGAGCTTGAACAAGGTGCAGCTGATCGGAAACCTCGGCAGTGACCCCGAGGTGCGGTCGGCGACGGGTGGCAATCGCGTCGCAAACTTCTCCCTTGCGACCAGCCGGTCGTGGAACGACGCGAGCGGCACGAAACAGGAGAAGACAGAGTGGCATCGATGCGTCGTGTGGAATTCCAAGAGCTCGCAGCTCGCGGACATCGTGGAGCGGTACGTCAAGAAAGGCGACAAGCTCTTCGTCGAAGGACGCATCGAGTATCGTCAGTGGCAGGACAAGGACGGGCAGACCAAGTACTCTACCGAGATCAACGTCCGTGAGCTGATCATGCTTGGCTCACCGCGTGGTGGTGGTGGTGGCGGTGGCGGCGGCGCTGACGCGGAAGGTGGCGCACGCTCGGCTCGTCCAGCGGGCGCGAAGGCCAAAGCCGGAGCGGCCGCCGGAACGGGGGCGAGTGAGGACTTCGAGGAATTTCCGGGAGCGCTCGAGGACGAGGACGACGATCTGCCCTTCTGACCACTACTAGTGGGACGTGGGGAGTCCGAAGTGGGTGGTGAGGAGGGAGTATTACCCACCACCCACTACCCACTCGGGTTTACAGTACTGCTCGTTTCCTAACAGCGGGCTGCGTCGTCCACCCGTTGCAATGCGCACTCTCAACCGATGCATCCCGCTAGCGCTGGTTGCCGGTGTATTGGCAGCGCAGTCGCTCGGCGCGCAGGAACCCACGCAACCTCGCACGCACACCGTCGTGCGGGGCGATAATCTGTGGGACCTCTCGCAGAAGTATCTCGGGAATCCCTTCCTCTGGCCCGAGATCTATCGCCTGAATCGCGATGTGGTCGAAGACCCGC
Organism: Gemmatimonadaceae bacterium; assembly: GCA_036560265.1. GTDB lineage: Bacteria > Gemmatimonadota > Gemmatimonadetes > Gemmatimonadales > Gemmatimonadaceae > DASPMP01. Next base: position 33,893 of record DATBRO010000177.1, on the reverse strand, counting down.
ACTGGATCTATCCCGGGGAAGTCCTTCGCCTCCCAGGCGAGGAAGTGCCGACGGTCAGCCAGCTCCCGCCCGGCGTGCAGGTCCCGCCGCCGCCGCTGGCGCCTACGACTCCGACTCCAGTCAATCCAACGGCGCTGGAGCCCACCGTATTCGGCAGGGTGCAGACGGGCGGAGTCCAGCCCGGCACGTTTTTCGAGCCCGGCGTGGTGAACGCGGTGCCGTCGCCCACAGTGCGTGCGGGTGAAGTCATCGCCGCGCCATACGTCGATCGCGAAGGTGGGCCGCGTGGCTTCGGTCGCATTCTCAAGTCGGGCGACCTGGCCGGGATCGCTCAAGCGACCGACCGGTTCCGGTTCCAAGCGTACGATCGGATCTTCATCGCACCTCCGGTTGGTCAGGTGGCCCCGGAAGGCGAGCGATACCTGGCGTACAAGCTCGGACCGGTCCTGGAAGACCAGGGTCAGGTCATCATTCCTACGGGCATCATTGAGATCACCCGCGCGGCTCGCTCCGGCACGGCGGCCGCCGCGAAGGTGGTACGCGCATTCAACGAAGTGACCGCGACGGACCGACTGATTCCCATCGATACCGCCGGCGTATCGACGACTGTGCGGCCAACGCGCGTAGTGAACGGCCCATCCACCGTCGTGAAGTGGGTCTACGGGGAGCCCGTCCTCCCGAGCGTGCAGAACTTCGTGGTGCTTGGCGTGTCGTCACGGCAGGGCGTTCGCATGGGAGACGAGTTCGTCATCTACCTGCCACCGCCGAAGCCCGAACGGGGACAGCTCAAGGATCCCGACATTCTCATCAGTAAGGCGCAGATCGTGCGCGCGACGCCATACGGTGCGACCGCGGTCATCGTGGGTCAGGAACAACCCGCCATCAAAGAGGGAATGTCCGCGCGCGTCTCCGCGCGAATGCCGTAACTCGAGCCAAGCACGAGGGTATGAACGCCGGTTGGCGATGCACCTAACGCCAGCCGGCGTTTAGATTTGCCGCCGACACAACGCACCCACCACTGCGTGGGGAGTTGGGAGTGGGTGGTGGGACATCCCACTGCCCACTGCCCACTAACCACTGTTCCGTTGGGGCAATATTGGCGAAACGAGTCCTGGTCACGGGCGGTGCGGGTTTCATCGGCTCGCACATCTGCGAGCACTTTCTCGAGTGCGGGTGGACGGTCGAGGTCGCGGACGATCTCTCCACCGGCAAGCGCGAGAATCTGCCCTCCGGACCGACCTTGCATGTGCTCGACGTCCGGTCGGAGGACGCGGCGCGACTGGTGCATGACGGAGCATTCGACGCGCTGGTTCACGTCGCGGGACAGATCGACGTACGGAAGAGCGTCGCAGACCCCGTGTTCGATGCGGGCGTCAACGTAATCGGCACGGTCAATCTCCTCGAGGCGTTGCGGAGGTCTCCGCACGGCAAGAAATGCCGCGTCCTGTTCTCGTCGACCGGCGGCGCATTGTACGGCGACTTCGTGACTCCCCCGAACAAGGAGACCGCCCCGAAGGATCCCGAGTCGCCGTACGCGGTCGCGAAGCTGGCGGCCGAGTACTACCTCGCGTATTACGGACGAGTGCACGGATTGAATGCGGTCGCGCTCCGATTCGGCAACGTGTACGGGCCGCGCCAGGATCCGCACGGAGAAGCCGGCGTGGTCGCGATCTTCTGCGGCCGCATTCTCGACGGCCGTCCGCTCACGATCTTTGGTGACGGCCGCCAGACGCGCGATTACGTGTACGTGCGCGACGTCGCCGCGGCCACGTTCGCTGCCGCGTCCAAAGCGCTCCCTCCAGTCGAGCGGCTCGATTCGCGCGCCTTCAACATCGGGACCGGCGTCGCAACGTCCGTGACGGAGCTTGCGAACGTTCTCCTGAAGGTCGCGGACGCGCACGTGCCGATTGAACACGCACCGTCACGACCAGGCGAGCAGCAACACTCTGTGCTGAACGTGACGAAGGCGTCCGAATCGCTGGGCTGGAAGCCCGCCGTGACGCTCGCAGAAGGCCTGAAGGCGAGCTTCGATTGGTTTACGTCGCGGCATCGCGCGCTCGCGGGACGCGCGTGAGCGGCGGCGTCCAGCTCCTGCTTCAGGTCAGCGGCGCGATCCCGACGACTCCGCTCGATCTGATTCGCCAATCCACCGTGATCACGCGGGCGGTGCTCGTCGTGCTTGCGCTGCTGTCGCTGATCAGCTGGGCGGTCATCTTCGGCGTTTGGATCCAGCTGTCGATCGCGAACAATCGCGCGCGGAGCTTCGCGCATGATTTCGATAAGACGCGCCGGCTCGACGAGGCGAACAGCCTCGCGCGACGTTCGTTGAAGAGCGCTCTCGCGCGCCTCTTTCTGCAGGCCTCCCATTTTATCGTGGAGACGCGAGGCGCCAGTCTTCGCATCAAGGAGACCGTCACCGCCGATACGGGCACGGTGCCCAACACGACGCTCACCGGCTCGCAGCTCGAAGCGTTGCACCTCCTCCTCGACGCCGAGGCGGACGAGGAGCGCGAACGCCTCGGCCGGCACGTCCCCGTGCTCGCCACGATCGGCTCGGTCAGCCCGTTGCTCGGCCTCCTGGGCACGGTGATCGGAGTCATCGAGGCCTTCCTCGGCATCGCGACGAAGGGATCAGGAAACTTGTCCGCGGTGGCGCCAGGTGTCGCCGAGGCCCTCACCGCAACGGCGGCGTCGTTGGCGGTGGCGATTCCCGCCACGTTCGGCTACAACGTTCTCGCCAACCGCCTCAATCGCTTCGACAGCGCGATGGAGCGGTTCAACGCCGCGGTCATCGCGCGATTCGTGCGCGAGGGTCAGATCTGACATGCCCCGCAGACGTCGCGAGAAGCTCGAGCTCAACGCCGACATCAACGTCGTGAATCTGATTGACGTGATGCTCCTGCTGCTCGTCGTGTTCATGATCACGGCGCCCATGATGACCGGCGGCGTGGATATCTCGCTGCCGCGCGCCGAGGCGCGACCGCTGGAGTCGAAGAGCGGACTGACCGTCACGATTGCGCGCACGGGCGACATTGTCGTCGACGAGACCAAGATGACCTTCGGCGAGTTTCGTGGGGCCTTCAAGGCGTTGGCCGCGCAGCGGGGACGACAAGGTCTGTATCTCCGTGCGGACGCGGGCGTGGACTATGGAACTGTCGTGCGCGTGTTGGCCATCATGCGCGCCGCCGGCGTCGGTGACGTGGGACTCGTGACCGAACCCGAGGAGATTCCGCGGTGAAGTTCGGCGCCGCGCCGCGCGCAGTGGGGAATCCCGGTGGTCTCGCCGCGTCCGTGGGTGCGTCCGTGGTGCTGCACGCGGTGATCATCACGGCGTTCCTGGCGCTGCGAGCCGGCTCCCCGCGGGCACTGCCGCCGATTTACCGTGTGAACATCATCGCCGCCGCGCCCGGTCCGTCGGCTGCCGGCGTAGTCACACCGACGACGCCCGTCACGGAAACGGACAATCCCGCACCGCCGCGCCCGAAAACCGACGAAGTCGTGCCGGTGCCGACGAAGACCCTCACGCGTCGTGTGCCGAAGCTCGCGACGCCGAACGTGGCGAAAAGCAAGGCCGATCGGAATGCGCCAGCGCCGGTCGCGGGCGGTGGAGAGCACGGCGGAAAGGGGACGGACGTCGCCAACGTGCGGACGGAGGGGATCGACTTCCCGTACCCGGGGTACCTCGAGAACATCGTCAGGCAGATCGCGGTCCTCTTTCATCCGCCGGCCCGCTCGCGACTCAAGGCAGAAGTGATGTTCCTCATTCGACGCGACGGGTCGATCTATGACGTGAAGTTTCTCCAGCGCTCAGGTTCTTTCACGTTCGACCTCGAGGCCCAAGGGGCTGTCGAGGCGGCGTCCAAGAAGTTCGGCCCGCTGCCCGCGGGATTCAGAGATGACGTTCTTCCCGTGATGTTCAGCTTCGACCCACGTCTCATTCGTTGATGCGAAGTTTGCGAAGTCCCTTTGGTCTGGCAGTTCTTGCTCTGGTTGCAGTTGCTCCGTTGTTCGCGCAGGACACCGCCAAGGGCGTCCGCATCGGGCTCCGATACGATCCGGGCACGAAGCCCGGTGTCGCGGTTCTGCCGGTGCCGGGCAACCACGGCGATTCCGTCCGCGCCATTCTCGAGCGGGATTTCGATTTCTCGGACCGTTTGGCCGTGGTGACGCTGACTGCGGCTGACGGCTATCTGCCGACGGGCGAAACGCCCGCCGGCACGCCGGTTCCGCTCAACTATCCGCTCTTCGCGAAGCTTGGAGCCGCCGCGGTCCTCCAGGTGACGCCGACGCCTCGGGGACTGCACGTCACGCTGCACGACGTGGGGCGCTCGCAGGTTGCCAGCATCGAGGAGTTCCCGATGCCGCCGCCGGAGCAGGCCAAGGAATGGCGGCTCGCGCTGCACGGGATGGCCGACGCCGTGGTCGAGTGGATTACCGGCCAGCGTGGGATGGCGCAAACCCGCATCGCGTTCATTCGAGGAAATGTCGTCCGTCTCGTCGACAGCGACGGCGAGCAGGAGCAGACGCTCCCCATGCTGGGGGCCGCGATGTCTCCCGCCTGGCACCCGGGCGGCACGCTCATCGCGTACAACACGTTTGGCCCCGAGTCGCGCATCGTGGTTCACGACCTCCGCACTGGCCGCGTGCGCGACTTTGGCGCGCAACGCAACACCACGAATCTGACGCCCGTGTTTACGCCGGATGGCAAGTCGCTCGTGTACTCGCTGAGCAGCGAAAACGGCGCCGATCTCTACTTGATGCCGCTCGAGGGCGATGCGTTCCCGCGCCGAGTCACCGTGGGACGCGGGTCCGAAAACGTGCAACCCTCGTTCAGTCCCGACGGCAACCGGATGGCCTTCATGTCGGACCGCACCGGCCACCCTGAGGTGTATATTATGGACGCCGACGGGACCAACCCCGATATCTTTACGGCGTTTGACTTTGGGGATCAGAACTATCGGGCGAGCCCTGACTGGTCACCCGATGGCCGACAGGTAAGTTTTCAGTCGCGTATCGACGGGCGATTCCAGCTCTTTACGATGACCCTTCGCGACCGGCAGCCGAAACAGCTGACGAGCGAGGGGGAGAACGAGGATCCTTCGTGGGCGCCGGATGGTCGGCACGTCGTCTTTGCGTCGACACGTAGTGGAACACGGCAGCTGTGGATTTTGGATACGGAGTCGGGCAGGCTTCGCCAGCTGACGCAGGTTGGCGGGTCGCGGTTGCCGGCCTGGTCGCCCAGATTGATCAAGCCGTGACTTCGCCCGACCGTTAACGTCTTCCTTTGGGCAGCAGTGCAGCGAACCCATCAACCCCTTCGACCGATGACTGTTACGACTCGAGCACTCCCGCTGGTTCTCGCGCTGTTTTCCGTATCTGTGCTGGACGCCTGCAAGAAGGCGCCACCGCCACCGCCGGCACCAGCCGTCGACTCGGCGGCCATTCGCGCCGCGCGCGAGGACTCCATTCGCATGGAGAATCAGAGACGGGCGGCGGCCGCCGATGAAGCTCGGCGTCGCGCTGCCCAGGACAGCATCGACCGCGCGAATGCGGCGGCGGAAGCCGCTCGTCGCGACTCCGAAATGCTGCGGAGCACCGTGGCTGCGGTGATCAACTTCGACTTCGACAAGTCGGATCTTCGCGACGATGCCAAGGCCAATCTCGACGCCAAGATCCCGATCCTCCTCGCCAACTCGAACGTCACGATCCGGGTTTCGGGTCATGCGGACGAGCGCGGATCGTCGGAGTACAACCTGGCGCTGGGCCAGCGGCGCGCGGCGGCGGCGAAGCGGTACCTCGTCGAGCGCGGCGTCGCGGAGTCCCGCGTCGAAACGACAAGCTTCGGCGAAGAGCGTCCCGTCTGCACCGAGTCCAACGAGTCGTGCTGGGCGCAGAACCGGCGCGATGAGTTCGAGATTACCGCCGGCGGCCCGCTGACACGGCCGCGTTGATGAAGGGTTGGTTGTTGCTGGTCCCGGTGGCGGCGCTTGCCGCCACCGGTTGCATGGCGAGCAAGGGCGACATTCGCTTGCTGCAGGACGAGATTCGTACGTTGCGCGCGATGCAGTCGCGCGCCGACACCGCTCGACGAACACAGACCGATTCGGCGTTGATGATGATCGGTCGCACGAACGATTCGCTGCGCGCGCTCGCGCAGCGATTCGGGGCGTTCCAGGCGACGGTGGGCGGCGAGCTCTTCGAGATGGGCAAGCAGCTTATCACGATCCAAGAGCTCGCGGGCATGAGCCAGAAGCGCATTCTGGAATTGCGCGCGACGATGGAGGAGAAGGCCCAGTCGCTGAGCAGCCCCTCCGATTCGGCTGCACCGGCTGCCCCCGGTCCGGCGCAGCTCTTCCAGCTTTCGTTCGACCAACTGCGGAGGGGAAGCTACGGGACGGCGCGTGCGGGCTTCGAGGAGCTACTGCGGCGGTATCCAGACTTCGAGGAAGCGTCGGCGGCCCAACTGTATATCGGGCAGTCGTACGCTGAGGAGCGACGGATCCCGGAGGCGGATTCGGTGTACGCACTCGTGGTCACGAGGTATCCTCGGTCGAAGGATGCTCCGACGGCGCTGTACAAGTACGGGCTCTCGCAGTTAAGTCAGGGAAAGAAGGCGGCCGCCCGCGCGGCGCTGCAGCGCGTCGTCCGCGAGTTCCCGTCGAGCACCGAAGCGGAACTGGCCGGGGATCGACTCAAAACAATCAAGTAACCTCCGGCGGGATGGCAAAACAGTCCGCGGGTGAAATGCCGTTCCTCGATCACCTCGAGGAGCTTCGCTGGCGGATCATCAAGTCGCTGGCCGCGCTCGGCGTCGGTCTCGCCGTCGGCTTTGCGGTCGTGACGCATTGGAATCTGCTGTATATCCTCCAACAGCCGATCGCGCCCTTCCTTCACGGGCACAAGCTCGTGTTCACGCATCCCGGCGACACGTTTTCGATCACGCTCAGCACCGCGATGATCGCGGGCATAGTGCTCGCCTCACCGGTGATCATTTACCAAGCCTGGGCGTTTCTCTCGCCGGCGCTCTATCGCCACGAGCGTCGTGTCGTGATTCCGGTGATCGTCGGTGCAGTCCTCCTGTTCATCGCCGGAGTCGCCCTGGCGTATTTCTTCGTGCTCCCGATGACGCTGAGGTTTCTCATGACCTTTCAGGTGGAATCGATGGAGCCGATGATCACGGCGTCGGACTACTTCAGCCTCGTGACCATTCTTGCGCTCGCGATGGGTGCCGTGTTCGAGCTCCCGATTCTGATTCTCGGACTCGCCGCGATGGGCCTCGTGACGCCGTCCTTCCTCGCGAAATTCCGCAAGTACGCGTTCGTGCTGTCGTACGTCGTTGCCGCGTTCATCACGCCGGGGGATCTGTTCATCACCACGATCGCGCTCACAGTGCCGCTGTATCTCTTGTACGAGCTGAGCGTTCTTCTGTCCTTCATCGTCTTCCGGAAGCGCAAGGCTGCGGCCGATTACTCGGCCGAGCAGTCGACGGCTGGCGGTCTTGCATGATGGTCCGCGGCGCGCGGCTCGTGGCGCTCGTGCTGGTTGCGCTCCCGGGAATCGCGGCGGCGCAAGTCAGGAAGCCGCGGCCGGTACAGCAGCCGATCGTGCGGGACACTTCGAGGCGACAACCTAACCGTGTGCCGGGCGCGCCCGGCCGCGACGTCCGCGAGGTCCCTGGCGACTCGGCGCGTCGTGACAGCACCGCGCAGTTTTCGCCGCCCGACGCTGTCATGGAAGCGCTGCTCAAGAAGCCCGGGTACACCATCACCCGGTACGAGGGCGATGTGGTGACCTTCGACGCCCTGACAAAAGCGTTCGCGATCGCCGCCGCAGCGGCCCAGAAAGCGATGGTCGAGCGTGAGGGCCAACGGGTCGTGACCGACTCGAACATCGTGTACACGGATCGAACGCGCAGTGTGAACGTGAGCGGCCACTTCGAGATCGTGCCGGGCGGCGGGCAAGCCCCGATCGCCGGCGCTGGCACGGCGAACTACAATCTCGCGGAGCGTTCGGGTCGTCTCACCAACGCCACCGTCGTCACGGAAGAGCAGGGCCAGCGCTGGTTCATCAATTCTCTGATTTCCAAGTTGGTGGCGGGCGATAGCGTGCGACGCATTCCATCGCGCCTATACGGTTTGGGCGGATCGCTCACGAGCTGCGATGACTCGATCCCGGACTACCATTTCGAGCTCAAGGAAATCAAACGCACGGAGAAGACGCTGGTGGCCCGGCCGGCCGTGCTCTACATCCGGGACATTCCTGTCATGTGGCTGCCCTTCGTCTTTCAGGACATTCGGCCCGGGCGACGCAGCGGCATCCTCCCGCCACGATTCGGCGCGTCGGACATCGTGCGCAACAATCCCGGATATCGGCGCCATATCGAGAACATCGGCTACTACTGGGCGCTCAACGACTACATGGATGCGACGACGTGGGTCGACTGGCGCAGCGCAACGGGAGGCGATTCGATCGACCCCGGCTGGTACCGGCTGAACGCCGAGTACAAATACTACTGGATGTCGCGGTTCGTCCAGGGCCGACTGGCGAGCGCCTATACGCGACAGCGCGACGGCAATACGAACACGGCCATCTCGTGGGGACACGACCAGAAGTTGGGGAGCGAGCGCAGGATCCAGATGGACGCGAACTACGTGACGAGCACGCGGCTCCAACGGCAGAACACGTTCAATCCCTATCAGGCCATCGCGACCATCCGCTCGTCGTTCAACTACTCGGACAAGCTAGGTCCGGCGTCGCTGAGCCTGGGCGGTAGACGCACGCAATTCCCAGGTCGAAAGCAGGTGGATCAGGAGCTGCCGACATTGTCGCTCACGACGGGATCGCTGGCGCTCGCGCCGTGGCTCATCTGGACGCCGAGCTTCAGGTTCAGCGAAAGCGACAACCTGCACATCGATCAGCCCGGGACGTTCACCACCCGCGCCATCGCGGACGCTACCGGCCGCGTGATCAGGACCGACACGCTGAACCGGAATCGCTTCGACCGATCGATCTCGTTCGATACGCCGCTGAAGGTCTTCGGCTTCGAGCTTCGTAACGCCTTCAACATTCGCGATCAACTCAACGATTACCCGGAAGAGAAGATCGTCTATCCGGGCGCCGATTCCTCGCGTAAGGAGCTCCGTGTTTTCGCGAAAACGTTCCGAACCGACGTCGATTGGAATCCCATCTTTACGCTGCCTCCGTTCTTTCAGAACCGATTCAAGCTGACGCCGAGCGTCAGCTTGCAAAACGTGGATCCGCGCGCGTTCTGGGTGCGGAGCGACTTGAGCGGCGGCAGGTTCGTCCACCAAGGCAAGCGACTCTCATACGCCGTGTCGGCCGCGCCAACCATCTTCGGAGTCTGGCCAGGCTTCGGCCCGTTCACTCGTTTTCGTCACTCGATCAGCCCGACGCTGGCATACAGCATTGCGCCGGCTGCCAAGGTCAGCGACGAGTACCTCGAGGCGTTCGGGGACCAGAAGCAGCACTACTTGGGGTCTCTGCCGCAGAGTGCCGTCACGCTGGGACTCTCGCAGAACGTCGAGGCCAAGGTGCGCCCGTCGTCGGTTGATTCCGCTCAATCACCGGACGGCGGCCAGAAGCTCAAGCTTCTGAGCATGCAGTTTTCGTCGCTCACCTACGATTTCGAGCGTGCGAAGGCGGCGCATCGCCAGCTCGCTGGGCTGACGACGGAGACGTTCGACACGCGGCTGTCGTCCGACCTCGTTCCCGGACTGGATCTCTCGGTCCAGTATTCTCTCTTCCTGGGCAGCACGCAGAGCGACACCGCCGAGTTCAAGCCGTTTCTGACACACGTGGGGTCGACGTTCCGGATCAGTCAACGCGATAATCCGTTCGCCGTGATCACGCGGCTCTTCGGCAAAGCGGTGCCGGACGTGAGTCCGGCGCCGCTCGTCGGGCCTGGGCAATCGCCACAGGAATCGGAGATGACGCGTCGTCAAGCGGCGCAGCCGGTCGCGGGACAGGCCTCACGCGGCTCGCAGTTCGTGGTGCCTCCGACCAAAGGTTGGGAGGCGACGTTCCAGTTCAGCACCAGTCGTACACGACCGGCCAAGGGCGGACGCGTTATCGACTTCGACCCGCGGCAACGCTGTGACATCTACAAGACCATCAGCCCGTTCACGTACGACGAATGTCTCCGCGCACCGATCCCGTCAACGGATCAGCCGATTCCGTCCACGACCGGGGGGGCGCCCTACGTGCAAATGCCGGCGCAGACGTCGCTCAGCAGCGCGTTGAACTTCGAGCTGACGCCGAAATGGTCCGCCGCATGGCAGACCAGCTATGACTTCGAGCAACATCAGTTCGCGAGCCAGGTTGTGTCGCTGCAGCGCGATCTGCACGACTGGCGCGCGAACTTCGGCTTCACGCACTCGCCGAACGGGAACTTTGCGTTCACGTTCTTCATCGCGCTCAAGCCGCAACCCGAGCTGAAGTTCGACTATAGCCGGGCGTCGTATCGGGGCCGCTAAGGGTCTCTTCGTCCGTCCACCCGATCCGACGTCGAGTCGAGAGCGCGCAACGCCGTAATCGAACCTTGAATTGTCGTCATGGGCCGGAGACATTCCGGCCCATGGCGACGCCGGTGGTGGTCGATGGCAACGGGCTGACCATCGACGACGTGTTTTCAGTCGCGGTGCGGTCAGCGCCCGTCTCGTTGGCGCCCGCGGCACGCGAGCGCGCGCTCCAAAGCCGGCGTCACGTCGAGGCGCTGGTGGAGCGAAAAGCCGTCGCGTACGGCGTGACGACGGGATTCGGCAAGCTTTCAGACGTCGTGATCCCCGTCGATCGCATCGCTGAGCTCCAGGTGAACCTGGTCCGCAGTCACGCGGCGGGCGTTGGGGCCCTGCTGCCAGAGCGAGAGGTTCGAGCGATGATGTTGCTGCGCGCGAACGTCATCGCGACCGGGTACACGGGCGCCCGGCCGGACTTGGCCGACCTCCTGATCGGGATGCTCAACGCCGGTTTGCATCCTCCGGTTCCGGAGCAGGGCAGCGTCGGTGCCAGCGGCGATCTCGCGCCGCTCGCGCATCTCGCGCTCGCGATGATCGGCGAGGGTGACCTTCGTCGCGGCGGCGAAACCGGCCCCGCGGCGGCGGTCCTCCGCCAACACGGGCTGAAGCCCGTCGTGCTGCGAGCGAAGGAAGGCATCGTCCTGATCAACGGCACGCAGGCGCATACCGCGACCGCCGCGCTGGCCGTCGTCGACGCGCATCGCCTCTGGAAAGTCGCCAATGTCGCCGGCGCGATGTCGCTCGAGGCGCTGCTCGGCACGCCGGTGGCGTTCGACGAGCGGATTCAGTCGGCGCGCGGGCAACTTGGGCAGGCGGCGGCCGCCGCCGTGCTGCGCGAGCTGCTCTCCGACAGCGAGATCCGCGAGTCGCACCGTCATGGGGACGAGCGCGTTCAGGACTCGTACTCGCTGCGCTGCATGCCGCAGGTGCACGGTCCCGTCCTGGACGCGATCGATTTCGTGGCGTCGATCGTGTCGCGAGAGCTGAACGCGGCGACGGACAATCCGCTGGTGTTCGAGACAGGGGAGCTGTTGAGCGGCGGTAATTTTCACGGCCAGGCAGTCGCGCTCGCGCTCGACGTGCTGGCGATCGCGCTCACCAATCTTGCCACGATCTCGGAGCGCCGCATCGACCGGCTGGTGCATCCCGATTTCAACGAGGGGCTTCCGCCCTTTCTCACGCCCGACCCCGGTGTGAACTCCGGATTCATGATGGCACAGATCGCCGCCGCTGCGCTGGCCAGCGAATGCAAAGTGCTCTCACACCCCGCGAGCGTCGATACGATTCCCACCGACGGCAACAAGGAAGACGTCGTGCCGATGGCAATGGGCGCGGCGTGGAAGCTGCGGCGCGTCGTGGATAATGTTCGTAATGTGCTCGCGATCGAGCTGATGTGCGCGGCCCAGGGCGTGGACTTTCGCGCGCCACTCAAGCCGGGCCGCGGTGTCTCGAAGGCGCACGCGGTCGTGCGGTCGCTCGTGAAGCCGCTGGAACGCGATCGCGTGTTTTCCGGCGACATCGCGCGATTGTCACGGGCGATCCTTGAGGGCCAGTTCGCGTGAGACGATCATGACGGCGACGATCAAGCCGGGAAGCGCCCAGCCTACCCGGCGTCCCGTGCGCGCACCGCGCGGGTCCGCGCTGTCCTGCAAGGGCTGGCAGCAGGAAGCGGCGCTCCGGATGTTGATGAACAACCTCGATCCGGAGGTCGCGGAGCGCCCGCAGGATCTGGTGGTGTATGGCGGCACCGGTAAGGCGGCGCGCAACTGGGAAGCATTCGAGGCCATCGTCCGAGCGCTTCGCGCGCTCGAGCACGACGAAACGTTGCTGGTGCAGAGTGGCAAGCCAGTGGGCGTGTTTCGCACGCATGCCTCGTCGCCGCGTGTGCTGATCGCGAACAGCAATCTCGTGGGACGCTGGGCGACCTGGGAGCACTTTCGCGAGCTGGAACGCGCGGGACTGATGATGTACGGCCAGATGACGGCCGGCTCGTGGATCTACATCGGTACGCAGGGCATTCTGCAAGGGACGTTCGAGACGTTCGGCAGCGTCGCGCGGAAACACTTCGGCGGAACGCTCGCTGGGCGCACGGTGCTCACGGCGGGACTCGGCGGGATGGGCGGAGCGCAGCCCCTGGCCGCGACGATGAACGGCGCGGCGTTGATCGGTATCGAGGTCGACGAAGCGCGCGTGGACAAGCGACTCGCCACGGGATACTGCGATCGCAAGACGAGCGATCTCGATCAAGCGCTCGCGTGGGCTCGCGAGGCGTCCGAGATGAAGCGCGCGCTCTCGATCGGACTCGTTGGGAACGCGGCCGAAATACTTCCGGAGCTGGTGCGTCGCGGGTTTGTCCCCGACGTGCTCACCGACCAGACGAGCGCGCACGACACCCTGAACGGGTACGTTCCGTCTGGACTTTCCGTCGACGCAGCCGCCGACCTTCGGCGACGCGATCCACGCGAGTATGTCGCCCGCAGCACGGCGTCGATTGCGACCCACGTGCGCGCGATGCTCGAGATGCAGCGGCGTGGCGCCATTGCGTTCGATTACGGCAACAACCTCCGCACGGTTGCGCTCGACACCGGCGTGCGAGACGCTTTCGAAATTCCCGGCTTCATCCCCGAGTACATCCGGCCGCTGTTCTGCGAGGGGAAGGGTCCCTTCCGCTGGGTGGCGCTCTCGGGGGATCCCCGCGATCTGGCCAGGACCGATGAGCTGGTGCTCGAGCTGTTCCCGCACGACGCGCACCTGCAACGCTGGATCACGCTCGCGCGCGAGCGGGTTCACTTTCAAGGATTGCCGGCGCGCATCTGTTGGCTCGGCCAGGGCGAGCGCGCGCGATTCGGCGTCGCGCTGAACGATCTGGTCGCGCGCGGCGAGTTGTCGGCGCCGATTGTGATCGGACGGGATCATCTCGACACGGGCAGCGTGGCGTCGCCGTTCCGTGAGACCGAGAAGATGCGCGACGGCAGCGATGCGGTGGCCGACTGGCCGATCTTGAACGCAATGCTCAACGTGGCGAGCGGCGCGTCATGGGTGTCGTTCCACCACGGCGGCGGCGTTGGCATCGGCAACTCGCTGCACGCGGGCCAAGTGATCGTCGCGGACGGCACGCCCGAAATGCGGGTCCGTCTCGAGCGCGTGCTCACGAACGACCCCGGGATCGGCGTGGCGCGTCATGCGGACGCGGGCTACGAGGAAGCGCGAGAGACGGCGCGTCGTACGGGTATCAAATTGCCAATGGAGAGTGGGTAGTGGGTGGTGGTGGGAAGTGGGGAGGAAAACATTCCCACTTCTCACTGCCCACCCCCACTATTCGCAATGCTCTCTTCGCGCTTCAAGCCCTACCACATTCCGTTGTTCCTCGCAAAGTACGCTTGGCTCACGGCGCGCCGGATGCCGGTGCTCGTGCACTTCGAGGTGACGCTGCGCTGCAACGCGCGGTGCAGCTTCTGCGACTATTGGAAGACTGATCCCTCTGCGCGTTCGCAGGAGCTTCAGAGCTACGCGGATGCCGCGCGGTTCTTCAATCCCATGCTCGTCACTTTCACGGGCGGCGAGCCCCTGCTTCGTCGCGATCTGGAATCGCTCGTCAGCACGGTCTCGCAGGCGGTTCGTCTCAAATATGTCATCCTGCTCACGCACGGTGGCATGCTGAGCGTCGAGCGGGCGACGTCGCTGTGGGACGCGGGCGTCAATCAGTTCAACATCTCGCTCGACTACATCGATGGCCGTCACGACACGGCGCGCGGCATTCCGGGGTTGACCACTCGGATTCTCGCCGCCGTGCAGGGGATGCGCTCCGCCGGCATCGACGGCATCCGGTTCAACACCGTGGTCAAGCGCGACAATCTCGATCAGATCATGCCGATCGTGCGATTGGCCGTCGAGCTCCGGTGCGGCGTGAATCTGAGCGTCTACACCGACGCGAAAAACGGCAACCGTGATTATCTGCTCGAGGACGAATCACACCGGCAGGTCGATGCGCTGGTGGCCGAGCTCCTCGAGTTCAAGCGCCACCGGCGCGGCGTGATCACGAATTCGGACTATTACCTCGAGCAGCTGCCGCGGTACGTTCGCGGCGAGATGAAGGAACCCTGCCGCTCCGGAATTCGGACTGTCCACCTCAACCCGGGTGGACACGTCAAGCGCTGTCCCGATTTCCCGACGGATTTTCACTGGCGCGATTTTCGGCGCTACCAGCCCGTCGCGTGCAACGCCTGTTATTACGCCTGTCGAGGAGAGGCACAAGCGCCATTGCGACTCTCCCGCATCGCAGATGTCTTCGCGTAAGCGTGCCGCGCGCCCTCGGGCAACGCGGACGCCGCGCCGCGGTATGCAGGAGCTGTTGTTCGTCGATGCGCGGCAGATCGTGACGTGCGCTGGACGCCCTTCGCCGCGCCGCGGTGCGGCGATGAACGAGCTCGCGGTGCTGCGGGATGCCGCCGTGGTGACGCGCGGCGAAGCGATCGTCGCCGTCGGGCCTCGTCGCGAGATCGTGAAGCAATACCGCGACGCAACGCACGTCGACTGCTCCGGTGGCGTGCTCATGCCCGCGCTGGTCGATTCGCATACGCACGCCGTGTTCGGCGCGCCCCGCGCCGCGGAACACGAGATGCGCGCGGCGGGGCTGGACTACATGGAGATCGCGCGGCGCGGCGGCGGAATCCACTCGTCCGTCCGCGACGTTCGCGGGCGCAGCGAGCGTGAGTTGTTGGATCTCGCGCGCAGTCGCATCAAGCGCCTCGCGTCGTTCGGCGTCGGTACCATCGAGGTGAAGTCGGGGTATGGTCTGTCACTCGAGGATGAGCTCAAACTGCTTCGCGTCATCCGCACGCTCGCCGAGGAGCTACCGGTTCGGCTCGTCCCCACCTTCCTCGGCGCGCATGAGATTCCACTGGAGCATCGCGAGACGACGGCGCGCCGTCGTGACTACGTGAAGACCGTGATCAACGAGATGATTCCACGCGTCGCACACGAGCGCCTGGCAGGCTTTGCCGACGTCTTCTGCGAGACCGGCGTTTATACCGTCGAAGAAAGCCGTTCGATTCTTCTCGCCGCGCGGGGCGCGGGGCTGAAGCTGAAACTGCATGCGGACGAGCTCACCTCGAGCGGGGGAGCGGAGCTCGCCGCCGAAGTGGGCGCAACGTCCGCCGACCATCTCGCCGCGATATCAGAGAGCGGCATTCGCGCCCTCTGCGCGTCGGCCACGGTGGCCACCCTACTGCCGTCTACGATGCTTTTCCTTGGCAGACCGTCGCAGGCGCCTGCGCGCCGGATGATCGAAGCCGGACTGCCCATCGCCCTCGCCACGGATTTCAATCCCGGCACGTCACCGACCGTCAGCTTGCCGCTGGCGCTCACGCTCGGAGTCAGTCAGCTGCGACTGAGCGCCGCCGAGAGCATCATTGCGGCAACCGTAAACGCGGCGGCCGCCGTAGGGATGTCAGATCAGATCGGACAAATTGCGCCGGGGTATTCGGCGGACCTGGCGCTGTTCGAGATTTCGGACTATCGCGAGCTGCCATACTGGCTCGGCGCGCGCGTCTGCCGCGCGTTGTGGACACGAGGCAAAGCTTGTGACGTCCACGACTTAGACATAACTTAACGTTCCCTTTTTGCGCCTGGCGCGGACGTCCCTGCCACACTCCTGTCGTCGATTCGGACGCTGATGTCCAAAATCGCCTCCCTCAAGAAGAAGGCCGCGGATCTCGAGAAGAAATCGCCCGACAAGGCGATCGCGGTATACGTCGAGCTCCTCGCGGAGATGGAGAAGTTCCCTGAGGACATGGACGTCGCGCTCTTCAACCGCGCTGGCGATCTCATGGTCAAGCAGGGAAACACCGCGGACGCGGTCGATTATTACGAGAAGGCGGTCGACTACTACGCCGAGGGCGGCTTCTTCAACAACGCCATCGCGCTCTGCAACAAGATTTTGCGGACGTCACCTGGTCGCGCGAGCGTCTACTACAAGTTGGGTCGCATCAGTGCCGAGAAGGGCTTCAAAGCCGACGCGAAGCAGAACTTTCTCGAGTACGCGGATCGCATGCAGAAGGGCGGCAAGATCGACGAGGCATTTCGCGCGCTCGCGGAGTTCGCCGATCTCTGTCCGGATCAGACCGACATTCGGCTCATGCTCGCCGATCAGCTTGCGAAGGCGGGAAAGAAAGACGAAGCGGTCGAGCAGCTTCAAATTCTCCACGAGCAGCTCGATTCCGAGGGCAACACGAGCGAGGCTCAGGCGACGGCGGAACGGCTCAAGGCACTGGATCCTAGCGTCGAGCCGAGAATGGCGGGTGAAGGCGGCGAACGCACGTCGGGCAAGTCCGGGGATCTCGTCTTCCTCGATCTAGGCGACACACCGAAGAAGCGGCGCTCCTCCATCGCGATGAAGCGGGCGACCTTGGGGCTCAAGGTGATCGAGCTCGGAGACGAGCCACCGAAGACGAAACCGACGCCCGCAAGAACGTCGACGGCCCAGACAGCGCCACCGAAGGCCGCGGAGCCGCCTCCAGCTCCGCCGCCGGCGCCGACCAAGGCTCCGCCGGCTCCGGCTCCCGAGCCGCCGAGAGCGAGCGGCTCGCTCCTCGGACTCGAGTCGACGTCACTCGGAGACACCGGAGACGCCGCGGGTGGAGGTGCGATCGAGATCGAATCGACCTCGCTGCTCGACGCGCCCGGAGGCCTCGACTCCGGCGGCACGTTGGACTTCGTCATGCCGGATGGGGCGGAGGTGGGTCCATCGACCGGCAATGCCGAAGTGCCGCTCATGGAAGATTCGCTGATAGTGCCGGACGCTTCCGAAACGCTTTCCGCGGAAGCGGCAGCGGTCTCCGATCTGTCGCTCCTCGACGATCCGATGGGCGAGATCTCGCTCGAGGAAGTCAGCGTTCCGCAGCAACCCCTTCCCAGCATTGCGCGGCCATCGACGCTGATCGCCGAGAAATCTGTCGAGATGTTACAGGCGGTGGTCGAGGGCGATCCGGAGGACTGGGCCTCGCGCCGTGAGCTCGCTGAGGCGATGCTCGAGGCGGGGAATCGGGAAGCTGGCGTTCGCGAGCTCGAGGTCGCGATGTCAGGCTACGAGCGCAGCGGCGATCTTGCCACCGCGATGTCGGTCGCCGACGAGATCGTGCGGGTCGATCCGTCGTCGGTGAAGCATCACCAGAAGCGCGTCGAGTACGCGTATCGCACGAACGATCGCCCACAGCTCGTCGAGGCCTATCTCGCCCTCGCCGATGCGCTGTTCCGAGGCGGCCAGGTGGACAAATCGCGCACGATCTACCAGCGCGTGCTCGAGCTCTCACCCGATGACCTGCGCGCACAGGCGGCGCTCAGCGCGATGCCCGAGCCCACCCCCGAGCCGCCGCCACCCGACAAGAAAACGCCGGGGGCGAAGCGGGCCCCCACGCCGGCCGCGCCGGCGAAATCGGAGCGAAAGCTCACTCCGGTTGCCGACGATTCGTTCGTGAACCTTGGCGACTGGCTCCGCGACGACGAGTCGCCGAAGGACACGCGCATGGTCGTCGCGGAAGAGGAGCCGACCGGCAACGAAGAAGCGGACTTCGCCGACATGCTCAAGAAGTTCAAGGCGGGCGTCGCGGAGAACGTCGACGCCGAGGATTACCAGAGTCACTATGACTTGGGCGTCGCCTATAAGGAGATGGGCCTCGTCGACGAAGCCATTTCCGAATTCCAGAAGGCGCTTCGCGGTCCCGAGAAGCGCGTACGTACATACGAAGCCATCGGCCAATGCTTCATCGAGAAGGGCAACTACCAGATGGCAGCGACGATTCTCGCGCGCGGGCTCAATGAAAAAGGGATGGACGACGACCAGCTCGTCGGCGTCCTGTACCTGTTGGGCCGCGCCAACGAAGCGCTCGGCAAGGGAGACGAAGCGATGCAGTACTACCAGCGCGTGTTCGTCGTGGACATCACGTTCCAGGATGTCGCCGACCGTCTCAGCGCCCTGGAGAATGCCACCCGATGAGCGGCGCAGTGGTGGCGGCGCGAAGCGATAGCGATCGGAGGGTGACGCTCGCCGGCATTCAGGCGCCGATACGCGCGCGCCTCGAGCGCGTGGTTCCGGAGCTGCATCGCGTCATCGTGAGCGACCTTCCGATGATCGAGCAGGTGAGCGGGCACCTGTTGCGCATGCGCGGCAAGTTGTTTCGGCCGACGCTGGCGCTGCTTGCCAGTGAAGTGGAAGGCCACGGTGAAGACGGCGCCCTGACGGTAGCCGCGGCGCTCGAGCTGATGCATCTCGCGACGCTGGTGCACGACGACTCTGTGGATCATTCAGCGCTCAGGCGCGGGCTCCCGACGGTGAACGCGCTGTTCAGCCATCAGGTCTCGGTCATCATGGGAGACTTCCTCTACTCGCGCGCGCTCAAGGCGTTGGTCGAGCTGGAGAATCTCCGGGTGCTGAAGATCCTGACGGAGGTCTCGAATCAGTTGGCGATCGGCGAGATGCGTCAACTTGCCGCGATCGACTCGCTCGACTTCGACGAGGCCGGCTATCTCGAGTTGATTCGCGCGAAGACCGGCTCGTTGTTGTCGGCGGCGTGCGAGACCGGTGCGATTTATGGCGCGGCCCGCCACAGCGCGACCCTCGCTCGGTATGGCGAGCTGCTTGGCTTCACCTTTCAGATCACCGATGATCTCCTCGATTACACGGAAGACGAGAGCGTCACCGGCAAACCCTCGGGAGCGGATCTCAAGGAACACAAGGTGACGCTGCCCCTCATCGGCGCGCTGCCCAAACTTGGCGCGCCCGCTCGGAAGCGCGTCGAGATGCTGTTCGAAAACGAATCTCCTCCGGACGCGCTCGTCACCGAGGTGGTCGGCATCGTCTCGGAGGCGGGTGGACTCGAGTATGCGCGCCGGCGCGGCGCCGACTTCGCCGGAGAGGCGAACGACGCGCTGGCCAAGCTTCCCGACACTCCCGTCCGTGCCGCACTTGCCGATGCAATCGTCTACGTCATGGAGCGCCGGTCTTAATGCCGCCGAAAGGATCCTCGAAGCATCGGCCAGTGTTTCATGGAGTCGTGCTCGCCATCGGGTTCGTCGTCGGTGGCGTGTTGACGCAGGTGGCGCGTAGATTCCTGCCAGCCGGCGCGGTGAAGGAGTTCTTGACCACGGGTCTCACTCCTTCATTCGGGCCGTTCACGATCGATTTGCTTATTCTGAAGTTCTCGTTGGGCCCCGTTCTCATCGACGTGTCGCTACTCAGTCTCGTCGGGGTGCTGGTCGCCTATCTCATCGCTCGATCGCTCTTCTAGGAGCTTCTATGTTAGGAAACTTTGGCCCGATGGAGCTGTTCATCATCCTCGTGATCGTGCTCGTGATCTTCGGAGCGCGGCGCGTTCCCGAGATCGGCGCGTCCATCGGAAAAGGCATTCGCGAGTTCAAGCGCAACCTCAGCGACGTCGATCGGCAGATCAAGGAACCGGAGAGCGAGACGCGCAGCGACCGGCTCAACGCAGGGGAGCCGGTCCGGCGAGAGGATGACACGACGTCCGAACCGAAGCGACTGATCAGCTAGAAAGACGAAGGCCCTCGCATCGCACGAGGGCCTTCGTACCGGTGGCTGCAAACCGCGATCAGGTTTCGACGCGCCGGGCGGTCGCGTTGATCTCCTTGCGATGATCCTCGATCTTCGCCGTCTTCTTCAGATCGTCGAGAAAGAGCTGCAGGCGCTGCTGTTTCAACTGCTGTAGACGCTGCCGCCGCAGGACATCTTTCTGCTTCTCGAACGCCGTGCGATCCGCGCTCTGGCGTCGTTCCACGACGATGACGTAGACGCCGGACTCCTCACGAATCGGCGCGCTCACGGCGCCCACCGGCAATCCGAACGCGGCGCCGATCGGCTTGGTGTACTGGCCCAGCCCGGCAACGAATTCCACCCGCGTAAACGGCGGGCTCTTGATGACAGTCAGATTCGCCGCCTTTGCCGCCGGCTCGAGGCCGGAAGACGCCGCGTCCTGCGCAAACTTGTTGGCGGCCGGCATCAGCTTGTCGAGCGCCTTGTCGCGTGCGATGGTGGCGCGGATTTCCTGTTGCACGCGCTCGAAGCGCGGCTCGCCACCGGGGCTGAGCGAATCGAGACGCGCGAGCCAATAGCCGCTCTCGGCGTCGAACAGCTCGCTCGTCTCGCCGGCCCGCGCACCACCAAACGCCCAGGCGCTGACGCTCGGGATGAGGGTGCCGTTCAACGTCGCCGGACGGTTCTCGGTCGCGTCGACACGATGCACAGCGAGATGGAGCTGCTTCGCCGCGGTGTCCAACCTGGTCCTGTCTTCGGATCCCGCGGCGAGAGTCGCGAGCCGGTCCGCATCGCGATCGGTCGCCGTCGCGGCGGAATCACTTTGCTGAATCCGCAGCAGGATGTGACGCAGCGCGAGGGTGTCGCCCTTCTTCTCGTCGACGCGGATGAGGTGGAACCCGAACTCCGTCTGCACCGGCGCCGAAAGCTCGCCCGGCTTGAGCTTGTACGCCGCCGCCTCGAACGCAGGGACGAACCGTCCGCGCACGCCTTTTCCCAGATCGCCTCCGTTCGCGCCCGAGACTGTGTCGTCTGACTCGCGACGCGCGACGTCCTCGAACTTGGTGCCCCCCCCTTTCGCGATCTCGGCGCGCAGCTTCATCAGCCGCTCGCGCGTCGCGTTGGTGTCGCTCGCGCTCACGATGCGCGGAATGTGCAGCACCGACAGTCGTGCGTGGCCGGGACGCTCGAACTCCGCTTTATGCTTCTCGAAGTAGGCTTTCGCCTCCGCGTCCGTCACCGCCTTGACCGCCGCGGGATCCAGAGCCGGACGCCACACGACGTAACTCACCTGTGCCGTGTCGTGTTCATCTTGCCAGGAACGCCAAAGATCGGCGTCGGTCAGATTCACGCCATCCGTTATCTGCTCGAAGAGCTTCTCCTTCGGGATCTCGGTCCGGTAGTAACTCTCGAGCGCCAGCAGAAGTCCACCCTGTCGGGCCTGCGGACTCGCGAGCAGGCGCTGGTACTTCTGCGGATCGAAGCGGCCTTCGGTTTGAAGGTCCGGAGCGTTGTATAGAAAGGGCGGAGGCGCGTAGCGCGCAAACTCGCGGAGCTCTTCGTCAGAAACACCGATCCCGCGACTGCGGTACTCCTGCTCGAGGAGCGTTTGCATGATCATCTCATCGAGCGTCTCGTTCTCGATTTGACGCAGCTCATCCTGCGTCAACGACCGGCCGTTGCGCTGCTGGTTCTGCGTCGCTTGCTGCACGCGACGCTGCCAATCGGTATAAAGAATCTCTCGACCATTGACCTTCACCACCGCAGTGGTGGGGGTCACGGGCGTGCGTCCAAGTAAGCCTGACGTCTCAGCGAGCAAGAACCCGCCGACGAAGGCGACGACTATGAACAGCCAAATGTATTTGGCCGCGCTCCGCATCTGTTGCAACACGGCGCGTTACTCCTCGGAGGGGTAGTGCAGTGAGGCAATTCGCAAGCTGCAAAAGTTATCCGGCGACATGGGCTAAAATCAAGTCGCCGCGTGACTTCTGATTGACTGGCTCCGTCCGCGAGATGTATCTTGCCGCACCCCTGGCCGCTGCCGCGGTCCGCTCGCGCTCCTACAAAAAAACGCCCATGGCGAGCACCCCTCGCATAGACGAACTGCGGAAAAAGTTCGAGGAGAACCCTCGGCGATATTTCGCGCCGCTGGCGAACGAATACCGCAAAGCGGGCGACATCGAGCAGGCGATCGCGATCTGCCGCGAGTATTTGCCGCAGCAACCCGGGCACATGAGCGGGCACATCGTTTACGGCCAGGCGTTGTACGAAGCGCGGCAGTTCGAGGAATCCAAGGCGGTATTCGAAACGGCGCTGTCTTTGGACCCGGAAAACCTCATCGCGCTGCGCCACCTCGGTGACATCGCGCTGGTCATCGGAGACTCGGAGGCTGCGCGTGGCTGGTATCGCCGCGTCCTCGAGGCCGATCCGCGAAACGAAGACATCCAAGCGCAGCTCGCAAAACTCGATTCGGGTGCAGGTGCCACAGCCGTCGCTCCAGAGGCCGCGACGGCCGCCGGCGATCTAGCTGCATCGGCCCCAACTCCGGTGGCGTCTGCTCCCGCGGTACCTACTGCTGCTTCCACCAATAAGCCGACGCCTTCGTCCGCTCCTACAGTCGTCATCTCGGCGGTGCGTCCGCCGCCGCCGAAGGCCCAGGAGCCGCCTCCGCCGCCACCGCCACCGGTGACGGCCGAGAGCCCAACGGCGGAGATTCGTCTCGATACGGTTTCGCAGCACGCGGAGCCCCCCCCAGCGCCGCCAGTCCAGGCACTTGAGCTCGAGGCCCCAGTGGCCGGCGCATCTGCGCACGACGCTCCGCCGCTCGACAGCTTCAGTCTCGACGGTCTCGAGACCACGTCACTGGCTGCCAACGAGCCCGCCTCAACTCCGCCGCTAGGTCCTCCGCCGCTCGCTGATCTGGACCTGGATGTCGCCGCGCCCGCGCCCGCGTCAGCCTCCGCATCGGCGCCCGCGCCAGCTGTCGCGGTTCCGGTGCCCGAGCTGCTCGATCTCGGCGAACCGGTTGCGGCCGCCAGTGCTCCCTCACCTCCGCCCGCGGCTGTTCCTGAGCTCGACATCGGAGAGATCGTAGTTCCGGCTGCCGCACCCGCAGCCGAGCTCGAGCCCCAGGCGTCGGAGTCGCAGGCTTTGGAGTTCCTGAACGTCGACGAAGCCTCCGAGCCGGCACCGGAATCGGGGCCATTCGTCACTGAGACGATGGCCGAGCTGTATCTGCAGCAGGGCCATCGAGAGGAGGCGCTACGAGTCTACAGAGCGCTCCTCGAGCAGCGCCCAGGCGACGCACCGCTTCAAGCGAAGGTTGCGAGCCTTGAAACCGAGTTCAAGCCGCGCGCTCCCGCACCGGCACCGGCACCGACGCGCCCCGCGGCGCCGCCGCCACGCAGGGACGCGCCCCTGTCCATGCCACGCACTGGCCCAACGATTCGTGAGGTATTGTATGTGGTCGCGGTCCGTCGGCCCGGCTTTCGGGCCGGCGCACCGGGGCAGAACGGGTCCACGCCGATTGAGGCGACATCGGGTGCGCCAGTGCCGTCGTCGCTGGGCCCCGATGCGATCGCTGCACTGTTCGGATACGGAGCGATAGCGCCTGCGGACGAGGGCGCAGCCATGTCGCTCGCGCTCGCGTTCTCGGACCTGAACGGCGGTTCGGGTACGGCACCGATCGAGGCACAATCGATCGCTGGCGCGCCCGCGCGGCAGGCATCCAACGAGCTGTCGCTCGATACGGTCTTCGGTGGGGGGAGCACGCCACCGGCGGCTCCGTCCAGCTTTTCATTCGATCAGTTCTTCTCGCAGCGCGCGTCCGCTCAACAGGGCAGTGCTGGAGCGACCGGAGGTGGAGCCGCGGCTAGTGACAGGCCCGACGACGTCGCGCAGTTCACGCAATGGCTCGAGGGCTTGAAGCAGCGGTGAGAATCGCTGTCCTGAACGGACCCAACCTGAACCTTCTCGGAACTCGTGAGCCTGAGCTGTACGGGAACGAGACGCTGGAAGATGTCGAGCGTCGGCTGCGTCAGGTGGGAAAGGAGTTGCGCGTCGATCTCGAATTCGCGCAGCACAATAGCGAAGGTGAGCTGATCGAGCGCGTGCACGCGATGAGGGGCCGCGTGCAAGGCGCGTTGGTGAACGCCGGTGCATACTCCCACACGAGTCTTGCGCTACGGGACGCGCTCGCCGGAATCGCGCTGCCCTTCGTCGAAGTTCACATTACCAACATCTACGCGCGCGAGCCCGAGCGCCGTCATTCCATGCTCGCCGACGCGGCGGTCGGCGTCGTCTGCGGCCTCGGTGTGTTTGGGTACGAGCTGGCGTTGCGCGGCCTGGTGGCGCGCCTTGCCGCGCATGACTGATCTCCGCGGTCGTCGCCTGGCGGCGCTCGCCGACGGGATCTCGGCGGCACATATGGATGGCCTGCTCGTGACCGGAGCGGCGAACGTGCGCTATCTGAGTGGATTCTCCGGCTCCAGCGCCCTGCTCCTCGTCACGCACCGGGAGACGCTGCTGATTACTGATTTTCGATACCAGACACAGGCCGCCGACGAAGTCGGCGATCTCGCGCGAGTCGTGATCGAGCCTCAAAGCCTCTGGACGGGATTATGGCAGAACTTGGCGCAGCTCAACTACGTCGAGGTCGCCGGGTTCGAGTCGGCGCATCTGGTGCATCGTGACTTTCAACGGTTGCTGGAAGCGGGCTCGCGCTGGCAATGGCGTCCGACGCTGGATCTCGTCGAAGTGTTGCGGGAGAGGAAGGACGAAAATGAAGTGGCGCGCATCCGCGATGCAGTCGCTGCCGCCGAGCGGGCGCTCGAGCTCACGGTGCCCCGGATCGAGGAGGGAATGACCGAGCTGGAAGTCGCTGGCATCCTGGAGTCCGCGCTGCGTCTGGCGGGCAGCGATGGGTTTCCATTTCCATCCATCGTGGCGTCCGGGCCAAACGCGGCGCTTCCTCACGCTAGGCCAACCGCTCGACGGCTAGCGCAGGGAGACTTCCTCCTGCTCGATTTCGGCGCTCGCGTTGGCGGCTACTGCTCCGACATCACGCGTACATTCGTCGTGGGTCCGCCCAGCGCGGAACAGCGCGAGGTGTACGATGTCGTACGCTTTGCGAACGAGCGCGCGGTGAGCGCGGTACGGCCGGGCATGACGGGTCGGGATGCCGACGGAGTGGCTCGGGGCTACATTCAGGACCGCGGCTTTGGTGATTTGTTCGGACACAGCCTCGGTCATGGCATCGGACTCGAGGTGCATGAAGCGCCGCGGCTGGCGAAGACAGCGGAGGGTCCGCTCGTCGAAGGCGCCGTCGTGACGGTCGAGCCTGGCATCTATCGGCCGGGGTGGGGCGGAGTGCGGATCGAAGATGACGTGCATCTGGGTGCCGGCGGGACTCAGGTGCTCACGCGCTTCACGCGTGAGCTGATCGAGATCGGCTGACGCGAGACGCGCCGCGGTACCACGCAACGGGGCCTATGATCGACCTACGCTACGTGAAAAAGCTCATTGAGATGATCGACGAATCGTCGGTCGACTCGATCGAGATCTCGTCCGAAAAAGGCGTCACGATCAGAATCGCCAAGAACCCGGTAGAGCGCGGGGCGGTTCAAATCGCCGCGCCGATCGCGGTACCTGCCACTCTGCCGGCCACGCTGACTGATCCGCGCATAACGCCGGCGAGCGGGATGCCTCTGCCGATGGCCGACGCCGCATTGGGGGCCGGCGACAACGCCGGTGCCGGAATGCTCGAGGTCAAGTCGCCGATGGTCGGCACGTACTACGGTGCGCCCGAGCCCGGAGCCAAACCGTACGTGTCGGTCGGCGATCGGGTTCAGAAGGGAAAAACACTCTGCATCATCGAAGCGATGAAGATTATGAACGAGATCGAGTCTGAATTCACGGGCGTGGTGAAGGAGATACTCGCTCAGGACGCGCAGCCCGTCGAATACGGGCAAGTGCTCTTCCGGATCGATCCAAATGGCTAACCCGACGAGACCCTCCACGGGCACGGCTGCGATGGATGCGTCCACCGCGGCCGGTGGCGCGTTCAACTTCAAAACCGTGTTGCAGCAGCTCGTGCAGCTGAGTGCCTCCGATCTGCACCTGAAAGTCGGCCGTCCGCCGACCGTCCGGCTCAACGGCGACCTGCATCCGCTCGATTTCCCGGCGCTCAAGCCAGAAGATCTCAAGACGCTGGCCGAGCAGTTGATGAATCCGAAGCAGGTGAAGCAGTTCACGGACGACAAGGAGTGCGACTTCGCGATTGGCGTCCCGGGCATCGGCCGATTCCGCGTCAACCTGTATCAGCAGCGTGGCTCCCTGTGCTATGCGATGCGCGCCATTCCGTATCAGGCGAGAACGCTCGAGGAGTTGGCGCTCCCCAAGGTGCTCGAGGAGGTGGCGCTGAAGCCGCGCGGACTGGTACTCGTCACCGGCATCACCGGATCGGGCAAGTCGACGGCGCTGGCCGCGATGATCCAGCATATCAACGAAAACCACAAAGTGAACATCATCACGATCGAGGATCCCATCGAGTTCCTCCATCGTGACATCAATTGCCACATCAATCAGCGCGAGGTCGGAACGGATACCGCGACCTTCGCGCAGGCGCTGCGGCGCGTCTTGCGTCAGGACCCGGACGTGATCCTCATTGGTGAAATCCGCGATCTCGAGACGCTGGATGCGGCGCTCAAGGCGGCCGACACGGGGCACCTGGTGTTCTCTACGCTCCACACCATGGACGCGACGCAGACCATCCAACGCGTCCTCTCCTTCTACCCGCCGCATCAGCAAGCCGAAGTGCGTTTCTCGCTCGCCAATGCGCTACAAGCCGTGGTCTCGTTGCGCCTCGTCCCCCGCGCGGACAAGCCCGGGCGCGTGCCCGCCTGTGAGGTCTTGATCAACACCGCTGCGGTGCGCGATCAGATCCGCGACATGGAGAAGGCGCTCAACATTCCGGATCTCATCAAGGAAGGCACCGTTCAATACGGGATGCAGTCGTTCGACCAATCGATCATGCAGTGGTACAAGAACGGCATCATCTCGTACGAGAGCGCCGTGTTCTACGCTACGAGCCCCGCGGAATTTGCGTTGCGGGTGCAGGGTGTCGCCGGTACGAGCGACCAGAGCTGGGATTCGTTCGAGAAGAAACGCTGAGCCGGTCGTAGCGCGCTCGCATGTTCAAGAAAGTGCTGATCGCAAATCGCGGCGAGATAGCGCTGCGGGTCATCCGCGCGTGCAAAGAGCTCGGTATCCTGACCGTCGCGGTGTACTCGGAGGCCGATCGCGAGTCGCTGCACGTGCGGTTTGCCGACGATGATGTCTGCATCGGACCGCCCCCCTCGCGTGATTCGTATCTCCGTATTCCGCGGCTGATCGCGGCCGCCGAGATTACGGGCGCGGACGCCATTCATCCGGGGTATGGCTTCCTCGCGGAGAACGCCGAATTCGCGGAGACCTGCGCGGCGTCGAACGTGACGTTCATCGGGCCGACCGCCGAGCAGATTCGGGCGATGGGCGACAAGGCCGCCGCGCGGCGCGCGATGAGCGACGTCGGCGTGCCCATTGTCCCGGGGACGCCGGGGCCGGTCGACGAATCCGACGCGGCACTCGAGTTCGCGCGCACCATCGGTTTCCCCGTGATCATCAAAGCCGCCGCCGGAGGTGGGGGGAAGGGCATGCGCGTCGCGCGCGACGCGGACGATTTCGCGCGTTCGTTCCAACTCGCACGGTCGGAAGCGCTGTCGGCGTTCGGCAACGGCGACGTGTACGTGGAGAAATACCTCGAGCGCCCGCGCCACATCGAGTTTCAGATCTTGGGCGACCGGGATGGGACCGTGATCCACCTCGGCGAGCGCGACTGCTCGGTACAGCGGCGTCACCAAAAACTCATCGAAGAGGCGCCAAGCCCCGCGGTGACCCCGGCACTGCGCGAGAGTATGGGCACAGCGGCGGTAAAGGGAGCCAAGGCGATCAATTATGTAGGTGCCGGCACGATTGAGATGCTGCTGGATTCAGACGGCAAGTACTATTTCATGGAAATGAATACGCGCATTCAGGTCGAACACCCAGTCACGGAGATGCTCACGGGCGTCGATCTCGTGAAGGAGCAGATTCGAGTCGCGGCTGGAGAAAAACTCTCGGTCACGTCCATGCCCCCGACTCGGGGCCACGTGATCGAGTGTCGGGTGAACGCCGAGGATCCGGCTCGCAACTTTCAACCGTCACCGGGCAAGATCACTACCTTCCACCCGCCCGGCGGACCGGGGGTACGGCTCGACTCGCACGTCTATGCCGGTTATACCGTACCGCCGTATTACGATTCACTGCTTGCGAAATTGATCTGTCAGGGCCGCGATCGTGCCGAGGCGATCGCGCGAATGCGCGTAGCGTTGGAGTCCTTCGTCGTCGAAGGGGTCACGACTACTATCCCGTTCCTCGCCCGGGTCATGCACAACGATCGATTCGTCCGAGGGGATGTGGACACGAAATTCCTGGAGCGCGAACCCGAACTCTTCCGAGAACTTCGGGAGAGCGTCTGATGCGCGTCGACGTCTTTTTCAGCCCGCAAGAAGTCGCCGCGTCCGACGTGAGCAACCGCGTCGTCGCGATCGTCGACGTGCTCCGCGCGTCCACCAGTGTCGCGGTCGCGCTGGCCAACGGCGCCCGCGCGGTCATTCCGCTCGGCAGCTCGGAAGAGGTGGTTAGCCGCGGCAAGTCGTTGGCGCGGAGCGAGGTGAAGCTCGCCGGCGAGCGCAAAATGCAGGCGATTCCCGGTTTCGACTTCGGCAACTCGCCACTGGAGTTCACGCGAGAGGCGGTCGAAGGCAAAACGATCCTGATGAGCACGACGAACGGAACGGGCGCCGTGCTGTCCGTTCAGGGTGCACGTGACGTCGTGATCGCATCGTACGTCAACTTCTCGGCGGTGCTCAGCATGCTGCGAGCTGCGCTCCGGGGCGGTACTGACGTGGCGATTGTGTGCGCTGGTCAGGAGCGTCACTTCGCGCTCGAAGACTCCGCGTGTGCTGGGCTCTTCGTCCAACACATCACCGAAAAGCAGCCCAAAGCCGAGATCAACGATGCCGCGCAGGCGGCCATGCTCATCGACAAGAAATTCGGTTCCAACCTCAAGCGGCTGTTCCGCTCGTCGACGCACGGCATTGCGTTGGCGGACGCCGGGTTCGGCAATGATCTCGAAACGTGCGCCGAGCTCGATTCATATTCCGTTCTCCCCGTCTATCAGGACCGGCAGATCACGAAGCTGGGCCCCGAACGCGCTCGCTGAGGGCGCGCGGTGAGTAGTCCTCACCTGCGGCGCGAGATCACCGGGATCGCGCTCCTGGTGTTCGCCGTTTTCCTCGGCGGCGCCCTCGGCGTTCTCGCGCTCGCCCAACTGCAGGCCGGCGTCGACGTCCGAGCGAATATCGGTCCGGTCGGCTGGTATCTGGCGCATCCGCTTGTCCTACTCGTCGGATGGCCCGCGGCTGTCATGGCGCCGCTGGCGCCCGCGGTGCATGCCCTGCGCGTCTTTGGTCGGCTCGAGTCGGCGACCGACCGGAAATGGATGATGTTCTTCGCCGGCGTCGTGGTGCTCCTGCCCATCGGGGTGGGGCTGGCGACCCAACCGCAACCCGGCGATCCGAGTCTAGCCGCGGGCCTCTGGGGCTCCTTCATGGCGTTCTACTGGAGGACTTGGTTCGGCGGCATCGGAGCGTGGCTGGTCTGGGTGCTTGGATCGTCCGCGCTCATGGCGGCGACGCTCGCCTGGAATCCGATCCGCGCGATCGTAGGACGCGGAACACTCGCTTCGGAGCTCGACGCCGCACCGCAAGCGCAAGCCAAGAAGCGGTCGCGCGCCATCCCAGATGCTGCGGCCGCTGCTCTGGCGCTCGAGCCACCAGCGGAAGAGATGCCCGGATTGATGGACTCCGACGATTTGGAGTCAGCCGGAGACACTTCGACGGCTCATCGGAAACCGCGAAAGCGGAAGCCCAAGTCAGACACGGCGGTGGACGGTGGCGAGTCCGCGGCGGCTGTCGCGGCCGATGCAACCGACGTGATCGGCGACGAACTCCCACCGCCCGAGCTTCTCACCGAAGTTCCGAAACGCTATGGCGACACGGGGAAGGACGAGCTGGACGCGATGGGCCGCAAGCTCATGGATGCGCTTCGCACCTTTCGGATTGAAGGCCAGCTGGTTGGCCGCACCACAGGTCCGGTCGTCACACAGTTCGAGATCGAGCCCGCGCCCGGAGTGAAAGTTCGGCAGATCGCGAACCTCTCGAACGATCTCGCGCTCGCGATGCGGGCTGCGAGCATTCGCATCGTCGCGCCCATTCCCGGTCGGGGCGCCGTCGGCGTCGAAGTTCCGAATCCGAATCCCGAGATCGTATCCTTCCGCGAGTTGATCGAGACCAAGGAATTCCAGAACGCGCGAGCCGCGCTACCCATCGTGATCGGGAAGGACCTCGAGGGCAAGCCGGTGATCGCGGACCTGGCCAAGATGCCACACCTGCTCATCGCCGGCGCCACGGGCTCGGGCAAATCGATCTGCGTCAACTCGATCGTCACGAGTCTCGTCTATCGCCACACGCCCCGGACGCTGCGGCTGCTGATGGTCGATCCGAAGATGGTCGAGCTGTCCGTCTACAACACGCTGCCGCATCTGCGCCACAAGGTCGTCACGGACAACCGGGACGCCGCTGCCGTGCTGAAGTGGGCGGTGCTCGAGATGCAGGATCGCTACGAGCTGCTCGCGGCCAACACGTGTCGCAACATCCAGGATTTCAATCGGCGGGTGCAGGACGGTGCCGCGCTGAAGGAGCCCAGGAAGGCGGACATCGGCCTCGAGCAGCTCTCGTACAAGGGCGGGATTCTCCCGTACATCGTGGTCGTCATCGACGAAATGGCGGATCTCATGATGACGGTGCAAGGCGAAGTGGAGACGCCAATCGCGATGCTGGCCCAGAAAGCGCGCGCCATCGGCGTCCACATGATTCTTGCGACGCAGCGACCCAGCGTGAACGTGATCACGGGCCTCATCAAAGCGAACTTTCCGAGCCGCATCGCGTTTCGCGTTGCTTCGCAGGTCGATAGCCGGACCATTATCGATGGCGCGGGTGCCGAGATGCTGCTCGGCAACGGAGACATGTTGTTCATCCCGCCCGCCAAGTCGGAGCCCGCGCGCATGCAAGGAGCGTTCATCTCGAGCGACGAGACCGAGCGTCTGATGCGCTGGTACGACGAGCGTCGCGCGGCGAAGCGGGCGGCGTTTGCCGCAAAAGGACTCCTCTTGGAGGAGCCCTCCGACGCCGAGGACGACATCATCGCCAAAGTGCGCGAGCGCGAGGCGATGGAGGCGAATCAGAGTGAGGGCGGCGAGTCCGCCGAAGCGGGTGATCGCGACAAGCTGTTCCGCGAAGCGGCCGAAGTCGTGATTCAGCATCAGCAAGGCTCGACGTCGCTGCTGCAGCGCCGGCTCAAGGTGGGTTACGGGCGAGCCGCGAGGATCATCGATCAGCTGCACTCGGCGGGTGTTCTTGGACCGCCGGACGGCTCGAAGCCCCGCGACGTACTCGTGGGGCTGGAGGACCTCGACCGCATCTGCGGTCCCCGCACGTGAGCGTGATCGGCGGCAGAGTGTTCGTTGCCCTGACGCTGATCGCAGCTCTGTCAGACGGCGTCCTCGCACAGGACAACACCGCGGCGCCACGCCATTTGCTTTCGCTGGACGTTTCGCGGATGCAGCCATTTCGGCGGGCATACGAGATGATCGTGCGCGGGCGCGATTCGTCGATCGTCATCGGACAGCGCGAGGTCGTCTTGACGGCTGCGGTGTATTCCGGCGAGCCGTCGTGGCTGCTGGTCGAGACACGCACGGGACTGGTACCGGCTGTGGAGTCGCTGTACGTAGCGCCGGACCTGCGCCCACTGCACTGGTCGTCCGCACTGGGCACGGCGCGGTTGGGCACAGAATTCGTGGGCGATTCGATCTATGGTGCCATGACATCACCTACGGGCAAGCAGAACATCGTCGCAGCCGGCCGGCCCGATCTTCTCGTCTCGGGCGCCATGCTCGAGGCGCTGCTGCCGCTTCTGCCCCTGAGTTCCACGTGGGTCGATTCCGTCGGCGTTCTCAGCGTGGACCTCGCGACGACACACGTGATCCCAGCCGAGCTCGCGGTAGTGCGTGAAGAAGATCTCGTCACTGATACGTTGGCAATCCGGCCAACGTGGGTCGTGGCCCTGCGCGCGGGCCAGCTCAGCCTGCAGTACTGGGTCGACAAGACCAGCGGCGCCGTGCTGCGCGTAACGCAGCCCCTGAGTCCGCACGCCGGCACCGAGCTCGAATATCGCTTGCACGCCGATTCGATCGGCGTGTCGCCGTGATGACGTGAGCAATCCGCTGCTTGACCCGGCATTACGCGTCGTCATCGCGCATCGGGGAAACCGCGCCTATGCGGCGGAGAACACGCTCGAGTCGTTGCAGCAGGCTGTAGACCTCGGCGCCGACGCGATCGAATTCGACGTACGAGTGACGCGCGATGGAGTGCCCGTCGTCCTCCACGATCCTGACGTCGACAGAACCACGGATGGCCACGGGTTGGTGGAGTCACTCACCTTGGCGGAAGTCCGCGAGCTCGATGCAAGCAAGGGATCCCCTCACACCAATGGCCCGCGGTTGTCGGTGCCTTCGCTTGAAGAAGTGCTGGATCGGTTTCGCGCCATCCCACTCATCATCGAGGTGAAGGAAATAGGCGGCGCGGACGCCACCGAACGCTTGATCAGGAGCTTTGGCGCTCAGGAGCGAGTGCTCGTCGGATCCGCGGAGACGATCGTCGTCGAGCGGTTCTATCGCTCGGGGCTTCGAACATGCGCCTCGATGCGTGACGCGACGATGTTGATTCCGATCGCACTCGCGGGCATGAGGCCATCGAAGCCGAGATATGACGTTCTTTCGATCACGCCACGTTACCGTGGCTTCCCGGTCCCCGTTGTGCGGATGGCCGCGGCAGCGCGAAAAATCGGAATCGCGACCCACGTGTGGACGGTGAACGAGCCTGCTGTGGCTCGCGCGCTTTGGCGCGGAGGCGTTGCGGGAATCG
This sequence comes from Gemmatimonadaceae bacterium, assembly GCA_036560265.1. Lineage (GTDB taxonomy): Bacteria > Gemmatimonadota > Gemmatimonadetes > Gemmatimonadales > Gemmatimonadaceae > DASPMP01. The sequence goes on along the minus strand of DATBRO010000177.1, from coordinate 690 downwards.
TGACGGACGACCCCGCGGCAATGCTTCGCGCCCGCGAGAACTGAATTGGTGACGCTCCGGTCCTAATTCTTCTTAGACTGGCCGTCATGTCAGTGGCCAGGCAATCGTTCGGGGAACTCGGAGAGCGAATAGCGGAGCGGTGGCTTCGGCGGCGCGGCTGGCGAGTGGTGCAGCGGCGCTTCCGAAACGGTCATCGCGACATCGATTTGGTGGTAGAGCGGGATGGAACTGTCGCCTTCGTCGAGGTCAAAGCTCGGCGCGGAGCGGAGTTTGGCGGGCCGGTTCAGGCTGTTAACCATAGGAAGCGCAAGCAGTTAGAGCGCTCTGCCTTGGTCTGGATCGATCGGCACGGGCGGGAAGCGGAGTCGTACCGGTTCGACGTGGTCGGCGTGCTCCTCGATGGCGCCGAAGTTCGGATCTGCCACGTAGAAAACGCGTTCAGCCTTGCATCTTCCGCTTGATAAATCGCGCGCTTTTCGTATTTTCTTCGGGTATCCGATTCGCGTGCTAGCAGGCAAGTATTCAGCTCCTAGCCAGCCAGGCCAAAAGTGCGGACCTTTCAACCAAAGGGTGGATGACGAATGGCCGTTTCGACTATTGCCGACGACAAAAAGAAAGCGCTGAACCTGGCAATCGCGCAGATCGAGAAGACCTGCGGCAAAGGCTCGATCATGCGACTCGGCTCGGAGA
>DATBRO010000176.1:0-3634 GCA_036560265.1 Gemmatimonadaceae bacterium | reverse complement strand
GGCGCCGAGGACGCGCTGTATTTCGTGTCGTCGAGGTACGACGGCATCGCGTATTTCTCGCCGCCGCTCCGCGCGGATACGATTCGTGGCGGGGACGCCGACGTGATCGTGTACGATACGACGCCCGATACGTCGAAGCTGAGCGTGCCGGGCAGGCACTTCGTGCTGTCGCAGGCGCGCGGCGCCAAGCGCCAGGTGGCCGAGGTCTACGAGATCGAGAACGAGGGAACGCGCACCGTGGTGGCGCGCGATTCGATGACACCCCTCTGGTCGACGCACGTGCCGGCGGACGCCGAAAGTCTTTCGGTGGCGCCGGGGGACGTGACCGCGGGCGCGGTGGTCTTTCGTCCGGGGCGCGCGGAGGTGTACGCGCCGATCTCGCCAGGCGTGCGTCAGTTGGTGCTCACGTACCTGCTCCCCGTGAAGGCATTTCCGCTCTCGCAGCCGGTCGAGCACCCGGTCACGGTGCTCGAGGTGTTGCTCGAGGAGCCGCACGCGGACGTCGAGGGGGCGCGCCTCAAAGAAGTTCCGCCGGCCACCATCGAAGGCCGCACCTTCAGGCGGTTTCTCGGGCAGGACGTGCCGGCGTCCGCGGTGATTCGCGTCAACGCTCCACCCCCGGTCGGGCAGCATCGAGGAACGTTGCGCGTGCTCGCGATCGTGACGGCACTCGCGATGATCGGCGCGATGGGTGCCTGGTTCGCACGCCGCCGACTCGCTGCCAACGTCCAACGTCCAGCGTCAGATGCCGACCGACTCATCGGTGAACTGGCTGCGTTGGACGCGACCTTCCAGAGGCGTGGAAGCCCCGCGGATCGATCTGAATACGACCGACAGCGCGCGCAGCTGAAAGAGCGAATTTCGCATGCGCTTGCCGTGGAGAAAGCGTCGACCTAGATTCGCGTTCACAATTCGACGCGAGTGGGGGACACGGAAACCGGTGTAATGCCGGTGCGGCCCCGCCACTGTAACGGGCACAGATCAAACGATCTCGCTCACACAGCCACTGGTCACGGACGTGACCGGGAAGGCGAGCGAATGAGCCCGGAGCCAGGAGACGACCTCCGCTCGCGCCACGACTCGGTTCCTCGGGGGAGGATCCAGTGGCTCTCATGCGCGGTTCCGCGCATGCGCTCACGGGCTCTCTCCTGATTGGAGGGTGCCCGTTTGGTTTTTCGTTGGTTGGCGTTGTTGGTAATCGCTGTAGCCTGTCATCCCGAGGCGCGCAGCTCCGGGGGATCTGCAGTTCTCGGGGTCGACGACTTTGGTGACACGCTGCACGTCGGCGCGCGTCCGACCCGCATCGTCTCGCTGAATCCCACCACAACCGAGATCCTCTTCGCCCTCGGCGCCGGCTCGCGCGTCGTCGGACGCACGACCTACGACATGTGGCCCGACTCCGCGCGCTTCGTTCCCGATCTCGGGCCGGGCATTCGTCCGAACGTTGAAGCGGTGATCGGCGCGCGCCCCGACCTCGTGCTGCTATACGGCTCCGAGGACAATCGGCCGGCCGCGCGCCGCTTGCAGCAGGCCGGCATCGCTACCGCCGCGTTCAAGGTCGACAGCATCGCCGAGTTCGAGCGCTTGACGCGGCTGCTCGGACGGATGGTCGGCGACTCGGCGCGTGGTGCGCTGGTCGCGGACACGGTGATGCGGACGCTCGACAGCGTCCGCACGGTCACGCGCGGGCTTCGTCGTCCCACGGTCGTCATCCCCACCTGGTACGAGCCGCTCATCGTGATCGGCGGCGGCAGCTTCATGAACGAGCTCGTGACGATCGCGGGTGGACGCAACGTCTACGACTCCTTTCCTGCGCCCTCGCCGACCGTCGCCTACGAGGACGTGCTGCGGCGCAACCCGGACTACGTCCTCACGGGCCCCGAAGCCGCCGAGCGCATTCGCGCGCTCGCGAAATGGCGGACGCTCCCCGCGATACGCGCGGGCCGAATTCTCCTGTTCGATACCGCCACAGTGCTGCGTCCGGCCACGCGCATCGGCGAGGGCGCCGTGTCGCTCGCGAAGTTGCTCCACCCCGAGTTGAAGCGCTGAGCGAAATGCGCCCGCACCACTGGGTCCTGCTCTTCGCCGCGCTCGTCGTGAGCGCACTCGCGGCGCTCGCCTTCGGCACGATCGACGTGAGCATCGTCGAGACGTGGCGCGCGATCTTCGGCCAGGGGCCGCCGACCGCGGTCTTGGTCGTGCGCGAGCTTCGGCTGCCCCGCACCGTGCTCGCCGCGCTGATCGGAGCAGGGCTCGGGATGAGCGGAGCCGCGCTGCAGGGCGTGCTGCGCAATCCGCTCGCGGAGCCCTATCTCCTTGGCGTGTCCGGCGGGGCAGCCGTCGGTGCCGTCGTCGCGGTCGCCGCCGGTCTCGCGTTCACGCTCGTGCCGATCGCCGCATTCGCGGGTGCAGCGGTCGCCGTAACCCTCGCGCTCTCGGTGGCGCACGCGACACACGGGCGCGGCGATCCTCGCGTGCTGGTCATGGCCGGCGTCGTCGTCGGCGCGTTCGCCAACGCAGCGATCATGATCGTCCTGGCGAACGCCGACGCCAGCACGGTCCGCGGCGCCCTGTGGTGGATGATGGGCTCCGCCGCGGACGCGACCTGGGCGCAGAACGCGTGGCTCGCGGCGTACATCGTCATCGGCGGCGCCGTGCTCGTGGCGTCCGGCCGTACGCTCGACGCGCTCGCCCTTGGGGAAGACTCCGCAGCCGGACTCGGCGTGGACGTGGAGCGCGCCGCTCGCGGTGTCTACCTCGCGGCGTCGCTGGTCGCCGCGGCAACCGTCGCCGCGGCGGGGCTCGTCGGCTTCGTCGGGCTCGTCGTGCCGCACATCGCCCGCCGCGTCGGTGCCGCCGGCCACCGCATGCTGATTCTCGCGAGCGCGCTCATCGGCGGCACGCTCGTCGTGCTGGCGGACATCGCCGCGCGTACGGTACGCCCCCCGGCGGAGCTGCCGCTCGGCGCCGTCACAGCCATGATCGGCGTGCCGTTCTTTCTCATCACCCTCCGCCGGCTGACATGATCGAGTTCACCGGTGTGTGCGTGCGGTATCCGCGGCAGACGCGCGATGCGCTCACCGACGTGAGCCTGACGGCGCCGCGCGGCGCGATCACGGCCGTGGTCGGACCGAACGGCAGCGGGAAGAGCACGATGGTGCGCGCGCTCCTCGGCCGCGTTCCGCTGGTGGAGGGCTCGATTTCAGTCGATGGTCAGGATGCACGCCTCGTGACTCGTGGCGACATGGCCCGCCGCGTAGCAGTTGTTACCCAACGCGAAGAGACTGCGTTCCCGATTGCCGTGCAGGAGTACGTGTCGCTCGGTCGTCTGCCGCATCGTGGCACGTGGGGACGCGACACCGCTGAGGATCGTGCGGCCGTCGACGACGCCATGCGCCGAGCCGAAGTCGAGACGCTACACGATCGCTCGGTGCACCAGCTCTCCGGCGGCGAGTGGCAGCGCGTCCGCTTCGCGCGCGCTCTCGCGCAGGGCGGCGACGCCTTCGTCGCCGACGAGCCTACGACTTTCCTCGACGTCGCGCACGAGATGATCGTCTTCGAGCTCCTGGGACGCATCGCGCGGGAAGGGCGCGCCGTGCTCCTCGTGAGCCATCAGCTCAACCTCGTCGCGCGC
>DATBRO010000175.1:0-4598 GCA_036560265.1 Gemmatimonadaceae bacterium | reverse complement strand
ACGCGCGAAAAGCGGGCCGTTTTGTTACAGTTTCCGCATGCCGACCTACCGGGAACTCGACGAAACGCAAATTACCAGCACCCTCGTGGAGCTGCGCGACCGCATCGGCGAGCGCTTTCCGGAGTCGAATCTGCGGCGCCTGTGCGAGCAACTGCTCGTCGTCTCGCGCGAAGTGTCGGAGTGCGTTGCGTATTTGAAACGCCCCAACTGGGCGCTGCGCGTCTCGGCCGGCATCGTCATCGTCGCGCTCGTCGGGTTGCTCGTCGCAGTCGCTGAATTCACGCTACAAGCGCCTGCGCGCATGAGCATCTCGGACGTCGTGCAGACGATCGAAGCGGGCGTCAACGACGTGGTGTTCTTCGGAATCGCGGTGTTCTTCATCCTCGGCATCGAGACGCGCGTGAAGCGCCGCCGCGCACTGGCGATGATCCACCAGCTCCGCAGCCTCGCGCACATCGTGGACATGCACCAGCTGACCAAAGACCCCGAGCGGCTGATGTCGCAGCGCACGCCGGCGCCGCCGGATCGTCCGCGGCCGACCACCGGCGCAGACCTGAGCAAATACCTCGACTTCTGTAGCGAGCTGCTGTCGTTGATCAGCAAGATCGGCGCGCTGTTCGCTCAGCACTTCAACGACAGCGTGGTGCTGGCCGCCGTGAACGAGATCGAGGCGCTCACCACCGGGCTCTCGGGCAAGATCTGGCAGAAAATCACCATCCTCGAGCGCGCGGCTGCGCGGTAATGACAGTTACTGCGGCGGCTTCTTGGGAGGAATCGTCGGCAGCTGACGTCGCGGGTCGCTCGGGTCGAACTTGATCACGCTGTCGCGGCCAAGGTGAGAATCCGCTTTTTGCTTCGCGGACGTCTTGGCCGACGTTCCGGTTTTGGTTTTCGTCGCCTTCGTCTTGGTCTTCGTCGACGTCGGAGCCGTCTTGGTCGTATCCGGCGCCTGCACGGTTACGGAGGGGGGCGCGGGCTTGACCGTATCGGTTGCGAGCATCGCGGTCGAGTCGGCGCCAGGCTTACGCGTCGCGCAGGAAATGAGAGCGGCGAGCGATACGGCCACTGCGAGCCGAGAGCCGAGAGCCGAGAGCCGAGAATCGATCATCACTGTCTCCTCACCGCGCGAACGCGTCCGCCTTCGAGCAGCAGTAGGTCTTTGGTTTGGAATGGTTGTTCCCACCCCGCGTGATCGGGGAGACTCGGGTTGTCCGAGCGCAGCGCCTGCACCAAGCCGCCGGGAATCATGTATGTGTCGAAATCGGCATTGTTCACGGTGTAACCGATGTCGGCGAGACTGCCGATGGTCATGACGCTGAGCGGATTCGGGCTCGCGTTGATGAATCCGGTCATCAGCTCATTCCCGAAGACTACCGGTGAGGGGGGACGGCCCTCACGCCAATGGCTCTCGATCGTTCCGGCGCCACCGGTGTTCTCGAGCGGAATGCTGTTCGCGCACGTCACCGTCCCACCGACGGCGATACATCCCAGGCGCGCTTGCGCTCCGGTGAATCGTGGATCCGCCGTTCCCTTTCCCTGCACGAGTTGGCGGCCCGCAGCCGGATTGGGTGAATAATCCCAGATCACGCCGAAGCCGAGCACGTGCATCATCTCGTGCGTGATGACTTCCTGTAGGCTGCCCCCCGCGCCGGAGAGCGTGTTGATGTCGTCTTCGTCGAATTGCATGACGCCAACGGCTGGCAGGCCCGGCAACGGCTGACCCGTTTGGGCGGAGCGGAAGAGGCAGGGGCCGGCCTGTGCCAGGATCGTCCCGGGGCCGTCGATATGCTGAATCGCGGCGTAAATGATCACGTCGTCGATGATCTCATTCAGCGGCGGCTGGCCGCTCACGTTGCAGTTCGATTGGAGATCGATGTTTTGGGCGTTGGCGTCGATGACGTCGCCGGTGACGATCCCGCTGATGCGCGCCGCGGCGTTGAAGAAGAGCTGTTGGTTCGCCGCCGACATCGGCGTCCCGAAGAAGCGGACGATGATGCGGTACGACGTGATCACCGCGGCATTGATGTCGAGCGTCACGGAACCGATCGACGCGCGCGCGGTTTGAGTGACCGCGCTCTTCCCGAGTCGCCACGTCGGCATGGTGACCGTGCCATTCGCATCCGACGTCGCGGTCTGCGATGGAAGCGATCCTCCGCCATCCACGACCACGAATGTGACGGTTTGGTTCGGCACGGCCGTGCCGTTGGCATCTCGCACCGAGGCTTGAATCGGAGTCGTAACGTCCGTGTTCGCGAATGCGGTGGGCGTGGTCGTGGAGACCAGCACCAGCTGCGCCGGAGGCCCGGGCGGCTTGGGGCCGCTGCTCTCTTTGCACGACGCGCCGAGAATCGCGGCACAGCCGTAGAACGCACGGCGAAGAGTGCGAGATGTCATCATGTCCTTGAAAGTGCGGGGGTACGGGGTAAGCGTCGTAAGCAGGAGCGTACACCGGCGTCTTACGACCCGATAATCATACACGCGATCGCCGCGGACGTTGCCGCGGCCGGCTACACCCATTGACATCCGATGTATCCCTGCCAAGGTTTCTGATACCTCGAATGCCAATGGGTCCATGGCCCGTTCCGTCGATCTCCTCCAAGGCACGCTCGATCTTCTGATTCTGAAGACCCTCACCTGGGGTCCGGCGCACGGTTATGCGATCGCGCGCTGGATCGAGCAGCTGACCGGTGAGGTACTCCACGTCGGCGAAGGGTCGCTCTATCCGGCACTCCACCGGCTCGAAGAACGCGGCTGGGTCGAGTCGAATTGGGAGATGTCCGACACCAAGCGGCGCGCGAAGGTCTACCGATTGACGACGCCCGGGCGGCAACAGCTCCGCGAAGAGTCGGGAAGCTGGAAGCAGTTCGTGCTCGCAGTGGGCAAGGTGCTCGAGGCGAAGGAGCAACCCGTATGACCAACTGGTTGCGATACTTCGGATTCTTTCGACGCGACCCGAGGCTCGACGCGAGCGACGAGATCCGGTTTCACATGGACATGCGCGTGCAGGATCTGCGCAAGCTCGGCCTCTCCGCCGAAGAGGCGCGCAAACGCGCGGAACAGGAATTCGGCAGCGTCGATCGCGTGCGACAGCAGGTCGTCTCGATCGACGAGCGCATGATGCGCCGGGCAAAGCGCGCGACCTGGTGGAGCGAGCTCGCGCGCGATGTGCGCGTGGGGCTCAGATCCTTGCGCCACAGTCCAGCATTCACCGTGACGGCGGTGCTCACGGCGGCGCTCGGCATCGGTGTCACCGGCGCGATCGTGTCCGCTGCGTACTCGATCCTGGTACGTCCGCTGCCGTACGCCGATGCCGACCGCCTCGTCGCCATCTACAGCGAGAACACGGTGCGCGGCTACAAAGGCGTCAATATCTCCTGGCCCGATTTCGTGGCCTGGCGCGACCAGAATCGCGCGTTCGTGGGAATCGGAATGTGGACGTGGGACACGCATACGCTGTCCGATACGGAGAACGAGGCAGAACGCGTCCCGGGCGCGGAGGTCACGCCGGACTTGTTCCAGTTGCTTGGCGTGCGACCGGCGCTCGGGCGGCTGTTCATGCCGGGCGAAGACGTGGCAGGGGCCAACCGTGTCGTGCTGCTGAGCGACGGGCTGTGGAGACGCCGCTATTCCGCCGACAGCATGATCGTGGGCAAGACGATCACCGTGGACGGGCTCGCGTACACGGTCGTCGGCGTCATGAAGCCGATGTTCAACTTTCCCGAGTTCGGAAGCATGTGGGTGCCGTTCTCCACGACCCCGGCCAACGAGACGCATGGAAATCGCGGCTACGCTGGCGCGATCGGAAGGATGAAACCGGGCGTCACGCTCGAGCAGGCGATCGGCGATTTGCACCGGGTCGACGCGGAGCTCGTGCGCCAGTTTCCGAACGAGAACTACGGCTGGCGCGCCGACGTCAAGACGATGCGAGAGGACCTGGTGGGTGATTTGCGACAACCGCTCAAGGTGTTCTTGTGGGCCGTAGGGCTCGTGCTTCTGATGGTGTGCGCCAACGTGGCCAACCTGATGCTCGCGCGCGGGGCGACACGGTCGCGCGAGATCGCGGTGCGAACCGCGTTGGGAGCGTCGCGCGCGCGCCTGGGCCGCCAGCTCATGACGGAAAGCCTGCTCGTCGCGGTGCTGGGCGGCGCGATCGGACTGCTCATCGCGTGGTGGGGCGTGCGGCAGCTCCGCTTTGCTTTCCCGAATCAGGCGCCGCCCTTTTTTGTCTCCCTGGGACTCGATGGTCCCGCGCTGCTCTTCGTGACGACGATCGCGCTCCTGACTGGAGTTCTCTTCGGAATGGTGCCCGCTCTCCGGGGCACGAAGGTCGACCTGAATGCCGCATTGCGGGACGGTAGCCGCGGATCGGCGGAGGGATTGCACCGTTCGCGATTGCGGAGCGCGCTCGTGATCGGTGAGGTGGCTCTCGCGGTCATGCTGATGATCGGCGCGATGCTGCTCGTACGCAGCTATCGCAATCTCGCGCGCACGGACCTAGGCTTCGATGAGAAGGGAATTCTCACCGGCCGCGTCACGCTGCCGAGCGCAGACTATCCCCAGCCGGCGCAGCAGCTGGCGTTCTACGAGCGGCTGTTCGA
>DATBRO010000174.1:0-56712 GCA_036560265.1 Gemmatimonadaceae bacterium | reverse complement strand
ATGGCGCACGCAACTACACGCAGTGCGACTCGATGCTCGTAGGGAATCGCTGCGGCGCGCACACGTTCCCGTACATCGAGGTCGCCAACAAGAACGCGATCGTCGAGCACGAGGCCAGCACGTCGAAGATCGGAGAGGATCAGATCTTCTATCTCAAGGCACGCGGGCTGTCGGCGGAACAAGCGGTATCGATGATCGTCTCGGGCTTTTGTAAAGAAGTATTCAAAGAGCTGCCGATGGAATTCGCGCTCGAAGCACAGCAGTTACTTGGCATCACTTTGGAGGGGAGCGTCGGCTGACTTGCGACGTCCAAGGTTGTGAAGAGGATCCAAGTCCTGAGTGACCAGTTTTTCAGTCGCCCAGTTACGTAGTCACTAACGGACTGGCAACTGCGTGACTGAAGACTCAAGACTTGGATTCCGGATGGATGCACTCGAACCAACAATGAAGAACAAAGCGTACATGCTCCAAATACAGCAGTTGAAAGCAGCAGCGGGCGGCAAGGAAATTCTTCGCGGCGTCTCACTTTCCGTGGGCCGAGGAGAAATTCATGCGATCATGGGCCCCAACGGGTCTGGCAAGAGCACGCTCGCGCAGGTGCTCGCGGGCAATCCCGCGTTCGAGGTGACGAGCGGTTCGGTCACGTACGAAGGCCGCGACCTGCTCGAGATGCCGCCCGAGGAGCGGGCGCAAGCGGGGATCTTTCTCGCGTTCCAGTATCCCATCGAAATCCCCGGCGTCTCGAACGCGTACTTCCTGCGCTCGGCGTACAACGAGATCCGCAAGGCGCGCGGCGAAGAGGAAGTCGATCCGATGGAGTTCGTCGGCATCGTCGAGGAGAAGCTCAAGCTCGTGGACATCGACCCCGAGATGCTCAACCGGTCGGTGAACGTCGGGTTCTCGGGCGGCGAGAAAAAGCGCAACGAGATCCTCCAGCTCGCCGTGCTCGAGCCGAAGCTCGCGATTCTCGACGAGACCGATTCGGGGCTCGACATCGATGCGCTACGCACCGTCGCCGACGGCGTCAACAAGCTGCGCGACCGGAATCGCTCGTTCATCGTCGTGACACACTATCAGCGACTGCTGAACTACATCATTCCGGATTACGTGCACGTGCTGTCGCAGGGCCGCATCGTGAAGTCCGGCGGCAAGGAGCTGGCGCTGGAGCTCGAGGAAAAGGGCTACGACTGGCTCGTCGAGCAGCAGCCAGTTACGCAGCGGGAGTCCGGGGCGCCCGCCCTGGCGGGCCGGGCAGAGTGACGCAGCGGTATCTCGAGCAGTTCGACGAGTTCATTCGCGGCGACGCCCGCGGGGGGGGGGCACCGCACACGGTCAACCACCGGCGTCGCGCGGCGATCGAGCAGTTCGCCGCGCTCGGGTTCCCGACGACGAAGAACGAGGACTGGCATTTCACCAGCGTCGCGCCCATCGCCGAGCGGGAATTCACATTCGTCGCGGCGCGCACGGGCGACGTCACGCATTCGGACCTCGAGCCATTCGGGTTCGGCGGCGACGATTGGCACACCGCCGTGTTCGTGAACGGCCGCTACGCGCCGGAGCTTTCCTCGCTCTCGCGATTGGATCCCGGCGTGCGCGTTCTGTCGCTGGCCGACGCGTGGACGCAAGCACCCGAGCTGATCGGGGTGATTGGCACGATCGTCAGCGACGCCGAAAAGCACACGTTCACGTCCCTGAACACGGCGTTCATGCCCGACGGCGCCGTGCTGCACGTGCCGAAGGACGTCGTCGTACGACGGCCCATTCATTTGCTCTTCGTGACGGACGCGCACGCGGCCAAGACCGTCATGCATCCGCGCAACCTCATCGTGGTGGATCGCAACGCGCGCGCCACCGTGATCGAGAGCTACGTCGCGCTCGGCGACGCCGCGTACTTCACGAACGCCGTCACGGAGGTGAGCGTCGGCAACGGCGCGACGCTGGAGCATTACAAGATCCAGCGCGAGGGCCGCCGCGCCTTCCACGTCGGAACGATCGAGACGACACAGGCACGCAACAGCCACTACGTGTCGTTCTCCTTTGCCACGGGCGGATCGCTCACCCGAACCAACATCTACACGCGACTGGACGGCGAAGGCTGCGGCTCGACGCTCAACGGGCTGTACATGCTGGACAGCGAGCAGCACTGCGACCATCAGACCAAGATCGAGCACGTCGAGCCGAATTGCTTCAGCCGCGAAGTGTACAAGGGCGTCCTGGACGGACGCTCTCACGGCGTATTCAATGGAAAAGTCTACGTCCATCCCGCGGCGCAGAAAACTGATGGAAAGCAGACGAACAACACGCTGCTGCTCTCGCCGCAGGCGCAGGTGGACACCAAGCCGCAGCTCGAGATCTTCGCGGACGACGTGAAGTGCACGCACGGCGCGACGGTCGGCAAGCTGGACGACATGGCGTGGTTCTACATGAAGAGCCGCGGCCTCGAGGCCGAGACCGCGCGTCGTCTGCTGATTTACGCGTTCGCCGCCGACGTGCTCGAGACGATCGAGCAGCCGGACGTGCGCGAAGCGCTCCAGCGCGTAACGCTCGAGCGCTTCATCAAAGTGGAGGAGTTCGAAACCGTGTCATCCTGAGCGCCTGGCTTGTCATCCCGAGCGTAGCGAGGGATCTGTAGTGAACTGCAGATTCCTCGCTGCGCTCGGAATGACAGGCTCGCTCCTCGGGATGACGAGCGACTCATGGCTAATCTGGAAGCGCTGTACCAAGAAGTGATACTCGACCACAACCGGAAGCCGCGAAACTTCCGGGAGATGGAGAATGCGGACCGCCGCATCGAGGGGCGCAATCCGCTGTGCGGCGACGAGATCACGCTGTGGCTCAAGCTGGACGGCGACAAAGTCGCCGACATCAGCTTCAAGAGCACGGGCTGCGCCGTGTCGAAGTCATCCGCCTCGCTCATGACGTCGACGGTGAAAGGCAAGACCGTCGACGAGACGATGATGTTGTTCGACCGCTTTCATCAGATGATCACCGGCAAGCTCGCGGACGGCGAGCGCGACAAGATGGGATCGCTCGCCGCGCTCGGTGGCGTCTCGAAGTTTCCGATCCGCGTGAAGTGTGCGTCCCTCGCGTGGCACGCCCTGAAGTCGGCGCTCGAAGGCAGCGCCACCGAAGTGTCGACCGAGCGCGAGGGTCCCCCTACCACGGAAGGCGCATGAAATCGCGCCCGCAGATCTCGACAACGGCAAGAGACACGCTTCCCCGCGCCGCTCGAATCGAGCCGCGCTCACGTCGATCGGATTTTCCGCTGCTCGCGACTCGTCTGGACTTGCACTATCTCGATTCAGCGGCCACGTCGCAGAAGCCGAGCGTCGTCCTCGACGCCATCCGCCAGTATTACGAGAACGACAACGCGAACCCGCATCGCGGCGCGTACGAACTGTCGGCGCGCGCCACGCAACGGTATCACGATGCGCGCGAGCGCATCGCCGATTTCCTCGGCGTCATCAATTCCACGACGCTGATCTTCACGCGTGGCACGACGGAGGCGCTCAACCTCGTCGCGACCGCGTGGGGGCGGACCAACATCAAGAAGGGCGACGAGATCCTCATCACCGCCATGGAGCACCACGCGAACTTCGTCCCCTGGCAGCAGCTCTCGCTCTTGACCGGGGCCAAGCTGCGAATCTGCGAGCTCACGGACGACGGCCGGATCGATCTCGATCGGCTGCGCAAGTTGATGAGCGGCAAGACCAGAGTCGTCGCGTTCAGTCACGTCTCCAACGCGCTCGGAACGATCAATCCGGTCGAGGACATCGTCGAGCTTGCGCGCGGCAAGGCGCCGAACGCGATCACCGTGTGCGACGGCGCGCAGAGCGCACCGCACATGCGCGTCCGATTCGAGGAGCTGGGCGTCGACTTCTTCGCCTTCAGCGGCCACAAGATGCTGGGGCCGATGGGAATAGGCGGGCTCGTCGGCACGCTCGACCTCCTCGAAAAGATGCCGCCCTATCAGATGGGCGGCGACATGATCGAGTTCGTGGGCGACGACCGCACGACGTGGAACGTGCTGCCGCACAAGTTCGAGGCGGGCACGCCGAACGTCGGGGACGCGGTCGGTCTCGCGGCTGCCTGCGACTATCTCGACGGCATCGGAATGGACGCCGTGCGCGCCCACGAGCTCGAGCTGCTCGAGCTGATGATCGCGAAGCTCTCGGCCGTCGAAGGCGTGCGCATCTACGGCCCGCACGAGCTCGCGCTGCGCAGCGGCGTCGTGAGCTTCACAGTGGAGGGCATTCACCCGCACGATCTTTCAACCGTGCTCGACCAGGATGGTGTGTGCATCCGCGCCGGGCACCATTGCGCTCAGCCCCTCATGCGTCGGCTGAACGTGCCCGCGACGGCACGCGCGAGCGTCTACGTCTATAACGACGCCGCGGACATCGACGCGTTGATTAAGGGAGTGGAGCGCGCGAAGCAGATGTTCCGGTAGAGATTGCCGCGCTCCGCGCCGGGTGTTACGCTCCCCGCCTGGCCTTTTCCACGAGTGCTCATGTTCCCCCTCCGTTCTTGGCGCCCTCTCCTGGCGGCCACGCTCTTCGCGTCGCCCGCCCTCCCCCAGTCCGCACCTTCAGTCGCGCAGTTCCTCGGCCCCGCGTCGCCACTGAGCTTGGCGTCCGCGAAAAAGACTGACCGCCTCGCCTGGCCCGCGTACGAGCGCGGGATGAGAAACGTCTACACGGCGGCCGCACCGAGCTTCACGCCGGTGCGTCTCACGAGTTGGTTGAAGGACGACGGCAACGACGTCTCCGACGTCTCCGTCTCGGACGACGGCTCGATCATCGTCTTCGTCCGCGGCTCGGATCCGAACCGGGTGGGGTGGATCGCCAACCCGATGCACGATCCGAATGGCGCCGACCGCGCCATCTGGGCAGTGAGAGCAACGGGTGGCGCACCGTGGCGTGTCACGCCTGGCGGCAGTCCTGAGCTTTCGCCCGACGGCAAGCGCGTCGTCTACGTCAACAACGGTCAGATCTACAGCGCGCGTGTCATGCAGAACGCAGCTGCCGACTCGATGCAGCGGGGCGAAAAGCCGTTCATCAAGGAATGGGGACGCCAGTCGTCGCCGCGCTGGTCGCCTGATGGATCCAAGATCGCGTTCGTGACCGATCGCGAGAATCACTCCTTCATCGCCGTCTACGACGTCCGCACGCGTGCGGTGAGCTACGTGTCGCCGAGCGTGGATTGCGATGGCGCGCCCGTGTGGTCGCCGGACAGCAAGAGAATCGCCTTCCTGCGGAAACCCGGAATTCCGTTTGGGCTTCAGGCGCAGCAAGGGACCGGCGGCATCGGCAATCCGCCCGGACCGGCGGTTGGACGCGGCGGCGGGCCTGTTGCGGGCTGCGGATTTGGCGGGTTCGGCGGGGGCGGTCGTGGCGCGCAGCCCGATTCGTCGCGTGGACGCCGTTCGCCGGGCTTCTTCACCACGACGTTCCCCGGCGGCTACACGCTGTCGATCATGGTCGCCGACGTTGCGAAGTGCACGCCGCTCGCGGATGGCTGCGCGGCGCGCGAGCTCTGGCACACCGCGCCCGGCGACAGCGTCTTCACCGGTATCAACCGCCTGTTGTGGGCGAATGACAACGTCGTCTTTCCGCTGTCTTCACCGGCCGACGAGTTCGAGCGCTATTACTCGATCAGCGTCTCCAATCCGCAGTCGCAGCCGGTCATGCTCACGACCACGAACGGCTTGATCGAGGACGTGACGTCGGCATCGCTGTCGAGGGACGGCAAGACGCTTTTCTACTGCACCAATGCCCAGGACATCGAGCGGCGGCACATCTGGGCGGTATCGACGTCCGGCGGTACGCCAGTGCAGATCTCGACGGACAACGGCATCGAGACGTCTCCTCAGCCGCTCTCGAACACAATCGCGGTCCTGTACTTCAACGTCGCGCAACCCGCGTCAGTTGGGCTCGTGCCGATGACCGGCGGCCCGACGAAGGTCATTTTCCCCAAATTACAGAAGGATTTCCCGGTCGCCGCGCACGTGACGCCGCAGATCGTGATCGTAAAGTCGCCGGATAGTCTCGAGGTTCATAGTCAGCTGTTCCTTCCGAAGGACCTCAAGCCCGGCGAGAAGCGTCCCGCGATGATCTTCGTGCACGGCGGACCGCCGCGGCAGATGCTGCCCGGCTATCACTACATGCAGTTCTACCACTGGGCATACGCATACAACCAGTGGCTGGCGAGCCAGGGGTACGTGGTGATGTCGGTGAATTATCGGCTGGGCATCGGCTATGGCCGCGCGTTCCGGCAGGCCGCGAACGCCAACGCGCGCGGCAACTCGGAGTATCAGGACGTGCTCGCCGCGGGTCGCTACTTACAGACGCGCCCCGACGTCGATCCGAACCGCATCGGCATCTGGGGTCTGTCGTACGGCGGACTCCTCACCGCGCAGGCGCTCGCTCGCAACTCGGACTTGTTCGTCGCGGGCGCGGATCTCGCGGGCGTGCATCTCTATGGCAATTCGCTCGACACGGCCACGGTGTCGTTCAAGTCGTCCGCCGTGGGCGCGATCGACAACTGGAAGTCGCCGGTGTTTCTCGTGCACGGCGACGACGATCGCAACGTGGACTTCGCCCAGACCGTGGGACTCGTCTCGCTGCTGCGCGCGCGGAACGTGTACTACGAGCTGATGGTCGTGCCCGACGACTTGCACGAGTCGCAGATTCACGAGAACTGGGTCGTGACGTTCAATCGCATGGGCGACTTCTTCAAGCGATTTGTTTGGAACAAGGAGACGCCGGGCGCCGTGCAGGCGGGGAAGGCGCCGAAGTAGCTTCCCGTCAATTCATTCCCGCCAAGCGCGCGAGAATCAGCGCTGCCCACTGCGGCCCCAGCCACCCGTTGGGCCCATCTTCGTACCATTCGCCGAGCGAGTGCGCGCCTTCGCCGTGGCCACCGCCGTCGATCGTAATCGCTGGCACATTGAGCGAGATGGGCACGTTGGAGTCCGTGCTTCCCGCGGTGGTCGCGGGTGAGAAGCCGAGTGCCTTCGCCGTGAGCAGCGCGACCTGGACGATGCGCGCGCTGTCGCTCTGCGCGCCGGTGGGTCGAATGCCGATCGTGTCGATGACCATGGTGAGTCGGGCACGCGCGGCGCGATCGCCGGTCCAGCGCCCGTTTTCCGCGTCGAGGGCTTCCTGCAGCGAGCGACGCACCGTCTGATCGATGGCGCGTAGGGCGTCGGCGTTCTCGGAACGCATGTCGATGTCCATCGAGGCCTGGAACGCGATGGAATTCACCGACGTGCCGCCGTCGATGACGCCGACGTTGAACGTAGTTTTCGGGGACGCCGGAACCTGAATGTCGGAGATCTTCGCGATCGCGCGGCCGAGCGCGTGGATCGGATTGGGAATGCCGAACGCGCCGTAGCTGTGGCCGCCGGGTCCCTTGTACGTCACGCGATAGCGGTTACTGCCGACCGCGCGCGCGGTGACGCCCAGCCCGGTGCCGTCGACGGAGATGAAGTAGTCGATCTGCCCCTTCAGCTCCTTCTCGAACAGGTGGCGCGTACCGCGCGAGTTTCCCGCCCCCTCTTCACCGACGTCACCGACGAAGACGATGCGCGCGTCGTGGCGTGGGTTGGCGCGCTGATACGCGCGCGCGACCGCGAGGACGACGGCCAATCCACGACAGTCGTCGCCGATACCGGGCGCCTTCATGCGGCCGTTCTCTTCGTGCACTCGCACGTCCGTGCCTTCGGGAAAAACCGTGTCGAGGTGACTCGCCAACACGATCGTCGGGCCTTTGCCCGTGCCGGGCCGTTCCGCGATGACGTTGCCGACCGCGTCGATGCGCGCCCTGAGTCCGAGCGCATCCAAGCGACGCTTGTACTCCGCCGCGCGCGTCGCTTCCTTGAACGGCGGCGCCGGGATCTCGCAGATCGATTTCTGCTGCGCGAGCGTCCACGCGTTGTCGGTCTTCAGCGTGGCAAGGATGGGCTCAACGGTTTGGGCTTGCGTGCGCGATGCAATCACGATGGCAAGGATCACTCTCGTTGGACGATTCAACGGTTCTCCTATTCGTTGAGCATTTGACTGCAATGCACCTCAACAGAGATGCACGGCCGTGGCCTTGAACGCCGCGAAGACTTCGACGCCGCGGGCAAGTTGGAGCTCTTGCGCCGAGCGCGTCGTCACTGCCGCCACGAGCGAAATGCCGCTTACATCTACCGTGACGCGGGTGATCGCGCCAGCGGGCGCCATGTCGACGACCGTCGCACGGAATTGATTTCGCACCGACGACGCGCCCGCGCTGCGTGACAGCGAGATGTCATCCGCGCGGATGACCGCGTGCGCGGCGCCCGGCACGACATGACCCAGCGCGTACAGGGTGATGCCGCCCGTCGTGAACGCGACCGCGTGCTCGACATCCTCCGCATCCACGCTCGGCGTCCAGTCGGGGGCTTCATCGCGGATCGGTTGGGCCATACCGGCGAATACATTCTCCGCACCGAGGAAATCAGCGACGAGCGGCGATACCGGCTTTCGAAACAGCTCCTCGGGCTTGCCCACCTGCAGGATGCGGCCCCGGTCGAGGACCACGCCGATGTCACCTAGCAATCCGGCTTCGTGGAAGTCGTGCGTCACCTGGAGCACCGTGAAGCGGCGCTCGAAATAAATCGTGCGCAGCTCGCGACGAACGGTGATGCGCCGCCGGGGGTCCAGGGCAGCAAAGGGCTCGTCGAGCAGCAGTACTTCCGGCCGGCGCGCGAGGGCCCGAGCGATGGCCACGAGCTGTCGCTCGCCCCCGCTGAGGACGCGCACGTTTCTCCCAGCGACTTCGCCGAGTCCAAAACGCTCCAGCATCTCGACGGTGATGCGACTGCTGGCGCTTCCATATCCCACGTTCTCTCGCACCGTGAGATGCGGAAAAAGATACGCGTGCTGGTACACGAGGCCGAGGCGGCGGCGCTCGGGCGGTGCGTGCGTGAGGTCCGTCCCACCCAGCGTCAACCGCCCGCGCGTCACGGGAACGAGACCCGCGATTGCTTCCACGAGCGTCGTCTTCCCCGCTCCCGTCGGACCGATCACGATCCCGTACGCACCCTGCGGGACCTCAAAGGTGATGTCCGCCAGGCTAAAATCGCCGACGTGCGCCGTGATGCGTTCGAGGGAGATCATACGGCGTTCTCGGCCGAGAACCGATTCAGCTTCATCGACGCCTCGATGGAAGCAGGTCGTCGCCGCGCAATGCGCGAAGCGCAGCGAGGGGAATCAGCGCAAGCAGCACCAGCACGGCCGCGACGGGGAGCGCCTCCTTGAGCCCGAATGCGGTAAAGCGCTCGTAGCTCAACACGCTCGCCACGCGCGGGTGGTAGACGAGAATCACGATCGCGCCGAACTCGCTCACGGCCCGCGCCCACATCACGATCGCGGCCGCCAGCAAGCCGCGCCACGCGAGCGGCAGCGTCACGCGCCGCAGTGCGCGCCAGCGGGAGTCGCCGAGCGTGCGGGCCACGCCCTCGAAGCGTGGATCGACTCGGTCGAACGCCTCGCGCGCGGCGCTCACGTACAACGGCGCCGAGACAAAGAGCATCGCGCACACGATGCCGGTGATGGAGCCGGTGATCTGGAGCCCGAGAGCCCACAGCGCGGAGCCGAGAGCCGTATTGCGACCGAGCACCAGCAGCAGCGCGATGCCGGCCACAGGATGCGGAATCAGTAGCGGCAGATCGATCATCGCGGCCACGATCGCGCGACCACGGAAACGTCCCCGGGCCAGCGCATAGGCGACAGGCGTCGCGCCGATGATGCCGAGCAACGACGCGAGCGTGGCCGTGCCGATGGTGAGCAGCAGCGACGAACGCAGCTCGGCGTCCGTCGACAACTGTCGAAGGCCCGACGTTCCACCTCCCCCGACGAGGCCGACCAGCGGGGCAACGAGAAACAGCAGAAAGAGCGACGCGAAGAGCGCGGCGGCGATGCTCAGCAATCCATCGCCGCGACGCCCCGCGGGTGCGGGACGCTCCTCGAGCGTGAGCTCAGCGGGCAGCGGCTGCAGCGGTGGCGGTACGGACAAAGCCCGAGATCTCTGGAGGAACAGCGGACCCGATGGCAACGGGCATGCTGAGAACGTTCACCTTCGCCGCCCGGAGGATTTGTTTCCCCTCGTCGGAAAGCACGAACTGGACGAACTCGACCCCTTCTTGAAAATGCGGCGCCTGCCGCGGCACCGAGATGCCGTAGAGGATCGCGATCGCGAGATCCTCGGGGAGTGTGACGAACCTGAAGCCGTACTGTCGCGCCACCGATTCGTAGTCGAGGATATAGTCCACTTCACCGGTCTCGAGCAACGCGGCGAGCTCCGTCGCGTTGGGCCGCACGTATCGCAACGACGCGCGGCCGATCAATCGGTCGGCGAGCCCGGGAACGCGATAGTACGTTTCGGCCCGCCGGAGTATCGAGAGCGCGTGTCGTCCCGCGGGAGCGATCGCGGGATCGGCGCGGCCGACCGTCACGTCGCGTCGCGAGAGGACCTGATACCAGTTCTCGGTCGTGATGGCATCGGCGTATCTCGAGCGCCGCGAGTACGCGACGACGACTCGATTCGTCGCGAAGCGAACGTACCAAT
This sequence comes from Gemmatimonadaceae bacterium, assembly GCA_036560265.1. Lineage (GTDB taxonomy): Bacteria > Gemmatimonadota > Gemmatimonadetes > Gemmatimonadales > Gemmatimonadaceae > DASPMP01. The sequence goes on along the minus strand of DATBRO010000174.1, from coordinate 46,116 downwards.
CGAGATACGTCGGCATGAGGCCCGAGAGGACTTCGTCGTCCACCAACATCAGAGCGTCAGGAATGCGTCCGAGCTCCGTGATCTTGCGCGCCTGCTCGAGAGAGCCGCCGAGCTCCGCCCGCGTCGTGACTCTCGAGTGGCGCTGGAATGAGTCCGCGAGGACGCGCAGCGGGCGGGCGAGTGACGCCGCCGCGAATACAGTGATCGGCGGTTTGGGTTGCTCGGGGCGCCCGCCGCAGCCGGCGGCGAGAAACAGCGCGAGTGAAAAGAACGTAAGTCGCACGGGATGTTATTATATGTCGGCTCTCGCCCCGCGGACGATTCCCGCTTCCCGCTTCCGGCTTTCCGTAATGTCCGAACCTGCCGTACTGATCTCCAACGTCACAAAGCGCTTCGATGAGACAGTCGCGGTGCGCGATCTCTCGCTCGTCGTTCCGCAGGGAGCCGTCTACGGCCTGCTCGGTCCCAACGGCGCGGGCAAGACGACGACGATTCGCATGCTGCTCGACATCATCGTTCCTGATTCAGGAACGATCTCCATCCTCGGCCGTCCGCATCTCGACCCCGGCGTCCTGGACCGCATCGGCTATCTGCCGGAGGAGCGCGGCCTCTACAAGAAGATGCAGGTGCGCCGCGTCCTGCGATTTCTGGCCGAGCTGAAAGGTGTCGATGCCAAAACCGCGGATCGCCGCATCACGGAATGGCTCGAGCGCCTCCAACTCAAGACGGACGAAAAGGACTGGGGCACGGCCAAGATCGATGAGCTCTCGCGCGGCATGCAGCAGAAAGTCCAGTTCATCGGGACGCTGCTGCACGAGCCCGACCTCGTGATCCTCGACGAGCCGTTCTCGGGTCTCGATCCGATCAACTCACAGGCGCTCAAGGACACCGTCGTCGAGCTCAAGCAGCGCGGGAAGACAGTCATCTTCAGCACCCATCTCATGGACAGCGCCGAGCGGCTGTGCGATTCCGTCTGCATCATCGCGCGTGGCGAGAAAGTGCTCGACGGAGAAGTCAACGCGGTCAAGGAAGCAAAGGGGACGCGCAACGTCGCGCTCGCGGTGGACGGCGGGGCGCAGGACGGTGTCCGCGCGATCCTGCAGGATCACCGTCTCGTCGCGCGCGCCGACGACCAAAACCGGTTTTTCGAGATCGAGCTCGCGCCGGGGGCGGACCCGCAGGAGTTGCTTAGGAGAATCCTCGCAAGTGGCGCGAGCGTGAGGCGCTTCGAGATGATCTCTCCATCACTGCATCAGATCTTCCTCGAGCGCGTGGGTGCGAAAGGAGTGGAAGAAGGAATGACGGGCCATGGGTAAGATATGGGTAGTGTTCAAGCGCGAATACCTCGAGCGCGTTCGCTCCAAGTGGTTCCTCGTGGCAACGCTCCTCGGTCCGGTGTTCTTCGGGCTCATCATCGTGCTGCCGATCGTGCTCACCGCGCGGACGCGCACCTCCACCCGGCTCTCGGACGTAATCATCATCGACGCCACAGGCACGGATCTCGGCGACCGCGTGGCGAAAAGCCTCACGCAATTGGCGCCGACCGGGCCGGCGCCTCGCGTGCACCATGTGTCCGCAGATCGGATCCCCGCGGAAGAGGACAGCGCGACGCGCGCGGTCATCCAGCACGAAGCGATCGGCTACATGGTGCTCGACGCGCAAACCACTGGCGGCAAGGAGATGAAATACGCCGGGCGCAACGCTACGGCTCTCCTCGACGTCGAGATGATTCAACGGACCGTGCGCCAGAGCCTCCTCAATCAGCGACTGGAGCGCGAGGGTATCGACCCGAACCGGGTGAGCATGCTCACGGCGGCGCGGCTCGAGGCCAAGACGGAGAAGATTACCGATCGCGGCAAGGAAGGCGCCGGCGGGCTCACGAGCTTCTTCTTCGGGTATGGCATTGCGATCGTGCTCTACATGATGATCGCGATCTACGGACAGAGCATCATGCGCGGCGTGCTCGAGGAGAAGACGACGCGCGTCGCGGAGGTCGTGGTCTCGAGCGTGAAGCCCGATACGCTGCTCGCGGGGAAGATCGTGGGCTCGGGAATGGTCGCCGTCACACAGGTATTGATGTGGCTGGCCATGCTCTTTCTGCTGTACCTCGCGCGTGGGCCGATCTTCGCCACGTTCGGCATCCCGATGGCGAACGCGCTCAAGATTCCGTCGCTGTCGCCGATGGTCGGCGTCGCGCTGCTTTTCTTCTTCGTGTTCGGTTTCATTCTGTACGCCGCGTTGTTCTGCGCGGTCGGTTCGATGGTCAGCAATCAGGAAGACGTACAGCAAGCGGTCATGCCGGTCATGCTGCTGCTGGTCTCGTCGATCATCTTCATGCAGCCGATCCTGCTGGCGCCCGCCAGCACGCTCGCCAAGACAATGTCGTGGATACCCTTCTCGGCTCCGCTGATCATGCCGCTGCGTATGGCGCTGATCGCGATCCCATGGTACGAGATCGTTGGGTCGCTCTTGAGCGTTGTGGTTGGATGCTTGGTCTCGATCTGGGTGTCGGCGCGGATCTATCGGGTGGGGTTGCTGATGTACGGGAAGCGCCCGTCGATGCGGGAGCTGGGGCGGTGGATTCGGATGGCGTAACTGCAGAGGGAATAGGGAATAGGGAGTAGGGAATAGGGCAACTACAAGAGCGGGAAAGGGAGAGGGAAAGTGATAGGGGATAGGAAAGGTCTATTCCCTTACTCTTTCCCATTCTCTTTCCCATTCCCTTTCCCGCCGTTGTAGTTGCCCTACTCCCGATTCCCTATTCCCTATTCCCTATTCCTTAGTCTGCCCGAGTAATTGCTTTCACTCCCACCGGCCCATTCGGCGTCACGTCAATGGGTCCGACTCCGTACCCGCCTTGCGTCGGAGCGGCGGTCTTTGCCGGCGCCCCGATCGCGTCCTTGATTTCACTCACCAACTTGTCCACGTGACCGTGGAGCGCACCGCTCACGGCGCTGACGAGATTCGCGACGACGTCGTCGAGCGCGGCGTTGAGCTTCGAGCTCGCGCCCTGGGTCGCCGCAAGCGTCGCCGCGGCGGCTTTCACGTCGGCGCGCGAACCGGAGAGCGCCACGCCCGCGCCGAACGCCACCGCCAGCGCCGGCCACGGGTGGTCGCGGATGATTTGGGCGACGTTGAGTTTTTGTTCCAGCTCTTCGATCGTGCTGGACATCCGCTCGCGCGTCAGCTCGATGTCGCGTCGGACGTCAGCTGTCGTTTCAGCCATTCCTTGTCCTCCTTGAGTGTCTCGACCGTCTGGTGGGGCGCCAGTTGCGACGGCGAGAGCCGCGAGAGCCCCCGCTTGGCGAGCCATGCGGCGAGCGCGCCCGTGACGACCGTCACGACCAGCGCCGCCAGCCAGTACTGATCCCTCGGCAACCATTGATCGCCGGCCAGCAAAACGACGCCGGCCGCGAGAGAAAGACCGCCGAGCAGCAAGAGAACGCCGCCAAGCGCGACTTGTGTCGTGCCGTGAGCGAGGTTCTTCGCGATCTCGGTGAGCTCCAGGCGCGCAAGCTTCACCTCGCTGCGCAGTAGATCGGCGCTACCGTGCGCCAGATCCCGCAGCAGCGCGCCAAAGCCGCGCGAGCGATCAAATGTCCCGTTCACGATTTCTCTTACTGATTGTTGCGGAACGCGCGGCCGATGAGATAGCCGAGTCCCGCCGCGATCAACAACGTGCGTCCGGGGTGTTCTTTCACCTGTTGCTCGAGTCCGGACTTGATGCTCTCCACGTCAGCATCACGCAGCCAACCGGCGGTGGCTTCCATGCCGCCAGCGACCTTGTCCGAGACTTGGGCGACCTTGCTGTCGGCCTGGATCGCGGTGCTGCCTTCCGCGGTCGCGCCCGCGAGCGGTGCGCCGCCGCCGGTGTTGGAACGCTCCCGCAATTTCCCAGCGCCAGACTCCAGCGCGTCGGCGAGCTTGTCCTTCGCGGTTCCGGCCCGCTCGCGAACCGTGGAACCGACGTCCGCCAGCTTTTCACCGGCCGTGCCGATCACATTCTTGGCGCGTTCACGAATTCCCGTGGACTGATCGCTCGCTGCCGGCGTTCCCGCGAAATCGAACCCTTTGTCCTGCTGAGTCGATGTCGAGCCGCTGCCGGAAAACTCATTGGCTTCGCCTTGCCCGCTGGTCGCCCCACCATCGATGCTTGCGTCGTTGCGCTCCATGAACCCCTCCGAGGAAAGACATGGAGGAGACTGCACGGCGTGTGCCTCGACTCAAGTTCGCGCGTAGCGCTGGTCGAATACCAAATCGCGCCGTTAAGCGCGGCAGTTAACTCTGTCCGCGCGTAAACGCGGCCGAGGACCAACCATCTCGGGAAGCGATCGTTTTTCGATATGCCGGCAAGCCCGCGCCCAATAGGATGAGTGCGCTTGCCATCCCAACGGCATTTACGAGTGCCAGCGAGTACCGGACCATCGCACGATCGTGAAATACGTAATCGGTGCACCACGCAACGAGACTCGGACCGAAGGCAGAGGAGACGAGACCGAGAATGAAGAAGTACACAGCCACGCCCTGAGCACGTATCGAGCTGGGGACTACCTCCGCAGCCGCGGTAGCCGCGGCTCCCCAGGGCAGGGCAGCGAAGAAGTTGACGGCGACGAGCCACGCCACCGCCGACGCCGCGGTCGGCATCAACGGATAGGCGGTCGCGGAAATCAACATGCCGGCGGCGCCGATCATCCCGACCCGCAGTGGACCGTCCGTCATGCCGCGTCTCACGAGTCCGTCCGCGAGCCAGCCGCCGATGATCGGCGCCGCGACGCCGACCGTCATCGTGAGGCTGCCTTGCACCAGCCCCGCCCGAGTGGCGGTCCAGCCGTAGGTTCGCATGAAGAACGCCGCAAGCCAGGCCGCGATGCCGTAGTTCACTGTCGCGGAGATCGCAAAGCCGAGATTCTGCGTCGCAAACGTGCGTCGATTGTCGCGTACGTATCGCCACACCGCGCGCAGTGGAACACTGCCCGGCTGGCTACCGGACGCTTCTCGCGGTGGCTCGCGAATCGTGAAGAACAGAAGCATCACGACGAGCCCGGGCAACCCGACGATGAGGAAGACAGATTGCCATGGCCGTATCGTTCCGAACAGCGGCACGGTCCACATTCCCTGCTGTTCCGTCAGTCCGACCACCCAACCGCCGAGAAAGTACGCGAGGCCGGAACCGAAGAAGATCGCCGACGAGAACACGCTCATCGCTCGACCTCGCGATTCGCGCGGGAAGTAGTCGGCGATGAGCGAAACGCTCGGCGCCAGCAGCGTGGCTTCGCCGACGCCCACGCCAACACGCAACAACAAGAGCCGTACATACGTTCCGGCCGCGGCGCAGGCTGCGGTGAAGATGCTCCAGAGGCCGACACCCGCTGCCATGATGTTGCGGCGATTCGAGCGATCGGCGAGCCGCGCGATCGGAAGGCCCAGAACAGTGTAAAAGATCGAGAACGCGAAACCGATGAGATAGCTCATCTGGGTATCGCTGATCTTGAGATCGCGTTCGATCGCCGGCACGAGCAGACTGAGAATCTGTCGATCGATGTTCGCGCTGACGCTCGCGAGCGTCAGTACGGCGACGACATACCACGCATACCGGGGCGAGAACTCCCCGCCGTTCGCTGGCGTCACTGCGCGCGACGGCGCGCGGTGATCAGCACCGCGATTTCATCGGGGCGTGGATTGATGAAATCGACGCGAGTGCGGCCGTCGGGCAGCTCGCTCACCGTCGCTGGAATCGAGCTGTTGGTGAGCGACCATCCAACGGGCAGCACCACGGCGTTCGCGGGGCGACCGAAGGCCCGATCCCAGACCAGCTCGCCGCCGACGAGCTTGTAGCGCGCCGTGTCGGTGTACGTCTCGAACATGCGCAAGCGAACGCTCTCGCCCTGTTTCACCGGCGGGAAATGAAACACGACGACTTCGGAGTCACCACGCTGAATGTCGAAGCGCAGCTCTTCGCCGGTGTCGAGCAGCACCGCATGCGGGCGAGACACCGTACTGCCGGCACGCACGACGTTCAGATAGCGATCGATTCCCGGACGCGTCTCCGTGTAGTCGTGATACAAGTCGAACGCGTGCGTCTCGGGCTGCTGGAGATAATAGACGATCTCTCGAGTCTGGTGCGCGCGTTCGTCGAGACGGCGACGTAAGTCATTCGGCAGCGACGATGCGGCCGCGCGCATCGCTGGCGATCGCCGGGCACGAATCTGCAACGGCGCTTCCGACGGCGTGTTGTTGAGAAACGACACCTTCAACCGCCCGTCGGGCTCCTGGAGAATCTGCGACGGGACATTGACCGAGATCAGCTCGAACCCCACCGGGAGGACGACGGCGTTGCGCTTGATGCCGAGCGAGCGATCGAAGGCGAGCGTATCTCCCCCCGCTCCCAGCATGCGGTAGCTCCCCGTGTCGTAGTAGGTCTTGTCGATGAGGATGCGCGTCTCGCCGTCGGTCGCCACCGGACGCGCGAGCTTGATTCGGATGTATTGTCCCGTGGAGTCCGCGTTGCGCACGCCCCCCTCACGCGCGACGCTCCCACTCACAATGTCAAAGACGAGCGGCCTGCCGGTCATCACGTCGATGACTCGCTCGTCGCTGGCGACGCTTCCCTTCCGGATGACGTTGAAGAACTGCGTCGACGCCGGTGTCGTCGCGGTGACTTCGTACAAAATGCGAAACTTGCCGGAGCCGGGCGCGAGGAGCTCGTACCGCGTGTAGTCGTCGGCCTGTGTCTGGCGCGGCGGCTGGGTTGTTTGCGCCGCGGCCGTCGAGGCGAGCGCGATCGCGGCTGCCGTGAGGATTCTCATTGCCGGGGCGTAAGATACTTGCCGATGCGGCGGAGTTCAGCCGTCTCGTGTTGCGCGTCTGCCGTGCGGCCGGCGCGTTGCAGCATGAGGACATAGTTCAAGTGGACGTCCGGCGCGAGCGGATCCAGCTCGTGCGCGCGACGCGCCTCGCGCACCGCTTCCCCCGTTTGGCCGCGCGCCAAGAGAAGTTGTGAATACCACAGTCGCGCCGACGCCAGCCGCGGATCGAGTCGGATCGCCGCCAGGAACTCGGCACGCGCCTGGTCGCTCTTGCCTTCCGACGCGAGCAGCCGGCCGAGCACGGCGTGCGACTCCGCGAGCGATCCGTCGAGAGCAATCGCGCGCCGCGCCGCGGCAAACGCACGCGCCCGCCTCTCGATTGCGTCCGCCCGATCGGCGTCCAGCGTCGAGAGGAGGGCCGATGCCAGCGAGACCCAGGCTCGCGCGTACGCGCTGTCGAGCTGAGTGGCCCGCTGCAGGAGATCGATGGCGCTCTCCGACCCCGCGGGACGTTGTGCCAGCGATATGGCGCGAAGAACGAGCTTGTGGGCAGCGCTGCTTCCGGTCGGGACAGCCGGCAGTTGTGTGAGAGGCAGCTCTTGCTTTCGCAGCACGTCCGCCACCTCCGACGCCATGTCGTTCTCCATCTCGCGCAGATCCGTCGTGTCGCCATCGAACTGGCCGGTCCACAGCGTAGTGTCGTCCGCGAGCGATCGCAGGGTCAGCGTGACGTGCAATCGGTCGTTCGTGTTGTGGACCTCGCCCCGGAGCACCGCGCCCACGTTGAGCAGCGCGCCCAGCTCGCGGAGTTTGCGTTCGCGCCTGAATGCAGCCGTCGACGCCACCGGCGTGGTGCGGAGGCCGGGCACCGAGCTCAACGTACTCGTGAGCTCTTCGGCGAGGCTCAGCGACAGATAGTCGGTGGCCGGAGTGGCCGACTGTAGCGGAAGCACGGCGATGCTCCGGACGACGGTCGGTGCGGCCCGCCGCATCGGCTCGTGCTGGGCGCGCGACTTGGCGAACATCCGAAGCGCGCCGGAAACACCGAGGACGACGATGAGGGCCGCGACTCCGGCTACGGTGTGCCTGGCAGCCACCGCTTCGCGATCTTCAGCGCCGCCGATCCCATCACGGTGACGACTTCGTATTCGCCCTTCGCGCTGATCAGCATGTGCGCTGCCCACGGCTCCATCCCGTATTCCTCGGTCAGCCACCGGACCATGTCGGACGTCGCCAGCTGAATCCCCCGATCGAGCGTGCTGATGAACTCCGCCTGACTCCCGATCGAGATGATGTAGTCGCGCGTGATGAGACGCGGCCAATCGAGCCGCGCGTTCTTGCGGAGATCGACGCTGAACTCGACGTCCATCGACGTCTCGAGGCCGGCGCCCGTCGGCTCGCCATCCGCCATGAGCGCGTGCCCGTCCGCGAGAAAGAGCAGCGCGCCGGGATGAAACACGGGCAACAGCAACGTGGTGCCTTCGCGGATCTCGTTGAAGTCCATGTTGCCGCCGTATTCCCGCGACGGGGCCGACGTCGGCGCGAAGTCTCCCGCGGGCGCGACGCCCACGACGCCGAGCATCGGCTCCATGGGGAACTCGAGCCGGTGCTTGGCGCTCACCGGCTCGCGCAACTTCACGGTCCCGCGCACGGTGTCGACGTCCCAAATCAAAAGATCGGACCGGCCGGGGCGCACGAGGTCCGGCTTGTAGACGTTCGGATACAGGCCGGCGATCGCGGCGCCCGTGAGCGAGAAGTACCCGAGCCGGTAGTAGGACCACGCAGTACCGCGACTCGGCCGGATCTTCCGGAAGGTGATCGCGATCGCGTCGCCCGGTTCGGCCCCTTCTATATAGATGGGCCCAACCATCGGGTTGCTGGGCTGGGCGCGTTGCACGTTCTGCCAGTCGCGAGCACCGGCGTCGAGCAGCCTGGTGGCTGCGACTTCGCCCGGCTTGATCCGCGCGACGACGGGGTGCCGGTGGTCGAGCGTGTTCCAGAACGTGTCGGGCACGATGCGATGAACCGTAGGCGATGGTTGCTGCGCATTGGCGCGCATGCCCATTAGAATGGCGACAGACGAAACGGCGAGGATTCGGATCATCATTGAGTTCGACTTGTGCGGTTCATCCGTGCGTGCAACTCGGCGCGCCAGTTGTGCGCGACGATGACCTGATCGCCGCTGAGCGACGGCTTGAGCATGAGAAAGTATTTGCCGTCTGGCGTCATGTCATAGTTCGCGTGGCCGGGCAGGTCCATGAAATCCGAAGCGAAGAGCGTCTTGCGCGACGTGACACTGAAGGTGGGAGACGTCCGCACGGTGGCCGCCATCATTCGTTGATTGCTGAGGTAGCAAATCTTGTGGCCGTCCGGAGACCAGATCGGCACGCCACCACCTTCATCGCTAACCTGGACGCGTGCCCCCGGACCCGGGAACGGACGGACGTACACTTGCATCGCGCGAGACTCGTCCGACGTGTACGCGATCCACTTGCCGTCGGGCGAGACGCGGCCTCCCCATTCCGTGAATTGCGTCGCGGCGACCGCCTTGGGTGTCGTGTCGCCGCGGAGCGGGCGATACCAGATATCCGCCGCGCCTAGCGTTCCCGTTCGATATACGAGGGTCTGTCCGTCCGGCGCAAAGGCTCCCTCCCAGACGTCGCCGCGACCGTTGAGGATCAACGGCTCCGCGACGCCGGTGAAATCGGTGCTCTGCCACCACAGTCCGAGAAAATCCCCGCGCTCCGAGCGAAACAGGATGCGCTTCCCGTCGGGAGTCCATTCCGGCCGGTCGTTCGTGATTCCCTCGGTGGTCAAACGGGTCAACGTGCCGGACGCAAGTGAATAGATGTGGATGTCCGTCGATGTACCGACGCGCAACGCAACCGCGATCCGCTTGCCATCCGGAGAGAAGCGCGGCTGGCCAAAGGGCCTGGGTTCGGGGATGAGTGGCCGTACGGCTCCCATCGTGTCCACGAGCACCAGTGTCGATGACGATGAGCCACTCTGATAGACCAGCGAGCCACTCGGCGACGCGTCTGCGACCGCCGCGCCTGTTGGACTCACGGCCACCTGATCGGCGACGAGCATCGGCGGGCCCGTAACGCGCAGATGACGTTCGTCGAATGGCACGGCGAAGAGAGCGCCGTTCGCCGTGCCATAGATCATGTAGCCATCGATGACACCGAGCGGCGAAGTGCCTTCGACGCCGAGTGAATGCATCTCGCCAGTTTCCAGGGATGCCGCGACGATGCCGGCGCTGCCGAGCCCACCGCGCCATTTCGTAAACAGCACGGTTTTCCCGTCGCTGAGCACGCGCGGCCAGCGCAGCGTCGACGTTCCGATCGACGAATCCGGTTTATTGATCTGCCGGGGTTCCGCGCCGCCGCTCGCGGGCATTGCCATCAATCGCTGCCGCTGCGTGAAGATGATACGATCGTCCGGCGCCCACGTGGCACCGAACAGTTGACCGACGTCCGCGATCACGCTGACCGGTCCGCCGTCGACCGGCACTTTCTTGAGCTGCTGATTCGCCATGAACCCGATCCAGCGTCCGTCGGGGGAGAAGAACGGCTGAATCGCGCCTTCGGTGCCGGGAATGACTCTCGGCGCCACCTCGTCCAGCATTCGAATCACGAGGTGCTGGACCATGCCGGCTCCGACCGTCACATAGACCGTACGATTTCCGTCCGGTGAAATCGCCAGCGTGCGTCCGGAGCCGATGCCGGAGTACATGCGTTCGTTCGGCGGAAACGATAAGAGGTATCTGACCGTTCGCTCGGGCGTTCCGCGTCGCGCGGTGATCCACCCCGCGGCGACGCCACCGAGCGCGAGAATGACCGCGGCAGCCCACGGCGCCATCCGCGTCCACCGTCTGCCTGCCGCGCGTGATGCGATGTCGCGCTCGATGGACGCCGGCGTCACGACCGCCGATGGAATCGCGACCGATTTGCCCTGAAGCGCTTCGGCGAATTCGTGGGCCGTGTTCCACCGATCAGCCGGCAGTTTCTCCAGAGCGCACTGAATCGCGGCGTCGACGTGCGGTGGTACGTGCGGTCGCAGGACACGCAGGCTTCTCGGCTGATCCGTGAGGACCTTGGCGATGACCGCCTGCGCGGTGCTCGCCGTGTGCGGCGGATCTCCGCCCAGCATCTCGTACACGACGGCGCCCAGCGAATAGATGTCGGACCGCTTATCGATCGGGCGGTCGCCCGTCGCTTGCTCCGGCGACATGTAGTGCGGCGTGCCGAGCGACACTCCGGTCTGTGTGATGCGCTCGCCGCCCGCTTTGGACACGGCGAGCGCGATGCCGAAGTCGGCGACCAGGGGCTGCCCCTCGTGCAGCAAGATGTTCTCGGGCTTGAGATCGCGGTGCACCACACCATGACGATGCGCGTAATCCAGCGCGCTGGCGACGGAGGACGCGATGTGGATCGCCTCGTCGATCGGAAGCTGCTTCTCCCGCTGGAGTTTTTTCCTGAGCGATTCGCCTTCGATGTACGGCATCACATAGAACAGCATGCCGTCCGCGCCGCCGCTGTCGAAGAGCGGGAGCAGGTTGGGATGCTGGAGATTCGCAGTGACCTGGATCTCGCTGAGAAAGCGTTCGACACCGAGCACCGCGCCGAGCTCCGGATTGAGCACCTTGAGCGCGACATTTCGCGCGTGGCGGATGTCGCGCGCGAGGTAGACTGTCGCCATGCCGCCGCGGCCGATCTCGCGGTCGATCGAATAGCGGCCCGCGAGCGAAGTATTTAGTTGAGCGAGAGCATCCATTCGCCGCTCTGAAAGGTGGGCGCCCTAACGTACGCCGGGGACCGAATGGCAGCCAGTAAATAAGGCTGCGTCGGCGTAAGGCTGTCTATCACGGAAAAGGCAGGAAACAACGAAAAACTGCCGCAGGATCAACACACGTTTCTTTGGAAATTCAAAACGAAGTTTCCGCGGCCGTTCTCGGAGTTTCCTGCTCTTTCCGTGATGAACAGCCGAACCTGATGATCAACGACGCGCGGAACTTGGTGTCAGCGACCCGCGGCGCGCGGTTGGTCGCGCAGCGACGCGAGCACGCGCTGGATCAATCCGTCGAGCGCGTTACCCTCGATCCAGCGAACCACGACGACGAGATCATTCTCCTGATCACAGATGATCGCGTTCGTACCGTTGCCGAGGTGTGCGTACACCGATTCCGCCGCGCTCGGCCAGCGCTTTCGCCCCGTGTTCAGGAAGTAGTTCATGAACCCGTAGTCCGGCTGCACGGGCGTCGGTGTGCGCGATAACCGGATCCACGACTCGGGGATGATCTGCTTCGCGCCCCATTTGCCGTTCCGGAGCGTGAGAAGACCGAAGCGCGCCTGATCGTACGCGCTGATGAACATGCCGCCACCCCAGTGTCCGCCGCCGGCCACCGATTGTGTCATCTGCCCATCGAGCACGACCCAGGAGTTGTCGTAGCCGTACCAGCGCCACGTCGGTGACGCGCCGATCGGATCCATGACCAGCTCGCGAAGCACCTGCGGCAATGGCCGGCGCCACACGTTGAGCGACGCGAGCGCGAGCGCGTTCACGCGTGTGTCGTTGTACTCGTACGCCGAGCCGGGCGCGAGGCGCTCGCGCGTCCACCACGTCTCCGGCTGGCCGGTGGGACGATCCGCCCACTCGGGTTTGCCCCAGAGGGTGCCTTCCCAGTCGCTCGTCTGCTGCAGCAGATGTCGCCAGGTGATCGTCCGGTTGTGCGGCGTCTCGAATGGCGCCATCGTCGTGCGCGCGTCGAACTGGCCGACGCCGCCCTCCGTGCGCAGTGCCGGCGTCACGGCGTGGAGCACGGGCGCCATGTAGCGATACACGGAGTCGTCGATGTTCCTGATCAAGCCGCGCTCGACGGCCAGACCAACGGTCGTGGAGACGAAGCTCTTCGTAACGCTGAACGTCATGTCGACTCGCGCCGGCTCGCCCCACTCGGCCACGATGTATCCGCGACGCACGATGACTCCGCTCGGCTCGCCCCGCGCCTTCATCGGACCGACCGCGGAGCCGAATGGCTCGCGCCCGAACGTCTGATAGTGCGCCGCTTCGAGATCTCGCGGCGCTTTGGCTTCCTTCTCCTTCGCGAACGCGATGGCGTCCTGCAGCTTCGCGCCGTCCATTCCGACCTGCTCCGGCGCGCGATGCTCCCACGCGCCCACCGGCGGCACGTACGCCGGCGCCTGCTGGGCCGAGGCGTTGACCGCGAGCAGCAACGCGAGCAGGACCCTCATTACATGACCCCATACGCGAGCATTGCCTCGGCCACTTTCACGAATCCGCCGATGTTCGCGCCTTTGACGTAGTTGACGAAGCCGTTGCCATCGCCGCCGTGCTGCGCGCACGTCTGGTGAATGTCGAGCATGATCTGCTTGAGGCGCTCGTCCACTTCTTCGGCGCTCCAGCTCAACCGCATCGAGTTCTGCGTCTGCTCCAGTCCCGAGACAGCCACGCCGCCCGCGTTCGCCGCCTTCGCCGGCCCGAAGAGCACTTTGTTCTCGAGCAGATGATGCACCGCGTCCGCGTCGCTCGGCATGTTCGCGCCCTCCGCAACCGCGATTACGCCGTTCCCGGTGAGCGTCCTTGCATCGTCGAAAGTGAGCTCGTTCTGCGTCGCGCACGGGAAGGCCAGGTCGCAGTCCACGCTCCAAGGCCGTTTGCCCGCGGCGTAGGTCGCCCTTCTGTATTTCTTCGCGTACTCCTCAATGCGACCGCGCCGCACTTCCTTGAGTTCCTTCAACCACTCGAGCTTCTCGAGTGAGATCCCATCGGGGTCGTGGATGAATCCGCTCGAGTCCGAGGCGGTGATGACGCGAGCGCCCAACTGCACGAGTTTCTCGATCGCGTATAGCGCGACGTTGCCCGACCCCGAAACGAGAGCCGTCTTGCCTTTGATATCCTCGCCGCGCGTTCCAAGCATCGCCTCCGTGAAGTACACGAGCCCGTATCCCGTCGCCTCGGGGCGAATGGCGCTCCCGCCGAAGGCACGTCCCTTTCCGGTGAACACGCCCGTAAATCGGTTCTCGAGCTTGCGGTACGCGCCGAACATGTAACCGACTTCGCGCGCACCGACACCGATGTCGCCCGCCGGGACGTCGGTGCGCTCACCGATGTGCCGGTGAAGTTCGTCCATGAGCGTGTAGCAGAAGCGCATCACTTCGCGGTCGCTCTTGCCCTTGGGATCGAAGTTCGAGCCACCCTTTCCGCCGCCCATCGGCAGCCCCGTGAGCGAATTCTTGAACGTCTGCTCGAACCCGAGAAACTTCAGGACGCCGAGCGTTACGCTCGGGTGAAAACGCATGCCGCCTTTGTATGGCCCGATGGCGCCGTTGAACTGGATGCGGAAGGCGCGATTGATGTGGACCTCGCCCTTATCGTCCTCCCAGGCAACGCGAAACGAGATGACGCGATCAGGCTCCGCCATTCGCTCGAGGATCTTGTTGTCGCGATAGCGTGCGTCGCTCAGCACGAGCGGCATCACGCTCTCGGCCACTTCGCGAACGGCTTGATGGAATTCGGGCTCGGCCGGATTGCGCCGAACGATGTCGTCCATGAAGCGTTTGACTTCGCTCTGCGCTGCGCCAGCCGAACCGCTCTTTTTGGCGCGCGGTGGGGCGACACTGGTCATGACTCTGCCTGTCGAAGACTGAGGCGCATAATTGAACTCCAGAGCCAGGGCTTCGCGAGAGCGGGCAGTCTGGTGACATCAGTCGGGAACCGGAGCGCGGGATTTCGGTCATCCTCGCGCTGGAATGGTCCCGCTCGGCGCGAACCCGGCGGTTAGTCTTGCGCATGGCCTACACACTCTCGCTCCACGGCCGACCGATAGGTGAGACCGATTTCGAACAGTCGGGAGTCGGTCCGCGGCAACGCTTCGGCATGCTTCGGCCGAGTGAGTACGGACTCGAGGTCCTGCCGCGGCTCACCGGATTCCTCACTGCCGCGTCCGCGCTCAAGCAGGCGATCGAGCAGCGGGGGGTCGACCCGGAGGATATGTCGGCCGACGCGGTGATCGAGGTGCTGGAGCACAGCACGGAAGGACAGCGCATGATCGAGGTTGTAAAAGCGCTCGATGCGCTCGAGCTGCGCGATTCGACCGGCGCTCGAGTCCAATTCACGTCAATCGCGGTGTCCGATCTTCGAGAGCTCAAGCGGCTCTCGGCCGAGCTCCGCGTCGATGTGGCATTGCCGGAAGACGACGCGACGCCGGTGTACGCGATCTCCGCGACATTCGGCGAACGGGAGGAGTGGTTTTCTCGAGACCGACACCGCACGATACCGTGGCTGCGCCCGTGGTCCCGCAACTGACGATTGCATGTGCATCACATGTGCTACATGTTATGAACATGCCAAAAATGATTCAGATCCGGCATGTGCCGGAAGAGCTGCACCGGCGCTTGCGAACGAAGGCCGCCCTCGCGGGGATGTCGCTTTCGGACTATTTGCGCCAGGAGCTCGAGCGGTCCGCGGAGCGTTTGACCGTTGCCGAAGTTCGCTCGCAGCTGGCCGCGCTCGAACCAATACGTCTCAAGGAGTCGCCCGCAAAGATCATCCGTCGTGCGCGGGACGCGGGTGATCGTCGCTGACGCCTCAGTCATCGTAGAGCTGCTGCTTCGCACCGCGGCCTCGGCAGCCATCGAAGAGCGCCTGTTTGGCGAGGGCGAGAGCCTCCATGCTCCTGCGCTGTTAGATGTCGAAGTCATTCACGCGTTGCGGCATTCTTTGGGACGCAACGAGATTTCGGAAACGCGCGGCGAGACCGCGCTCACTCTCCTCGCGCGGCTGCCGCTCACGAGATACATGCATGATCCCCTGCTTCGGCGCGTTTGGGCATTGCGCCACAACCTCACGGCCTACGATGCCGTGTATGTCGCGCTTGCGGAGGGGCTCGACGCGACGCTGATCACCCGGGACAGCGCACTGGCTGGCGCCAGAGGCCACCGAGCAAGGATCGAGTTGGTCTAGCGAATAGGCCGGCGCGGAATGCTGAGCACCGCAAAACGCGAGCAGCGCGGCAACGATCGATGTGCGCGACAAGCATTCGTCTCCGTTCGCGCTCCGAAGCTGCAGCGGCGTCCTAACGTAGGGAGAGGACCGGAGCGCAGCCAGCCGGTGCGCCTTGCTCTTCCGACTGCGCTCGGCCATGCTAGGCGGAGCGGCAAGCGTGCGTGAGGCACCCATGTCAATCGTCGAGATGCAGACTGCCACGATTTCCGGCTCGCATGCTGGCCGGCCCTCCGACGACGAGCTCGATCTCTTCGGCATCACGCACGAAGGGAAGGTGCGGCCGGACAATCAGGACCATTTTCTTCTGTGCACGATCCATCCGCAGATCGTCATCCACGGCACGAGCTTGCCGGACCCGGAATCCTTGCCCCTGCGCGGCTCTCGGCTCGGGACCATGATGCTCGTGGCCGACGGTGTCGGCGGAGCCGCCGATGGCAGCGAAGCGGCGCGCCTCGCGTCGGAAACGGTGACGCGGTACGTGTCCTCCACGATGCGCTGCTATCACACCGCGGGGTCTGCGAAAGACGACGAGTTTCTCGATTCATTGCGCGCGGTCGCGATGCAGGCACACGACGCCGTTCGCGCCGAGTCAGCGAGTCGGACCGATCAGCGACGCATGGCCACCACGCTCACGCTCGCTATCGCGGTGTGGCCGTGGCTCTACGTAGTGCAGGTGGGCGACAGCCGGTGCTACGTCTACTCAGGCAAGAAGCTCAAGCAGGTGACGCGCGATCAGACGCTCGGCCAACAACTGGTGGACGAAGGCGCGATGGCGAAGGAGCAGCTTCGCCGCTCACCGTTGAAGAATGTCCTCTCCAGCGCCATCGGCTCGGATGAGGCCACGCCCGAGGTCGCGCGTGTGGACATACGCGAACGCGGCTGCGTCGTGCTGTTGTGCAGCGACGGCCTCACGAAGCACGTGTCGGACGACGAGATCGCCCAGCACTTCGCGACGATACAATCGGCCGAGCAGGTGAGCCGCGATCTGCTGCAGCTCGCGCTCGACCGCGGAGGCAGCGACAACATCACGCTGATCGTCGGGCGCGCGCCGCCGAAGGCGCGAAGGGTCGCCGCGAAGTAGGCGGGTACCGCGGCCGCTATTTCCGCTCGACGTCCGCCATTCGAGCGAGCCGGCGTCGCACGTCCGCAACCTTCGGCTGAAGCTCGGGATCAGCGTGCTCCCAGCGCTGGACGAACATGCGATAGTGCTTCGCCGCGTTCGGCAGATCACTTTTGGCTTCGTAAAGCTCACCCAGCCACTTGTGCATGAGGGCGGCTTGGGACGCGTCCATTCCTTCGCGCCCGTAGTAAGGCGTGTTGAGATACTTCTCCCAGTAGAAAATGGCCGAATCGGGAACGCCCGCGGCGCGCCACGCTCTTCCTACGTCGTCCAGCACGCAAATCGCGCAAGATCCATCAGGCCCGTCGTACGTGGTGTCCCCGCGCCAGAACTCGCGCACGGCATCCAGCGGTCGGCCTTCACCGAGCGCGATGTTACCGAGAACGCTGTGCCTGCCCGGTTCCCGGATCTTGCGGGTATTGCTATCCGGCACCTCCGCATCGTACTGCGCCAGAAGTGCGCGCGCGCGCTGGGGTTGTCCCGTCAGCGCAAAGAACGACGCGAAGCCAAAGTAGGGGCGACTCGGAAACGGCATTGACCGAATGTTCTTGCTCGCGAGCGCCTGCTCCACTCGGCGGACAGCGCGCGTCGTGTCCGCGTAATGGGAGAGGTCGATAAACGACGCCTGCAGCGAATCGCCGAGGGGGCTTTCAGGCTGCCCCAGCGCCACAGTCAGCTTCTTTGCTTCCTTGACGAAACGGTACGCCTCAGTCATGCGACCCCGCATCAAGTTCAGCGAGATCTGTCCTGAGGCGCCGCTCAACTTCGCGATCACGTTGTCACCGCTCGCAACCTGCTTGTAGAGCGCCTCCATGGAATCGAGCTGGCCGCGCCGGTAATAGAACGACGCGCGTCCCATGGTCGCGGAGACCACGTTGGGGAAGCGCTCATGCATCTCGGCGAGGAGCCGCTCTGCTTCCTGCTCCTTGCCCTGATTGAACAGCACAGGGATGAGGTTGGCGTACGGTTGCTGAGACGCGCGCCCCGACCGAATCACACGTTTGTACAGCGACTCCGCGCGGGCAAATTCGCGTCGCCCGGTGTAGATGTTGCCAAGATTGTTCGCGGCCGCGAGCTCGTTGGGATCCAGCTCGAGAACGGCCCGATACGCCTCGATCGCTTTTCGACGGTTGCTCCCGGGGCCGATGTGGTAATACGTCGCCTCGGCGAGCAGCCGCTCCCGCTCCGTCAAGCGTTCGCGAAATCTGAACGCCTTCTCGAGCGCGCTGTCGATCTGCACGCGAGGCCGACCGGTGTTGTTGAGCACCACGCCGAGTTTTCGCCACGCCATGGCGAAGGCCGTGTCGATCTTCACCGCTTCATGCAACAAATCGATCGACTTCAGCGGATCCCCGAGAAGGTCGTTCTGCCGTTGTGCTTCCGCGTACTTGCGCAATGCGTCGAGCGACGGCGTCGTGACCTGCTCCAGCGTCGGGTTTCCGCGCACTTCCTTCAGCGACTCGCCGATCTTTCCCCGCAGCTTGCGCGTGAGCTTGTCGATGGTCTCGAGCAGCTCGCGCGGGCCGTTTGCCGTTTCCTGGAATGCCGCGAGCTCATTCGCGGAATCCGCCGACACCAGACGGATGGAAACCACGTATCCGCCGCCGATGGAGCGGATCGCGCCATCGACGATCGCTTTGATTCCTTCCCGCTCGGCGATCTCGCGCGCGAGCGTCAGGTCAAGTCGGGTGGACGGTGACCGCTGCATGCGCTGTAGCGCGGCGCCGATCGCCGCGGGCGGCATGATCGACACGACCTTCGATTGACTCAGCGTCGTTCTCACGGCCTCGTTGACGATCGTGCCGAGCGAGGTGTCCGGGGACTGAAACTCCGTCACGATGAGTCGCTCGCGATCCGCCAACTTCCCGGCGGCCAGCAGCGACCCGGCCGGTCCGATGCCGAGCGCGCGCAGAATCATGAACGTCGCGACAAGCACGACGAATGCGCCGAGCGCCACTGCCCCGCTCGTCCACGCGCGCCGCCACGTTATATGGGGACTCGCTTTCATCGCGAGCGTCGCCATCGTGCTCGGCTGCGCGGGCGAACCGCCGGGTGTGAGCTGCGGCGTCAACGTCGCCAGGCGTCGCATGGTCCTGTTCACGTACCAGGTGAACAGAATCACGGGCAAACCCAGCAGCATCACGGCGATCGCGCCGGGGAACACCCAGTCGGGAAGGCCGAGCGCGATGATCGACGCGCGCGCCACAATCGCGACGACGATCATTGCCGCTGCGTAGATGCCGAGGCTGCGCTTCAACATGCCAGGCCCGCCGAGCAACGCGCCCGGCATCGCCGCGATGCTGCCGCTCGTGATCGCGTCCAGCGCCTGAACCAGGTCGCGACCCGTCTGCGGTCTCGCCGCCGGATCCTTCTCGAGACAACGCATCACGAGCTGCTCGAGCGCTGCCGGTGTGTCGGGACGCAGCTGCGAGATCGGTGGCGGCGTCTCCGTCATGTGCGCGGCCAGCATTCGCGCGGGGGTGCGACCGTGGAACGGGGACTGGCCCGTCAGCAGCTCGTACGCCATGCAGCCGAGCGAGTAGATGTCCGCGCGATGATCGACCGAAGGATCTCCTGCGGCCTGCTCGGGCGACATGTACGCCGGCGTCCCGATCGACGTGCCGAGCTGCGTCAATGTCGCGCCTTCCTTCTCGGTGCGCGCGGCGGAAATTGCCTTCGCGATTCCGAAGTCGGTGACGACCGCTGTCCCTCCGGAGAGCAGCACGTTGTCCGGCTTGATGTCGCGGTGCACGACCGCGCGCTCGTGGGCGTACGCCAACGCTTTCGCGACGTCGCGCAACACGCCGATCACCATCGAGATCGGAAGCGGTCCCCCCTTCCCGAGCCGCGATCGCAGCGACTCACCCTCGACGTATGGCATGGTGTAAAACGGAAGGCCTTCCGTTTCTCCGGCTGCCAGAATCGGTACGATGTTGGCCTGCTGGAGCGACGCGGCAAGCTGGATCTCTCGCTCGAACCGCTCGCCGCTGACGCCGGCAGCGAGCTCCGGCGAGAGTACCTTGATCACGACTTTGCGGTTCAGCCGCTTTTCGTCCGCGATGAATACGCGCGACATACCCCCGCCGCCGAGCTCACGGTCGAGGACGTACGTCGTACCGAGCGTCTGCTGGAGTTGCTGGCGGAGATCCATATCGGGCTTGGATGCTAAGCTAGAATTCAGCGCACCACCGGGCCAGAGCGAGCCCGGCCGATCGCGCCGGTCTTTTGTGGCATACGTGCTGCCTTGGTGTAAAACAAAGGCGCTGGCCTCTGCACGAACCCTCCCAATGAGTTGATACGTTGCTTCGCCGATCTCTGATTCTTCCCATCACTTTGGTTGCGCTGGTCGCCCTAGTCGCCCTAGTCGCGCTCGCCGCGTGTGGCCGCGCGCCGGAGGCGCAGGCGGAAACGGGCCGGTCCGACTCCACCCGCTGCGACAGCGCCGCGGGCGACGTCGTGGTTCAATCGCGGGATCCGACGAAATCCGACTCCGGCGCGACCGGAGATTCCGTGAGAACGGCGCGCGCCGCAGCCACCGATTCAACGCGGACGGACTCGGCGAGGCCGGATTCAGCAAGACCGGATTCGGTGAGGACGGATTCGACCGACGCGACGCCGGACAGTGCCAAGATGGCCGTCAAGGAACCGCGGATCGAAGTCCGTGTCGCAGCTGGCCGCTCGAAAAAAGATTCTCTGGCGCTGGTTTCCGCCGTTCGCTTCGGCGGCAAGCTGCCGGGATGGCCGGTGAAAGGGCCGGAGCCGTTGGAATGCTCGATCCTACCGCGGAAACGCATCGTCGCGTTCTACGGCAATACTCTCTCGAAGAAGATGGGCATCCTCGGCGCGCTTCCCCCCGAACAGATGCTGGCCAAGCTCGACACCATCGTCGCTCAATGGCACGAGGCCGATCCGGACACGCCGGTCCAGCCTGCGCTCCATTACATCGCTGTCGTCGCGTCAGGGGACCCGGGCAAGGACGGCAAGTGGCGCACGCGCATGGACTCGGCGACGATCGAGAAAGTGTACGGGTGGGCGAAGGAACGCGATGCGCTCCTCTTCCTCGACATTCAGGCGGGCCAGAGCACCGTGCAAGCGGAGCTCCCGCGTCTCATGAAGTTCCTCGAGCGGCCGAACGTTCATCTCGGCATCGATCCCGAGTTCCACATGCACTACTCGCGCGAAGGGGTCTCACCCGGAAAGGAGATCGGCACGCTGTCGGCGAAGGAAGTGAATTGGGTCATCGACCAACTCGGGACTCTCGTGACGGAGAAGAAGCTGCCGCCCAAGGTGCTCGTGGTGCACCGGTTCATGCGTGCGATGCTTCGCGGCGCGGATCAGATCAAGCTCGACCCTCGCGTGCAGGTCGTGATCAACATGGATGGCTGGGGCGCGCCGTGGCTCAAGTTCGATTCCTATAGGGAGTACGTCGCGAAGGAGCCAGTGCAGTTCACGGGCTTCAAGCTCTTTTTCCGCAATGACACCAAGAAGGGCGACAAGCTGCTCACGCCGATGGAAGTGCTGCAGCTCAAGCCAAAGCCCGTGTATATCCAGTATCAGTAGGCGTGCCGGCGGCGCTACCTTTAGAGCGTGACTGCACCCATCAAGCCCGAGAAAAAAAAGCTCGATACTCGCCGCGCCTGGCGCGAGACCCGCGAGCTCATGGCGCAACACAAGCGCTCGCTCGCGATCGGCTTTTCGCTCATGATCGTGAACCGTTTGGCGGGGCTCGTGTTACCCGCGACGTCGAAGTTCCTCATTGACGACGTGGTCGGAAAGCATCGCGCGGACATGTTGCTGCCCCTGGCGATGGCGGCCCTTGGCGCCACCATCGTGCAGGCAATCACCGGGTTCGGTCTGGCACAGGTCGTCTCGATTGCGGCGCAGCGCGCCATCACCGATATGCGGAAATCCGTGCAGATGCACGTGCTCCGGCTGCCAGTCTCCTACTTCGACTCCACGAAAACCGGGATTCTCATATCGCGAATCATGACCGACGCCGAAGGTGTGCGGAACCTGGTGGGCACGGGCATCATCCAGCTCGTCGGCGGATTTCTCAGCGCGGCAATCGCCGTCGGCGTGCTGATCTGGCTGAACTGGAAGCTCACGATGTTCACCGTGCTGATTCTCGTGGCGTTCGGCGGGATGATGTCCATCGCGTTCAAGAAACTCCGGCCGCTTTTTCGGGAGCGGGGCGCGATCAACGCCGATGTCACCGGGAGACTCGCCGAGACGATCGGCGGGATCCGGATCGTAAAAGTGTATACCGCCGAGCGGCGTGAGCGGCTCACGTTCGCGAAAGGCGCACACAAGCTGTTCAGAAACGTGGCTCAGACCATTACCGGGACGTCCGCCGTTGGGTCCGGCGTTGCGGTCATCACGGGATTGATCGGCGTCCTCATGATCCTCGTGGGAGGGCGCGACGTGCTCGCCGGGCGGATGACGCTCGGCGACATGATGATGTACGTCTTCTTCATCGGAATGGTCGCGGCGCCGCTGGTCGGGATCGCTTCGATCGGCACGCAGATCACGGAGGCGTTCGCTGGTCTCGACCGGATTCGCGAGATCCGCGACATGACGACGGAAGACGAAGCCGACGCGAATAAGGCGCCCGTAACGGACGTCGACGGCGCCGTCGAATTCCACGACGTGTGGTTCGAGTACAACCCCGGCGTGCCGGTACTCAAGAACATCAGCTTTCATGCAAAAGCCGGCACGACGACCGCGCTCGTCGGGTCGAGCGGTGGGGGCAAGAGCACCCTCGTGAGCCTCGTGATGGCCTTCAATCGGCCGAAGGCCGGAAGAATCCGGATCGACGGCCACGATCTCGACACGCTGCGCCTTCATGACTATCGCGACCACGTCGGTGTCGTATTGCAGGACAATTTCTTGTTCGACGGCACCATCCACGAGAACATCGCGTACTCCAAGCCTGGCGCGACACTGGACGAGGTCATCACCTCGGCGCGGATTGCGCATGCCGACGAATTCGTCGAAGGGTTCAAGGACAAGTACGAGACGATCGTCGGCGAGCGCGGCGTGAAACTGTCCGGCGGTCAGCGCCAGCGCGTCGCGATAGCCCGCGCGATCCTCGCCGATCCGAGAATCCTCATTCTCGACGAGGCGACGTCGTCCCTCGACAGTGAAAGCGAGGCGATGATCCGCGATGGGCTAAAAAGCTTGCGCAGCGGGCGTACGACGTTCGTCATCGCCCACCGGCTGTCCACAATCGAGAGCGCCGACCAGATCCTCGTGCTCGAGGCCGGCGAGATCGTCGAACGTGGCACGCACCATGAATTGATGCGCCTGGGCGGCCGGTATCGCGACCTTCACGATCAGCAGTACGGCGTGGAGCGCGACGTCTACATCAACCCGGGCGAGGACTTTATTCCTGTCCCGCCCTCGCCGAAGGAGGAGATTCGGGTACCGGCCCGCGCGAATAGCACGCTGTGAGAGGTGAAGGTGAGCCGCACGTTGGAGTTCGGGGGGTTCGGGCGTAGCCGGAGGTTTTGGCTGGTCGCGACGCGGTCGGTCACATTGATCGCGTGCGTCGCGGGCTCAGCAGTGCTGTCCGCGCAGACCGTCACCACTCAGGAGTCGGGCGGCGACGTGGCGCTCCGGCCGTTCTCGATCGGCGAGCGACTCACGTACGCAGTGCGAGTCGGCCCGATCGGCAGAGGCACGGCGGTCGCCGAGATCCGTAAGCTCGATACGCTGCGGGGCCGACAGGTGTATCACAGCGTCTTCAGCATGTCCGGTTCGCTGCTGTTCTTCAGAGTGAACGACATATACGAGAGCTGGTTCGATCCGAAGACACTCGTCTCGCTGCGATATCATCAAAGGATCGACCAGGGCGCATATGAGCGCGACCGGACGTACGAGATCTTCCCCGAGCGCGGGGTGTACGCCGAGAATGGCAAGCCCGAGACGCAGACCGTCGAGCGGCCGCTCGACGACGGTGCGTTCATCTATTTCATGCGCACCATGCCGATGGAGGTCGGAAAGACCTACACCCTCAATCGCTACTTCAAGCCGGATCGTAATCCCGTGCGGGTGACCGTCGTGCGGCGTGAGCGCATTCGGGTTCCGGCCGGCGAGTTCGACGCATTCGTCCTCCAACCGAAGATCAAGGCAAAAGGCATCTTCGCCGAAAACGCGAACGCGGAAGTGTGGATTCAGGACGACGCCGCACGCATGATGCTACAGATGCGCACGCATCTTCCCTTCGGCACCGCGACGTTCCAGCTGAAAAGTCGCGAGATGGTGAAGCAGAACCTCGCGGAGAAGCCGAACTAGCCGGCGACTTTGTTGCCGGCGCCGCAGTGCTCGTCGAGCGCGGCCTTGAGATCGTCAGCGATGTCCGACGCCGGGCGACCCTCGATCTGCCAGCGTTCGAGCATGAACACGAGCTGGCCGTCGCGCAGCAAGCCGATCGATGGTGACGACGGCGGATAGCCCGTGAAGTAGCTCCGCGCCCGGTCCGTTGCCTCGCGATCCTGCCCTGCGAACACCGTCGCGAGGTGCTCCGGCTTCGCACTCGCTTCCTGCAGCGCCATCCGGACGGCGGGTCGCGCCATTCGCGCAGCGCAGCCGCAAATGGAGTTGACCACCACGAGCGTCGTGCCCTTCTCGGTCAATCGCTCATCCACTTCGGTCGGCGTGCGCAGCTCTTCAAAACCGATCTGCGTGAGCTCGGCGCGCATCGGCTGCACGAGCTCTTCTGGGTACATACCTGGAGACATTGGCAATCGCATATCTGACTCGGTGATTGGTTCTCGGTGCTGGGTGTTCGGTCGACATTAGCGGGGCTAGCACCCAGCACCCAGCACCTGACTCATTATAGGCTATCGATGTCAAAATCCTCGTCGCGCACGAGCGCGAGGATCGCGGCCTGCGGCACGACGAGAAACCGCTCGCCCTCGAACGTGATCTCGACGGCGGCCTTTCGAAAAAAGAGCGCGTAGTCGCCGATCATGGCCTGCATGGGGACGAACCGCGTTTCGCGCGACGTCGTGCGCCAGGGCTCGTCGGAGTTGGTGTCCGGCGCCGGGAGCGGCAGACCTGGCCCCGTCGCGACGATGACTCCGCTTTGCACGGCCTGATTGTCGACGGCGGTCGGAGGAAGATAGAGCCCGACATTCGTGCGCTCCTCGCCCTCCTCGATCTTCACGAGGACGCGATCGCCCACTACGATCAAGTCTTTCTTGGCTTTGCGCATTCTCTGATTGGAATATAGCGCAGCTTACCAGGTCACCGAACCAGCCAATATCGAGTCTGCCGTTGCCACGCCCATCGGATCCTACCTTCGGCGTCGACGATCGCATCCTCTTCCTGGGCCGATCGGACCTTCTGATCATTCCACTCGGGCACCGGTGTCGTCGCCTGGAGCTCGATCGAAAACCACATGCTCGGGATCACCTTCGCGTCGCCGCGCCCAGCCACCCCGTCCTGATAGTCCCACAATCCGATCAACGGTCCTGCGCCGTGTCCGTGGAGGCCGATCGGGTGCGTGTAGACTGTTCCATCGATTCCCTCGGCGCGCATGCGCGCCAGAGACGCGCGCAGAATCTCGTTGCCCGTCCGCCCCGGCCGGATCTCTGCCATGACGATGTCCTGGAGCTTGTTCGAGTTCTCGAGCGCGCGCTGAATGCCCGGCGGCACGTCCGTCTCGCCGTCACGCAACACATAACCCATGTGCTGCGTGTCCGTGTTGAGACGGTATGCCGTGATCCCGAAGTCGCAGTGCAGCACGTCGCCCCGCAGGATGATGGGGTTGTCGCCAAGCTGCTCGTCCGAGGCGCCCATGCGCTGCACTTCAACCGACGGCTGAAACCACGTGCCGAGCCCGAGGTCGTTCACCTTCTGGCGCATCCACCAGACGACGTCCTGCGTCCGCGTGATACCCGGCGTGATGACCGCGTTCGAGAACGCCGTGTCGATGATCCCCCAGACGACCTGCGTCATGCGCTGGTAGGCCATCTCTTCGTCGGGCAGCCGCGTCGCGATGACATCGAGCGCGACGGCGTCGTTGCGCCTGAAACGCGCGGACCACTTGGGACCGAGCGCCGCGCGCATCCCCTCCAGCTCACCCGCGCTCAGTCCATCGGAAAAGGCAAACGTGCGTGACACGTCGACGTTGATCGTCTTGGGATTGCGCTCCTCGATGACCTTCTTGAGGACCTGCCACTGCTCGTCGCCCGAGAGCTCCGCCTGGCGTTGTGACTGCGCGCCGGCCGGGCCGGCAGCGGCCTTTGTGGATCGCACCGCGTTGAACAAGCCGCCCTGCGACGCGCCGCCGAGCGCGATGCGTTGCACCTTGCAGCTGGGCGGATCTTCTCGCGTGTCCCGGGGGAGCGGCCGCATCTCGCGTTCTCGCTGCGCGGCAAGAACGCCGGGCTTGGTGCACTCGTCGTAAAACACATAGATCGTGCGACGCCGCGCCGCGAACGTCGTTGCCGAGACGATGGCTGTGAATACGGGATCCTCATTGTACTCGCGCATCGGGACGACCCACATCTCCACGTGATGCTTCCGCATCACCATCGGGAGGACCTCGAACATGCGGAGCATGAGCCAGCGCTGCTGCCGCTCCGCCTGCTCGCGCAGTGTGCCGAAGGGGCGATAGGTGCGGATTTCCTGAGCCGCGGCGCTCGAGGCGAGCGCGACGAGGACGACGAGGACGAGTTTTTTGCGCATTCTAAAAGGTGGTGGGTTTTTGGTGGTCGGTGGTAGGGTCAACCACCGATCACCGACCACCAATCACCGATCAAGCTTGCGCAGCATCCTCCACCACCTCTTCCTCCACCTTCTGCTCCCGCAGAATCGTGCGGCGAACGACCCACACCACGCCCGCGAGGAATAGCGCCCAGCCGCAGACCGTCAGCTCGCGCGTCCAGAGCGTCCCTCCCGCCATAGGAAGCCAGTCGCTCCATTCAGCGCGAGTGGACCCCGAAGGCTCGCGCCCGAACCAGATGAGGAGCAGTGCGGTCGCCGACTCAGCTGCCGCTTCGACCAGCGCGAAGAGCGGGGCCCGCCACAACCACCGCTGCAACGGATAGTTGGCGAGATGCACGGTCGCCATCGCGCAGAGAAGCAGGAGTCCGAGCGCAAACGTGCCGCCCGCCCACAACCAGCTCGACGTCGTGCCGTGCGTGATGACGAGCGCGCGGTACAGCCGCAGTGCTATCCCGGTGAGCACCGCCATCTCGCCGAGCGACAGCGTCAACTTTCGCATCACCGTCGGCTCTTCGAAGTGCCACTGAACCGAGTGCTTCGGGAAATAATTCTTCATGAGGACCTCGGGGGTCTCATCTCTTACACAGAACGATCAGTGATGGGCTCCCGCAACCACTTTTAGCGAGACGTGGCCGATGCGACAGGCTTGAGCCAGAGGACATGCTTGGTCTCACGCTCTACGGCGGCTCGCGAAAACAGCAGCGGGAAATATTCTCCACGCGCCCACAGCGGAAGCAGGTTCCCGTAGAAATCGCTCTCCGGCTGGCCCGATTGGCCCGGAACACTCGTGGCCACGGACCGATCCCAATTCGCGACATCCAGGATCTCGCGGTACGACGCACCAGACGACTGGCGATAGTCCGGGCCCGACGTCGAGTTCACCGTGCTTCCGTCGCCCCCGCGCGCTACGGGCGCGAGGTCGAACGCCGCTGCGACCTTATGAGGGAAAGCGGCCGTGTGGAGCGCGCCCCACCGCCACGTGGTGCTGTCCGCGCCCAGTCGTGCACGCAGTCGCGCCATTGCCGTATCCATGGCCGCGAGCATCAATGAGTCACCAGTCGCTCTCGCGAACAATCTGACGGGCGCGTCCGGCTCTTCCCACTCGTCGATCCAGCGTCCCTCACCGACGATCGCCTGCGCCGTTTCATTCCGCTCGGCCCGGCGCAGGGCGGTCGAACTGAGCGCGCGTTTCCAGAATTCGAAGAGCACCGGTGCCGTCTCGTCCGATCGCATCACATAGTCCCAGTGGGCGAGCGTCTCGTATTCCCACCGTGCGCTGCGCCCTCCTTGCCGCGCGGCAGCGAGCAGCAATGGGATCAGCTTCTCGGCCTGCATCGAGTACACGTCGTGTTGCAGGCGTTCGAAATCCTGTACGCTGAACTTGCGCGCCCCCCTGTTGCGCAGCACTTGGGTGACGCGGTGCGCGCGAAACGGCGTCGCAAACTCGAAGTTGAGCGGGAGCTGGTAGCCCTGCGGCCGGATGTCGTGATTCGCCGTCACGATGTAGCCGTTCGGCGGATCGAACGCGCGTGGCAGCTCTCCGACCGTCCGAAAGCCGTTCCACTCATAGCCGCCAGTCCCCGGAACTGGGAGCAAGCCTGACCAAGCTCGTTTCGGCATGAGGCCCGCCGCGATCCACCCGATGTTCCCGTCGACGTCGGCGTAGATGAGGTTCTCGGTCGGCAGCTTCCAGCGAGCGGCCGCGCTCATGAAGGAAGTCCAGTCTCGGGCGCGATTGACCGAGATCTGAGCGAGATAGCCAGCGGTCCCGGGCTCGCTGCCAACGAACCGCAGCGCGAATCCGCGCGAGTGACCATCGGCGTCCTTTGTGACTTCCTCGTTGACCAGCGGACCATGTTCTGTGAACTCGAGCGTCACGACGCGCGGAGCGCCGCCTTTCACCAGGATCGTATCGACCACCTGTCGAAGGGGCTTCCAGGAGCCGCCGTTCAGGTAGCACCGCGCTGCGCTCGCCACGGTCACCGACCCGCAGGAGCCGAGCGTCTCCACATACAGATCTTGTTGATCCATTCCGACGATTGTGAAGCCGAAGCCGATGCGCTCGTTGTGTCCGGCCGCGATGCCCGGCACGCCCGGTTCGCCCGCGCCGATGACGTTCCATCCTGGTCCGACCAGATGCGTCAGATAGCGCAGTGAAGGATTGTCGAGATACCGGTGCGGATCGTTCGCGAGCAGCGGTTTGCCGGTCGTCGTCAGCGCCCCGCTCACGACCCAATTATTCGATCCAACGACGCGAGGGATGGAAACCGGACCGACCGCCGCGGCGTACGCGCCGAGCGACAGCGTCGAGATGCCGTTCAACGAGAGTCCCGGGGCGGGATCGAGATCGTGATGCGGTATCGTCGGCCAGAGCGCGGCGGCGCGCTGCGCGCCGATCGCGTTCACGAGCTGCGCGCGCAGCACCTCGTATTCCGCGTTTCCAGTCATGGCGAGCGCCGCCATGCGCTGCAGCGGCACCTGTGGCGTCCACGGCTCCGGCAGATAGCCAAGAAGCGTGAACTCAACGGGAGGACGGTCGCGCACCAGCGCGATGTAGGCGTTGATGCCCGCAACGAACGACGTGGCGATGTCCCGCGTGTCGGGCGCGTAACTGGTCCATTCCGCGTCCATGTCGCCGCGGTACTTCAGCAGTCTCGCGAAGCGGTCGCGGGCGACGTACGAGGGACCGAGCACCTCCGCGAGTCGCCCCTCGCCGATTCGCCGCCACAAATCCATCTGGAAGAGGCGATCCTGCGCGGCCACGAATCCCTGCGCGAAAAAGAGATCGTGCTGCGTCTTGGCGTAGATGTGCGGCACGCCCCACTGGTCGCGCCGCACTTCGACTGCGCTGTCCAGACCCGCGACGTTGAGCTGGCCGTCAATCTGCGCGAGGCGTTCGCGGGCGAGTGCGCGTAGTTCCTGTGAGGTCTTCTGCGCCAACGCGGTACACAGCGGAAAAAAGCAGATGAGCGCGACCGTGTTCCACACGGATGCACGCGAAGTGAGCGGAAACATCAGGGAGACTTCCTTGGGTTTGTTTATCCTGGCGATACAGTCTGTCCCACCGCGCCACCAAAAGACAGATCTGCGTCGTTTCCGCTCGATCCGCGCAAATCCGCGTTGAATCAGATCAGCGCTGATCCGCCATTTTTCGTACTACTTGATCCAGTGCCCAATCCGGCGCCAGCGAATATCCGTGATGAACGACAACGGACGGTCGCTCTCGCCGCGCGGCACGTACGAGTAGTAGATGAACATCGGCTTGCCGCGCACGTTGGCCCGCGGCACCACGCCCCAGTACCGGCTGTCCTTCGACTCGTACCGGTTGTCGCCCATCATGAAGTACGTCCCGGAGGGGATGAGCAGCGGCCCCCAACGGTCGAGCGCGGGCGTCCGCGGCGGCGGCCCGAAGCGCGTGCCGGACAGCTCGATCTTGTGCTGCCAGTCCATCAGCGGGGACGTCGCATTCGGATCGCCTTTGGGATTTGCGGCCGCGGCATAACCCTGCCGCTGCGGAAGTCCGTTCACGTACAGCAGTCCATCGCGCATGTAGAGCGTGTCGAGCGGCATGCCGACGAGGCGTTTGACGAGCGTGGGGGTCGGATCCTCGCCGTTCTGTGCCATGTCCGGTTGATACGGCGATTCGAAGACCACGACGTCACCGCGATGAGGATCGGAGTAGCCGGGCAGGTTCGTGCGGGTGAACGGGACGTGTGGTCCATATACGAGCTTGTTCACGAACAGCCAGTCGCCCACGAGGAGCGTCGGGATCATGCTGCCGGACGGAATCCGGAAGGCCTCCATCAGGAGCGTCTTGATCACGAGGTAGATCAGGACCGCCCCGGCGAACGATTTCACGGTCTCCCACATCCTCCTCCCGAGCGGTGCTTGGGGTGTGCTTTTGCCGCGAGCCTGGCTCACGACGTTTGAGCTTGTCTTCGTCGACGCGCGTTTATTGGCGGCCAATTCTGTAGTGGCTGGGAGTCTGTTCTCGGCGGGCTACAGCGCGGAATCCGAAAAATACGAAGGGCGCACCGCGTTGGCAGTGCGCCCGTGTTACTGACGTGTCTCGTGCAGCTACTTCATGTGCTTGCTGACGAGCTTCGTCATCTCGAACATCGAGACCTTTCCCTTCCCGCCGAAGACGGCGCGCAGCTTGTCGTCCGCGTTGATCATGCGCCGGTTCACGTTGTCCTGCAGACCGTTGCGCTTGATGTACTGCCAGAGCTTCTTGGTGACTTCAGTGCGGGGTATCGGCGTGCTGCCGACGACGGCCGAGAGGGACGCGTCAGGCTGCATGGGCCTCATGAATGCGGCGTTGGGTTTGCGCTTCGCGCCACCACGCTTCGCGGCCTTTCTCCGCGATGACTTCTTGGCGCCCTTACGCCCACCCTTCTTCGCACCCTTCCTCTTTTTCGTCGCCATGCGCTCTCCTCTGGAGTTGGTGAACGGAGTGTGGTTTTCCCTATGGGAACAAGGCTCGGTGATGCCTCCGCCGCGCGAATAGTAAAATCCCCTGTGGAGAGCGCAATAGGCAGTTCTGTGTTTTCACTCTGAAAAACGACGCAGCAGCGCCATCATTTCGATGTCGTACGGGTCAGCCGTGTCGTCGTCCGGGGCGATCTCGCAGTTCTTCTGCGTGTGTTCGAGAATGAGCGGCACGCCCCGCGACCGCCGATCCGCCAGCAGCCAGCGGAATGGCTCGGCGCCGATTAGGCCCTTTCCGATCAGGGCGTGGCGATCGCGATTGGAGCCGAGCGCTCCTTCGCTGTCGTTGAGGTGCAGGAATCCGGGTGGCTCGCCGGCCTCCGCCTGGAACGCGTCGAGCGTCCGCGTCAGCTCGTCGTTCGACTTGGCGATGTCGTAGCCCGAAGCGAAGAGGTGGCAAGTGTCGAGGCCGTACCCAGTGCGCGGACGAAGCCGTTTGGGCACGTCCGCCAGGATCATCCCCACTTCCTGGGCCGTGCGCGCCATAGTGGTGCCCGCCCCCGCCGTGTTCTCGATCAAGAGGCGCGTGGGCGAATTCACGGTGTCCAGCGCGTGCACAATCGCACCGGCGATGCGCTCGGCCGCTCCGACGCGATCTCCGTCCGTCGCGGCCCCAGGATGGAAGCACACCACGCCAATCCCGAGGAGCGTCGACCGTTCCAGCTCTTTCACGAGCCCGTCACGAGCGCGCGCCCATTTGGCCGCATCGGGCGTTCCGGTGTTCAGGACGTATGCGCCATGTGAGACGAAGCGTTTGGGGTCCATCCCTGCGGATTTGACCGCGGCTTGAAAACGCTGGACGCGCTCCGGACGTATGGTCGTCTTGTCACCATAGAACTTCGGGATGGCGGTGAACAACTGCATGGTGGACATGCCCGCGTTGGCGGCTCTGCGGACCGCCATGTCCAACCCGCCGTTATCGACTGTGTGCGCTCCCAGCCAGTGCGCCACTCAGCGTTTGTCCTTGAGGTCGATCATCTTCGCCTGTCCGGCGTACGGAACGGACTTGGGATCGCGCATGTCGCCCATGCCTTTCACCAGGTCGACGATGCGACGCGCTTGCTCGATGATCACCGTGATCTCTTCGGTCGGGTGTCCGCGCTCTTTGGCTTCGAGCAACAAGAGCTCCGCCGTCGCGAGCAGCCCTGTCAGCGGATTGTTAATCTCGTGCTGCAAGGCCACGCTGGTCTCGCCGATACCGGCCAGATAGCTGGCTTTCTTCAGATCTTCCTCGGCTTTGCGCCGGGCCGCGTCGTCCGCCATTCGGCGCAGGGCGATCTTCAGTCTCGCGAGGAGACGCTGGCCGGTCACCGGCTTCGACACATAGTCGTCCGCGCCGGCGTCGAGCACCGCCTCGAGATCCGCGGCTTTGTCACGTCCGGTGACGACGAGAACGAATGTCTTGCGACCCTCGTCGGCGGCGCGAATGCGGCGACACACCTCGAGTCCGTCCATTTTCGGCATCTCGATGTCGAGCACAACCAGCTCGTGGCGTTCGCGCTCCCAGGCACTCCACGCCTCCGCTCCGTCGTCGGCGGTCTCGTAGCTCCTCCCCAGCGCTTCGAGCGCGTGCTCGAGCAACAGGACGATGGTCGGATCGTCGTCCGCCACGAGCACCCGGGCGGGCCGCGGGGG
This sequence comes from Gemmatimonadaceae bacterium, assembly GCA_036560265.1. GTDB lineage: Bacteria > Gemmatimonadota > Gemmatimonadetes > Gemmatimonadales > Gemmatimonadaceae > DASPMP01. The sequence continues at coordinate 13,308 of DATBRO010000174.1, read as the reverse complement.
GGAGGTCCGGTCAGCGCTCATCGCAGTTCACCGATGCGCATCACGCGAGGCGCCGATGCGTCCGTATCGCCTGCCGCGCCCGCTGTGCCGCGCGCCCAGGTCACGACGATCTTGCCGTCGCCGAGCACGACTCCGGGATCGCGTGCCGGTCCAGTGGGTGGCGACGTGAGCTCCCGCGTCTCGAAGGTGTGCGCCATCGTCCGCGAAAACGCGACCGCCACGCGTTGGGGATCGCTGTTGGGGTCCTCATACGCCACCGCAACCAGGTTGCCGCGTGCCGCGATCGCTGTCTCTCCGATATGCTCGCCGTACACGACGGCCACTGGCGAATGAAAGGTCATCCCGCGATCCATGGAGTGGGACGCGAATATACCTGGCCCTTCGCGCGCCGCCATCGCATAGGCAACGTGGATGTTCGTCCCGTCGACGTAGATCGAGGGTGCCGCCCGCCGACATCCAACAGGTCCGGCGTCCGTGGAGTCGACGACGACGGCGGGTCCCCAGGTGACACCGTCGGTCGATCGCGATACGACCACCAGCGCGGTACTGTCGCCGCGCGCCGACCACCAGACCGCATACCAGTCGCCGGTCGTGTCTCGCGCGACTCGCGCGCTACCGGTGCACTGCGAAGTGAACACGGGCGGGGTGACGTTCGCCGGGGGCCGCGCTACGAGATTCTGCCCTGCGTCGAAGGCCAGGTTCGTCGTGGATGCGAGCGCCGGCGGAAGCGGACGGGCCTCGCCCCATTCGATCGGCTCGGGCTTGCACGCCCAGCTGAGGAGGCCGGCGAGGAACAACGCGGCGTCGCGAAGCATTCGATGGTGCACGATCGGAGCATAGTATCTTTAGACGGTATCCGCTCACGAGCGACGTACGACGCCCGAGGTTCTCATGGCTGCCCCCACGCGACCCACCAAACCCGCCCGACCCGCGCAATCCAAGCGCGCCACCGAGCCGGCTCATCCGAAGCCCCGTTTCGCGGAGCCTCCCCCGACCCCGACTCCGACGACGTCGCAGTTGTCGGCGGTCACTGGCGTTCGGCGGGTGCCGGCTCCGGTGAACGAGCCGATCAAGTCGTACGCGCCGGGATCGCCGGAGCGCGCGGAGCTCAAGGCGCGTTTGGAGAAGATGGCGAGCGAGCGCATCGACATCCCGATCGTCATCGGTGGCCGTGAAATCCGTACGGGCGACACGTCGCACGCTGTGATGCCGCACGACCACAAGCACGTGCTTGCCGATTGGCATCGGGCGTCGGCCAAACACGTGACCCAAGCGATCGATGCCGCGCGGAAAGCTCGGCAGGAATGGGCAAACTGGGCGTGGGAAGATCGCGCCGCGGTGTTTCTCAAGGCAGCGGAGCTGCTCACGACATCCTGGCGCGCGACGCTCAACGCGGCAACGATGCTGGGCCAATCCAAGACCGTGTTCCAAGCCGAGATCGACGCGGCGTGCGAGCTCACCGACTTCTGGCGCTTCAATCCCGCGTACGCGCAGGATCTGTACACGGAGCAGCCGCTGTCGAATCACACGATGTGGAACCAGCTGGACTACCGGCCCCTCGAAGGGTTCGTGTACGCCGTCTCGCCCTTCAACTTCACCGCGATCGGCGGGAACCTGCCCACGGCGCCCGCGCTCATGGGCAACACCGTCGTGTGGAAGCCCGCCTCGTCGGCAATGCTGTCGGCGTACTACATCATGAAACTGCTCGAGGCCGCCGGACTGCCGCCGGGAGTGATCAACATGGTTCCCGGAGACGCGGCCGAGATTTCCGACGTCTGCCTCGGACATCGGGAACTGGCGGGCGTGCATTTCACCGGAAGCACGGGCGTCTTCAACAGCATGTGGAAGACGATCGGCGCGAACATGGCGACTTACCTGTCGTATCCGCGCATCGTCGGTGAGACGGGAGGCAAGGACTTCATCGTCGCGCACCCGTCGGCGGATCCGCAGGCGATCGCGGTCGCCATCGCGCGCGGAGGGTTCGAGTATCAGGGGCAGAAATGCTCGGCCGCGAGTCGTGTGTACGTCCCGCGCTCGCTGTGGAAGAGCGTGCGCGACAGCACCGTCGCGATGATGGAAGAGATCAAGCAGGGAGACGTGCGTGACTTCCGGAACTTCGTCAGCGCCGTGATCGACAAGAAGTCGTTCGAAAAGATCAGCGGCTATCTCGACGACGCACGTCGCAACGCAAAGATCATCGCGGGTGGCAAGGCGGAGGGCGACGCTGGCTATTACATCACGCCGACGCTCGTGGAGACCGACGAGCCGGATTACCGGCTGTTGTCCGAGGAGATCTTCGGGCCCGTCGTGACCGCGTATGTGTACGACGACGCGCAATGGAGCGACACGCTGCGGATCATCGACTCGACGTCTCCCTATGCGCTCACAGGCGCCGTCTTTGCGAACGACCGCGGCGCCGTGCGCGAGGCGACGCTCGCCCTGCGAAATGCCGCCGGCAACTTCTACATCAACGACAAGCCGACGGGCGCCGTTGTCGGCCAACAGCCGTTCGGCGGCTCGCGGAGCTCCGGCACCAACGATAAAGCCGGATCGAAGCTGAATCTCATGCGCTGGGTTTCGGCGCGAACGATCAAAGAGACCTTCTCGCCGCCGACAGATCACAAGTATCCGTTTATGGCCGAGGAGTAGGCATCCACTCGCGGGGCGTAACAGCCTCTAGATGCAGATCCTGATTCTCAACAAACGCGAGGTCGAATCTCTTCTGCCAATGCGGAAGTGCATCGACTTGATGGCCGATGCTCTGGTCTCGCTCGCGCGAGGCCAAGTGATACTGCCGCTGCGCCCGGTGCTGCGAATTCCGGATTCACCGAACGCGTTCGCGCTGATGCCGGCGTATTCCAAGTCGCTGCGCGCCATCGGAACGAAATTGATCTCGGTGTTCCCCGGCAATCATGGCACGGAAGTCGATTCACATCAGGGCGCCGTGATTCTCTTCGATGGCGCGAATGGAAGCCCGCTCGCCATGATGGACGCGGCCTCGATTACAGCGATCCGCACCGCCGCGGTCTCTGGCGTGGCGACGCGGCAGCTCGCTCGGAAGGACGCGAGCACCCTCGCCATTCTCGGCTCCGGTGTGCAAGCGCGGGCGCACCTCGACGCCATGTTCGCCGTGCGTCCGTTCAAGAAGGTGTTCGTGTGGAGTCGGAACGCGGACCATGCGCGCGCGCTGGCGGCGAAGGCAGCGTCGACTCATCGCGCCGACTTCGAAGTTGTCGCGGACGCGAGCACGGCGGTCGAGAACGCCGACGTCGTCTGCACGGTGACCGCGTCTCGCGAGCCGGTGCTGCTCGGGAAGTGGCTCCGTCCGGGCACGCATGTCAACGCGGTTGGAGCGTCAGTCCCGACCGCGCGCGAGCTGGATACGGAAACGATCAAGCGCGCGGAGGTCGTGGTCGACCGGCGTGAATCCGCGCTCAACGAGGCTGGCGATCTGCTCATCCCGATGCGCGAGGGCGCGATTCCCAGCGATCGCGTGTTCGTCGAGATTGGGGAGCTCTTGAGCGGACACGACCGCGGCCGGCAGAAGGACGACGAGATCACGGTCTTCAAGTCGCTTGGGCTCGCCATTGAGGACCTTGCCGCAGCGCACTACCTCTACGATCGCGCTAAGCGAGAACAGGCAGGAACTTGGGTCGAGTTCTGAGCTCCCCGTCGCTCGATGAAGTTCGGCACGCCCGCGATCGGATCAAAGATGGCGCCGTTCGCACTCCGCTCGTGAAGTACGACGGCGACCCCGGTGAGCCCGAGATTTATCTGAAGCTCGAGAACCTCCAGCCGATCGGGTCCTTCAAGCTCCGCGGTGCGTTGAACAAGATGCGCTCGCTTTCACCCGACGTGCTCGCCGACGGCGTGTACACGGCCAGCGCGGGCAACATGGCACAGGGCGTGGCGTGGGCGGCGCGTCAGCTCGGCGCAACGGCGAGCGTCGTCGTCCCCGACACCGCGCCGGTGGCCAAGCTCGACGCCATTCGTCGACTCGGCGCCAAGGTGATCAGCGTTCCGTACAACGAGTGGTGGAACACGATGCGCAACCATGGCCGGCCCGGGATGCGCGGCGTCTTCGTGCATCCGTTCGCCGATCGCGACGTCATGGCCGGCAACGGCACCATCGCGCTCGAGATCCTCGACGAGCTCGACGATGTCGACGCGATTCTCGTCCCGTGGGGCGGCGGCGGCCTGACCTGCGGGATCGCGTCCGTCGCGCGTACGCTGCGGCCGTCGGTGCGCGTGTTCGCGTGCGAGGTCGAGGGTGCCGCTCCGCTCGCCGCGTCGCTCGGCGCCGGTGAACCTCTCACCATCGAGAATCGCCGCAGCTTCGTGGACGGCATCGGCGGACGCGGCGTTTTCGCCGAGATCTGGCCGCTCGCCCGTTCACTCGTTGCGGGCTCATTGACCGTCACCCTGCCGCAGGTAGCCGAGGCTGTGCTCCTGATCGCCCGCAGAGCCCGCGCCATCGCTGAAGGAGCCGGTGCGGCGCCGCTCGCCGCCGCTCGCGCCCGCGTCGCGTCGCTCTCGCCGCGCCCGGCGCGAGTCGTGTGTATCGTTTCGGGCGGAAACATCGACGCATCGGTGCTCGCGACGATCCTGTCCGGTTCGATTCCGCAGTAGTGGCATTCACTCTGCGTTAATGCTGCGCAGGAGTTGTCGATGCGCACATTTCGCGATTCAAGCGGCGGCGACTGGACCGTCTTTGAGGTGCGACGCCAGGTCAGCACCAAGGGCGACTGGTCATATCTGCCGAACGGATATTCCAACGGCTGGCTTTGCTTCGAGAATGCCACGAGCAAGAGACGGCTCGTGCGTTATCCCGAGCGCTGGCGCGAGTTCAACGACGCCGAGCTGGAGAAATTGCTCGTCCAGGCGCAGCCCGCTCCGCGTGGCGCGTTCCGGTTGGGCGACGACCTCAGCGATCCGTCAGCATCACCGGACGTAAGAACGGACTGAGACGGGCCACGCCTTCGTTCGCTTTCGTCACGGCCGACATTTTCACGAGCCATCAGTTCGGCGGCAATCAGCTTGCGGTCTTCCCCGACGCGCGCGGCTTACCCGAGGAGTCGATGCAGCGCATCGCGCGCGAGTTCAACTTCTCGGAAACCACGTTCGTGCTCCCGCCGAAGGACCGAAAGCACACTCGGCACGTCCGAATCTTCACGCCCGGCGGCGAGGTGCCCTTCGCCGGGCATCCCACGGTAGGCACCGCGTTCGTCCTCGCGACCATTGGGGAGATTGCCCTGGCCGGCGCCGAAACGAGGATCGTGTTCGAAGAGGGAGTCGGACCGGTGCCGGTCACGATTCGTTCGAAAGATGGCCGGCCGGACTTCGCGCAATTGACCGCGGCCAAGCTGCCGGAGTTCGGGCCGAAGCCGCCGGCAGAACGCGATCTGGCGCGCATCCTCGGTCTCGAGCCAGACGACGTGCTGACGGGAGCGTTCGCTCCTGAGGCCGTGTCGTGCGGCCTCGAGTTCTTGTTCATTCCCGTGCGCGATCGGAGTGTGCTCGCCCGCGCACGCGTGCGTCTCGACGATTTCGAGAGAGTGCTTCGAGGCTACTGGACCGAGAAGGTGTTCGTCTTTTGTGACGACCCCGAGCTGCCGGGCTCGCACTTTCGCGCGCGAATGTTCGCGCCGACCATCAGCGTCCCCGAGGATCCCGCGACGGGAAGCGCGTGCGCCGCGTTCGGCGGCTATCTCGGCAAGCGGGACGAGCGCGCGGACGGAGCGCTGCGCTGGGTCGTCGAGCAGGGGTTCGAGATGGGACGGCCCAGCATCCTCGAGGTCGAACTCGACAAACGCGGCGGCGCGATCACGGCCGTGCGCGTTGGGGGACGTTCTGTGCTCGTCTCGAGAGGGGAGTTCTATCTGTAGGCCTCTTCTCCTGCTCGTACACGATGTCCACCGGAATTCCCTTCGCCCTCAACCGATCGAGATCCGCCTTGAGCGTCGCCGGGATCGTGCCGTATTCACGCTGAAACGCTCCGACCCCTTCGTAGTTGCCGGTTCCCTGAAGGGTGAGGATGGTTTCCGACAGCGCATCCATCGCTGTCTGCATGCGATCGTAGTTGACGCGATACCGTCCGTTCGCGTCGCGAGTGAACGCGCCGAGCCGCTCGAGGAAGTTCAGCGCCGCGATGTTGGCTCGGCCGTGCGCGTCGCCCGAGCCGAAGCGCACGGACCTGAAGATGCTCGCGAGAAACGAGACGTAATTGTCTTCCATGCGCCCGCCGGTGAGGTCGTTGCGGCCGCGCAGTTGCCGAACCATGTACAAGCCCAGGATGTCGGCCTTGCCCTCCTCGAGCGCGCTGTACCGCTCCTTGAGCGCTTGTCGCACGGTTCCTCGCCCGTTGATCGTGTTCTTGATCCCCAGGCCGTGCGCGACTTCGTGGAACATCACGTTCTCGAAGAACGAGTCGAACGTCACGTTCTTCACCTGATCGTCCGCGATCAGCTCGCCGGCGATCGGCATGAGGATGCGGTCGAATTTGAGGCGCATGGCATTCTTCAGCTGCAGACGGCGCGCACCTTTCTTCAATTGCACTTCTTCGTCGTTCGGCAGATTGATCGCGATGGTCTTTGCGCCCGTGTTCGCCTGCCCCGACGCGTACACGAGGTCGTACGCATTTAAGTCGGACTCCGTGCCAGGCGTCTCGCGCTTGAAGTCCTCGCCCACCGGCAGCCCCCGCTGGAGCGAGGGGAGCAACGTCGCATAGCGCGCCAATCGCCGGCTCCACTCGCGATCCTTGACGAGGACATACGCTTCGTCCGCCGCCTTGTAGCCGAACAGCTCGTCCTCATAAACCTCGATCGGACCGATGACCACATCGAGGGTGTTGTTCTTCATGTCCATCCACGCGAAATCACTCGGCTGGTAGTCGTCGGTGCGCAGCGCTTTCGCGCGCAGCGTGAGGTAGGCGCGAAGACCGGCGTCTTCCGCAAGCGCCGCTGCCTCGTCGAGTTTGCGAGCCGCCCGCTCGTGTTGTGCGGCAAAGAATTTCGAGAACGGAATCGCCGTCAGCTTCCCATTCGCGTCACGCCGAACCATCGTGTACAGGGACTTGAGCGAATCCGCGCGAGAGCCGCCCTTGGCGACTTCCGCCTCGAATTCGGCCTTCGAGATTCCGCCGGGATAGTAGTTCGCGCCGGCGGGGCGCGGTCCGACGCCCGCGACGAATGGGTGGTTGTCGTCCAGCCGATCCCAGGGCCCGTAGTTGTACTCGGCGAACCGGCGCGCCGCGGGATCTGGAATCGACCGCAGCAACGCTTGCGCGTCGCCGTAGGCCTGGATCCAGAAGACGTCGTCTATCGCTTTCGCCGCGTCCACGAGCAGCGGGATCATTTTCCGCTCGCTCTCGGTCAGCACGCTGAGGTCAGGCGCCAGCCGCACCGTGGCGTATTTCGCCAGCCGCGCGGCGACGTCGGACGAACTGCCGCCCACGGGCGTCGACGTGCCGCTGGAAGTGCTGGACACGGAGGTCGAGCATGCTCCTGCGGCAGCAACAAAAGCCAGCGCGGCGAGCCTTTGAAGCTGCGGCTTAGTGATGTTCATGCGCAGGCATGTTGGTTGTGACGGTATCCGTCGTGGTTGGTAAGTCGGAAAGGTGCTCCTGCACGATCACCCACTTCCCGTCCCGCTTCTCGAAGACTTCGGTCATCGCGCCCCCGAACTCGTGCGGCATGTTGTGCGGGTCGAGGTGCGGAACGCGGTACGTCGCCGTGACCACGGCCGATGTCTGAGAAAGCACGTCGACGTAGAATCGTTCCCAGACCCACCGCGGGTTTCGCATGTTGGTGCCCACGTTGTTCCAGAAGTAACGGATTCCCATCGCGAGTGAGTCGCGCGACGAGAGCACACGCCCGCCAGTCGCCGAAATGATGCGCCCCGACGTGGGGTACAGACTCAACATTCGCTCGGCGACGTTGGGCTTCGATAGGTCGTACGCGTCACGCATCGCGCGCTCGACTTCAGCGCGGATGGCGTCTGCCTGAGCTCCAGTTGGGCGATTGTCCGCCGGGCTACGACAGGCAAGCGCGAGCAAAATGAAAACAGCGATCGGATATCGCATGGATGGGGCGAAGAATGTAGTCCCTGCGGTGAGACAGGGTTGTCTCGCGAGGTGGACATCCCGGTGTATTAAGCCTCTGCCGCGGGTGTTAATGGCCGGTCCGGCCGGTGCATTAGAAGCGCTTCGCATGCCACACTCATTCATACGCTTTCCTGCCCCGGTAGTTGGGAAAGGAGACACCGTGCGTACCACCCTGAAGCTCTCGATCGCAGCACTCGCCATCGCCGCCGGCCTAGCCGCGTGTAGCGGTGGCAGAGCAACCGATACGGCGAAGGCAGACGACTTCAAGCGCGACCTGCAGCTCGCGTCTTCGACGACGATGGATCTTGCCGGCGCGAAAGTGGACCCGGCGCTCCTCAATTCGCTGGAGACCAAGCCTCAGGGGGCGCCACAGGCAGCCAAGACCATAAAGAAGGGTGCGGGCAACCGTGCCGTGCGCTCGAAGGCGCCGACCGTTCGCGCGACCCCGGAGACGGACGTTGCCGCGACGGATGACCACAGCGAGCAGGTCACGACCGTGGCAACCGCTCCGGTTCCAGAGCCGACGCACGAGCCGGTCGCGGTGGCCCCGCGTCCAGTTCCGATCGTGGTGCAGGCGGGTGACGCCACAGCCGGCGATTACGGCACGGGCGGCAGCGGCGGCGGCGTATTCGGTGGGGGCGGCGGTATCGGCGGCGTCATAATTCGCGGCGGTGGCGTGGATGGCGACCACTGCGAGCCTCATGGTGGTCGGGGTCGTACCACTCGCGGGCCGGTCTACACGAATCCGGGCGTCATCATCATCGGTCGACGCATCGACGCAGGATCGCGGCCGACCTTCCCGCTGGTTTCGCGTCCGCGGATTTCAATCGGGTTGGGGGCGCGCGTACGCGGTAGGTAGGTTGCGTAGCGCGGCAGCAAGAAGGGCGGGCCATAGAGGCCCGCCCTTTCTTATTGTGACGGCTCTTCGGCGGCCGTGCGTCGCACCAGGTCAATCACTTCGCGCACGTCCTCTTCGCGCGTGCGATACCCGGGGATGCACAATCGCAGCGAGAGCGCGCCGCGCAGGCGCGTGGACGACATCAGCACGAAGCCGCTGCGATTGACGCGGGTGTTGACACGCTCATTGAGCGCGTTGAGCGACTCCGCGTCCAGACCGCGCCGGCGCACCCGAAAGCAGATGATGCCGAACTGGGCCGGCGTCAGGACTTCGAGCTCGGGTGATTCGCGGACGATCTGCTCCGCCAGATCGGCGAGCGCCATCGCGCGATCCTGCGCGGCGCCGATGGCCGCCGTGCCGAAGTATTGAACGGAGATCCAGACCTTGAGCGCACGCGCGTACCTCGTGAGCTGCTCGCCGTAATCCGAGAAGTTCACCTCCGAGTCGCGGGCGCGGACATCCTGCAAATACTCCGGATGCACGCTGAACGCGCTCTCGAGCGTCGCCGGGTCTTTCACGAGCAGGCAACCGCACTCGAAGGGGACGTACAGCCATTTGTGCGGATCGAGCGTCAGCGAGTCCGCGCGTCCCAGTCCATCGAGAAGGCGCCGGCCGCGCTCGGTCAACACGCTGAAGCCGGCATACGCCGAATCCGTGTGGAGCCAGAGTTTCTCCTTCTCGCAGAAGTCGGCCAGCTCGTGCAGCGGGTCCACGGCGCCAGTATTCGTGGCCCCCGCCGTCGCGGCCACGAGGAATGGACGTAACCCCTTCTTGCGATCTGCCTGCACGAGCTCGCGCAGCGAGTCCGGACGCAGGCGATAGGCCTCGTCGCTCACGACGGGGCGCACGTTGTTGCGGGCGATTCCCGCAATCCATGCCGCCTTCATTATCGAGGAGTGGGCCTGGTCGGAGCAGTACACCGTCAGCCGCGAGAGGTCGTTGGTCTCTTCGCCAAGCGCCGCATGACGAGCCGCAACGACGGCGGTGACCGTCGCCGCCGAACCACCGCTCGTGAGCAACCCCCCGCTTCCCTCGGGCATACCCATCCAACGACGAAACCACTCGAGAACGGTCAGCTCGACTTCGTTGGGGCCTGCGGCGACCGGCCACACACCAGCGAAGAAATTGAACCCTGTGGCGAGCCAGTCTCCCATGACCGCGGGAAACGTAGGGCAACTCGGGATGTATCCGAGGAACCGAGGATGCGGCTCGCGCGCGTGGTGTGGCACGACGCGCTCGCGAAAGTCCTCGAGGATCGAGTCGAACGACGTCGGATGCTCCGGTGGATCCGCCTCGAACAGCTTCCGCGCCGACGTGCGGTCCAGCGTGCGGTACGCAGGCTGGTCGCGGAGCGTGGCGAGATGTTGCGCGACGAAGTCGGCCACCTGCCGACCCATCTGCTGCATCGTCGCGTGATCGAGATCCAGCGAGAGCGGCTTGCGCGAGGGGGGACCGCCGACTTGCTCTGCTGCCACTCAGCGACGCGACGAACGCTTTGCCTTGTGCTTCGCGCTCTTCGTCTTCGCGCTCTTGGCCTTCGCGCCTTTGACCTTCCCGCTTTTGGTCTTCGCGCCTTTCGCCGGCGCGCTGTTCGTCTTCGCACCCTTCGCCGCCGCGCTTGTCGTCGTCGCGCTTGTCGGCTTCGCCATGTTGACGACTGGCCCGGGTTTGGCGGGCTCCGGAGCAGCGGCAATCAAAACGGGAGCCGTCGGTGCAGCCGGCTTTACCGGCGGACGCGCGCTCGAAGTCTTCAGTGGCGGCAGCGGATGCTTCCGGGGACGCCCACTTTTTCGTGCGGCTTGTCCCTCTGCCATCAGTTTGTCGAACGCGGCTTTCGCTTCAGCGAGGAGGCGGGCGTGCTGCGAGTTGCGCACGGTGAGCGCGCGTTCCTTTTCCACGCGGAACAGGTCCTCGGGCTTCGTCGGGTGTCGGTTTGTCATGGATGAATGAATATGACTCAGCGAAAGCGCGAGAGCGAGAATGGCGCGAGGTCGAGCCAGCTGCGGCCGTCGAGCACGAGCTGCGCAGCGATTTCGCCGATCGAGCTCGCGAACTTGAATCCATGCCCCGAGCACGCGCTCAAGACGAGAACGCGCTGTCCCGCGAGCCAGTCGATTATGAAATGCCGGTCTGGCGTGTTCGTGTAGAGACACACACGCGAGTCCAGGAGCCGCGTACCTGCGCCGGGCATCACGTGCTCGAGCAGCCGCCGCGCCTCGTCGTTTTCCGCATCGGAGACTGTGCGATCGACGCTCTCGGGCGACGTCGCTGAGCCGGCGTGGTGCGTCCCGCACTTTACTCCATGTCCTTCGTCGGGAAGCGTGGCAAAGACGTCGCTCGCCTTCGTCTCCCAGAGACCGATCGGGCAGTGGGACGCGGAATATCGATTGTCCGGCTCCTGCTTGGGCTGGAACCAATGCGACATCTGGCGTTCGATGTCGAGCGGCAAGGCGACGCCGAGCGAGTCGCGGAAATTCGGAAGCCACGGCCCCGCGGCGACGACGAGGCGGCTGGCGGTGTGCGTCCCTTCAGAGGATGCCACCGAGACACCATCCTTGACGGGAGTCCAGGCCGTTACCTGCTCGTTGAGCCGCAACTCGGCGCCGTGCTTGCGCGCAAGTGAAAGGAGGGCGCGCACGCAGCGCTCCGGAAACAGCATTCCGGCACGGTGCTCGAGGAGGGCAACCCAGTGCGGCTGAGCGCGATACGCCGGAAAGCGCGATTCGAGGGCGCGGGCGTCGAGCATCTCGTGGGCGATGCCGTGTGTTCGCGCGCTCTCGAGCGCACCACGAACCAGCTCTCCATGCTCGGGCCCGACCATCACGCCGCCGGTCTGGATCATTAGTGTCTCGCCCGTCTCGCGCTGGAGGTCATTCCAGAGATCGTAGGCGCGGCGAACGAGCGGCACGTACAACGGGTGTTCGTAATAGGCCTCGCGGATGATGCGGGTGTGTCCGTGCGTCGAGCCAAGCGAGTGCGGCGGTGCGGCCTGATCGAACCCGAGCACACGCGCGCCGCGCCGAGCGAGGGCATACGCGCTCGCGCTGCCCATGGCGCCGAGGCCAACGATGGCGACGTCGAAGTGCATGAACCCGTTCTCGGCCACGGTGTTGCAGCGGATGAAGAAGTCGGCCGCGCCTGCGGCGCGGATGGAAAGTAGGTCGTCGATTCATCCAGCGCGAAGCGCCGGCCGAAGACGGTTATCCGGCGTTCATCGCGCGGCAGCCGAGACTCCGCAGTTCAAAGCGGCCACGGCCCTGAGTTTGCTTGTGTGCCTAGCGCAGCCACGTGTCGCACTGGACCCGTCAGTGGGCGTACGACCCTGACGGACCCAGCCGTGTCGCTGAGGCGAAGCCAAGCGAAATCGGACTTAGCTGAGCCACGGCACGCAGGATGCCTCACAAGTGGCGGCAATACCGCGACACTTCGTCGCGGCGTGCAACGCACCAGGAGGAAATACAGTATGCGCGTTCGTTCCATCACCACCTGCGCGCTGGGCCTCGCCGCGGCGCTTACGCTTGTAGCAAGCGATCTCGCGGCGCAGCAGCAGGACACCACCAAGCTTCGCAAGCCGTCCTCGCAACGGATTCCGATCTCGAAGGAATCGCCGGGCGAAGTCGTGACGGTTCGTGTCGATACGGTGTACGTCACCCGTCACGACACGGTCACCACCACGATTCTCCGCATCGACACCGTTACGGTGACGCCACCTGCGCCAGTCGTAGTTCCGACGATCAAGGGCCCGTTCTACTGGGCAGTGTTCGGCGGCGCGACTGAGCCGTGGGGCAACATCGATCGGCTGTACACCAATGGCTTCCATGCCGGCGGTGCGATCGGCCTCGAGTCGCAGGACAGCCCACTCGGGTTCCGTCTGAGCGGCGCGATGAGTCAGATCAATCGTGAGCAGGGGCGCTCTACGGCGCTCGTCGGCACGGGCACTCCGCTCCTGCTGAACCTCGCGGCGGACCTGAAGGCGAAGGCCCTCATGTTCAAAGGTTGGTCCTTCTATGGCGTGGCTGGCGTAAGCGCCAACCGCTACAAGAGAATCGCGACGGTCGCGAAGGACGCCAGCACCAGTGGTTCGATGTGCGGTGTGGCGCTCGACGGAAAGGGCGGCTGCTACGTCCCGGCGAACGACAACTCGTGGAACAACAAGTTCGGCTTCAACTTCGGTCTCGGCACCGACTTCCACATCGGCAGCCAGGACATGTTCCTCGAGGCCCGCTATTCCGCTCTCATGGCGAACGGGGCCCGGACGTACTTCCTGCCCATCTCGATCGGCGTGCGGTACTTCTAAGCCAGGCTGGTG
>DATBRO010000173.1:0-1900 GCA_036560265.1 Gemmatimonadaceae bacterium | reverse complement strand
GGTCTGCCGGAGGTCGTTCGCGACGGCGAGACGGGTGTGCTCTGTGGCGTCGGCGACACCGACGGAATGTCCAAAGCGGCGATCCACTTGCTGACCAACCAAACGGAGTGGCAGGCGATGAGTCGCGCCGCGGCGGCGGACGCACGCGAGCGCTTCTCGATGGACGATATCGTCGAGCTGTACGAGGAGATGTACATACGCTCGCTCGGTTAAGCGGCGCCTAGCGCCCAGCACCCAGCACCCAGCACCCAGCACCCAGCACCTCCCACCTCCCACCTCCCACCTCCCATCTAGCCTTTTGACCCTCTTTCAAGCAATCGTTCTCGGCATCATCCAGGGCCTGTCTGAATTCCTGCCCATCAGCAGCTCCGCGCATCTGGCGCTCACGCCCTGGCTGTTCGGATGGAAGGACCCCGGGCTCGACGTGGACGTCGCATTGCACTTCGGCACCCTGATCGCGCTCGTGTGGTTTTTCTGGCAGGAATGGCTCACGCTCGCGCGCGCGTTCGGAACGATGCTGCGGCGCCGTCGTATCGAGACCGAGAGCGAGCGCCGACTTCTGTGGGTCGTCATCGCCACGATTCCCGGTGCGCTCGCCGGGTACCTCCTCCAGGACTATGCGAAGACCGTGTTCCGTTCGCCGGCGCTCATCGGGACGATGCTCATCGTGATGGGAGTCGTTCTCTGGGCGGTAGATCGCGCCGCCTTACAGGATCGAGGCATTGAAGCGATGCGCTGGACCGACGCTGTGGCGATCGGCCTCGCCCAGATGTTCGCTATCATCCCCGGCGTGTCGCGCTCGGGCAGCACGATCACCGCGGGCCGGGCGCTGCGTTTCTCTCGCGAGGCGGCCGCGGTGTTCAGCTTTCTCATGAGCCTGCCAATCATTACGGCCGCTGTTCTATTTGAAGGACGACATGCCATTACGAACGGCGTCAGCGCGCCGCTGATTGCGGGCGTCGTCGCGTCCGCCGTCAGCGGATGGCTGGCGATCTCGGTGCTGCTCAAGTACGTCGCGCGCCACAGCTACGGCGTGTTCGCGGCGTATCGGCTCGTCGTCGGCGCACTCGTTCTCGCCATCGCCGCGTTTCGCGGATGACCGTCGAACAGCGGCGCCCGACGCAGGCCCCTCCCGCGTTGTCGTCCCTGGTCACGTGGGATGGACATACAGCGGGGGCGCTCGCGCATCGCTGCGCGGTGCCGCATGTCGAGCTGTTTGACGAAACGGATTCGACGCTCGACGTCGCGCACCTCCTCGCCGAAGACGGCGCGCCCGCCGGAACGGTGATCCTCGCCGACGTTCAGCGCGCCGGACGCGGGCGCTTCGGCAGGACGTGGAGCTCGCACTCGGGACGCGGCGTCTGGTGCACCGTCATCGAGCGTCCGCGCGACGCCAGCGCGCTCGACGTGCTGTCGATCCGCGTCGGCTTGCGCGCCGCGGAGGCACTCGATGAGTTCGCGGTCCCCCCCGCACGCGTCGGCGTGAAATGGCCCAACGATCTCGTGCTCGGCTCCGGAAAGTTGGGCGGCATCCTTGCCGAGGCTCGTTGGAGCGGATCGACACTGGAGTGGGTTGCCGTCGGCGTGGGCATCAACGTCGTTGCACCGCCCGACGTCGAGACCGCGGCCGGACTGCGCGACGGCGTTCAGCGCACCGACGTCCTGACCGGGATCGTGCGCGCGGTGCGCGCCGCTTGCGCAGCGGAAGGCTGCCTCACGTCGGAGGAGATGCGGCGTTATCGCGCCCGCGACATTCTCGTGGGACGTCGCATTGTGGCTCCGGGGCTCGGCACTGTCTCCGGGATCGATTCGTCGGGAGCGTTGCTTGTCGAAACGGCACACGGCTCCGAGCGGCACCGCGCCGGAACCATTCGGTTCGCGGGAGAGGGGGAGGGGGAGG
>DATBRO010000172.1:0-5876 GCA_036560265.1 Gemmatimonadaceae bacterium | reverse complement strand
TCTGTCGGCGACGAATCGCCGGACGGTCATTCCTCTGCGAGTGCGGTCGCCCGCACCCTCTAGCAGCCTACCCGCAGTGTCTTGATCGAGCTGGGCTGGCTCTCACTGCCTATTTGGCCTTTCTCCAACCGGGGTTTGCCGATGCCGGCACTGTTACCAGTGTCGCGGTGGGCTCTTACCCCACCTTTTCACCCTTGCCTGTGCCCTCGCGGGCCATCGGCGGTTGTTTTCTGTGGTACTGTCCGAAGCGCCGCGCTCGCGCGCGTCGCCCCCAGGCGTTACCTGGCGGTGCACCCATGGAGCCCGGACTTTCCTCGAGATTACTCCCGCGACCGTCTGGCCGGAAACCACGCGCCTCGAAATATAGCGAGAACCCTCGCCCATCCGCGCGTTCGAGCAGCGTTCGCGGGAGCCTCGTTGGTCGCCGCACCGGTGGCGAGCGCATTTGCGAATGCGCCCGCGTTCGACCACCGATCCTCCGGTGCGTGTTCGATCGCGCGAAGCAACGCCTCGACGATCATGGCGGTTGCGGCGTCGTCGGTGCCGTCGGAGTCCTGCGAGTCCTTGTTCGACAAGACAGTGGCCATCACGAACGAAGTTGTCCGCCCACCGAACGGTGGTTTACCGGTCAGCAGCACATACAGCGTCGCGCCGAGCGAATAGATGTCACTCCGCTCGTCAGGAACAGCGCCTCTTTGTGCTTCCGGACTGTCATACGAATCCTCGCCTAGAACGGCCGACACTTCGCGAGGTTCAAGCCCACCGGCGACGAGTGCCGCAAAGACGCCGAACGAATCCAGCACCGCTTCGCCTTGCCGCGTGCGAGCGATGCGCCACGGGGTGACCGCCCCGTGCAGCACTCCGGCGCGATGTGCGACGCTCAGACCCTGGGCCAACTGTTCGCCGAGGTCCGCAACTTCAGCCGCCGAAAAGGCGCCAGGTGTGAGCAGACCACTCTCGAGCTGGGCGCGCGCGTAATGCAACAACCCGCTCTCCGTGCGACCCCACTCGAGCGGGCGCGCCAGCGCGACGTGTCTCACTGCGGACGCGCGAGCCATGGCAGCCTGAAACTCATCCGGATCTCGCACGGCTGACGTCAGATCCCGGTCCAGCGCGACTACCACGACAGCCGTTCCGTCTCTCAGCGTCCCGGAATACTGCGTGCCCTCTGGTCGACGGTCTATCGCAACGACATCGCCGTACACTTTCTGAAGTTCGACAACGTCGGCGTCATGCGCTGTCATCGAAAGCTCGGATTTTCCGCAGGTGGGAAGGACTAACTACCACTTCGCGCGCCGGCCGCGCAAGGATTCGCTCCCATTGGCAATGACGACGCGCCGCTCGCCGCTGACCCTGGGATGACAGCGGGTCGTAGCCTGATCGACGTCGGCGCCGACGTTGGAGCCGCTGGCCTCACGGGCCTCACAACTCTCCAGCGGAGTCTCTCCGATGTCGATCACGTCTCCCGCGCCGTTCCGCGCATCCGCGTCCACCGCCCCAGCAGTTCCGTCCGATGTCATCACGCACGTTGCGACCATCCTTACACCCGCCGAACGCATTCGCGTCGACGCGGCGGGCGAAGGGTTGTATCGCTCGATTCACAGGGACTCCGTCGACGACGTGATGCGCGATGTGCGCGCCGCGCGCGCGGCCGCGGTCGTCTTGAGCGTGAGCTATTGCGAGCGCGCGCCGAGCGAGCCCGTCGCCACGATGGTGCGCGAATTTCCCCGCGTGCCCACGCTGGCCCTTCTGAGTGAGCTCGGACCACGTACGCCACAGACGCTGCTCTCCCTCGGCACGAGCGGCGTGCGCCGCTTGATCGATGTGCGCGACTCGTCGGGATGGCGCGTGCTCCGCTCGGCGCTTACGGACGAATGCGGCAACACCGTTCAACGGCTCGCGCTCGGCCAGCTTGCGAACGATCTCGAGGGAGCGTCGCCGGACTGCTGGCGGTTTTTCCAGGCGCTGTTTCTCAGTCCGCCGCGTATCTGCACCGTTCGCAGGCTGGCGCGAGTTCTCGAGATTCTGCCGAGTACGTTGATGAGCCGCTTCTTTCGCGCCGGCGTGCCGGCGCCGAAACGGTTTCTCGCGATGGCCCGGCTCGTACGCGCCGCACACCTGTTCGAGAATCGTGGCTTCAGCGTCGCGAATGTCGCGAATCATCTGGAGTATTCGTCGCCACAAAGTTTTGGTCGGCACGTCCGAACGATTCTGCAACTCACGGCGATGGAGTTCCGCGACCGCTACGACGGCGCGGGGATGTTCGACCGTTTCCGCCGCGAGCTCGTGCTCCCGCACGTGGCCGCGCTGCGGCGCCTGTCTCCCCTGTCGTATTCGAGCAATCCCGGCACGACGCGTGTGCTGGACTCGTGATTCTGTGATCTACTGAGCAGCGATGTGTGGAAGAATCTCGGTCGCCGTCGTCAATGCAAAGACACGCAGGCCGAGGGATTCGAGCTTCTCGCGCCCGCCCTCCTCGCGATCGACGAGCGCGAGAACGCCCACGGGGATCGCACCTTCGCGCGTCACGGCTTCGACGGCGCGCGCGGCGGATCCACCGGTCGTGATCACGTCCTCTACGATCACGACGCGATCCCCGCGGGCCAGAGGTCCTTCCACTTGCTTGCCCGTGCCGTGCGCTTTCGGCTCTTTGCGCACCGTGAACGCCCTTACCGGCCGATCCGTTTCGGCGCTCGAATGACAGATCGCGTACGCGATCGGATCGGCGCCCAGGGTGAGTCCGCCGACAGCGTCCGGTTGCCACCCGGCGTCCCGGATGGCCTCCAGCCCCAATCGACCGATCAGCCGCTGTCCTTCCGGCGTCATTGTGGTGAGCCGCGCGTCGATGTATAACGAGGACTGTCGCCCGGACGCCAACGTGAAGTTGCCGCGTCTCGCCGAGCGTGCGGCGAGCAGTCGCACGAGCTGCTCGTGGTCGGTCATTTTGGCGAGCGTCACGTTAGTCCGGCGGTACAACACCGTCAATCGCATCGGTTCACCAGCGAGATGTCGCTTTCGAAGTCGTCGACCCGCATCGGCATTTTCGCGCTCCTCCTCAGCGTCATCGTGCTGTCGTTGTTCGGCAGCCTCGCGGCGGCGGATCGCGCGCTCGCCTCCGCGGATCGCGAGGCGATCCACCTGGACGCTCACGGGGCAGCGCTGGTCGCCGAACGTGAGCTGCGCCTCAAGGCTGGAGCACTGACAGAGCTCTTCGAACCACTCTTGCCGTCGACGGCGGCGGCCGCCTCGCGCCGCGACTCGACGCTGCCGCCGGGGTTCGATGCCGTGTGGGTGCTGGATACGAAGGGGAGCGTCGTGTGGCAACGCGCCCTCGGGCCAGCGCTCATCGACACCACGACCCTCGCCGCCGCCGCCCGTGACGTGACACCCGAGACCGCCCCGCGAGTACACGCAGTGGCGCGCCAGAGCGACTCGATCCGCGGCGGAATCCTGCTTGCCATGCCGCTCATCCACCGGGGCCAGCGGCTCGGCTCCGCCGTCGGCTACGTCGCTGGAGCTCGCATCCTCGGCGTCCTCCAGGATGGCGCGGTGGCCCGCCCATGGATTGCGTTGCGCGCCGCCGGTCGGCCGATCGCCGCGCTCGGACACCGCGACACGCGAGACGCGGCGCTCAGGGCCACGTCCTCCGTGCGGCTGCCCGGGGACCCGCTCGAGGTAGAAGTCGCGCATGCGCAGACCGGACGCGCGCTCCGCACGACGCTCTGGATGTTAGGCGTGATCGCGCTTGCCGCTCTGTTGGCTGGACTCGCGCGCGAACGCCGCCAGTCCATCCATCTCGCGGGTCGCACCGCGGAGCTGGAGCGCCTCTACCAGGAGGTTGCGCGGTCGAACCGGATGAAGAGCGAGTTCCTCGCGAACGTGTCGCACGAGCTTCGAACACCGTTGAACGCGATCGTCGGATTCGTGGAGATGTTGCGCGAGAGCGTGTATGGCGAGCTGACGCCGCGGCAAGCCCTTCCCGTCGATCGCATCGCCGCTTCCGCGACACATCTTCGGCATCTGGTCGACCGTCTCCTGGACATCGCGAAGATCGCGGCTGGTCGTTTGGAGGTGCACACCGAGCCGCTGGTTCTGCGGCCCTTTGTGCTCAATGTCGCGAGTGAGATGGAATCGCTCGTGAGCGAGCGTGGCCTCGCGCTCTCGATCGGCGTCGGTCCGTCGCTGCCGCGCATTCGCACCGATCAAACACACCTGCGTCAGATCTTGATCAACCTCATCGGCAACGCCGTCAAGTACACGCCGAGCGGCGGGATCAACGTGCGCGCAAAGCTCATCGGAGATGGGTCGAGCCCCAGCGCAGGCGACGAATCCGAGCCGAACATCGGCCGACCGCCCGATCCACAAAAACGGTGGGTAGCCCTTCAGGTGACCGACACCGGCGTCGGCATCGCGACCGCGGATCTCGGGAGGATCTTCGACGAGTTCGAGCAGGTGAACGCGGGGGCACGCACGGATTCGGCGCGACGCGGCACCGGGTTGGGTCTGGCGATTTCGAGACGCCTCGCGCGACTCATCGGCGGTGATCTCACGGTCGTGAGCGAGGTCGGACGCGGATCGACTTTTACGGTGTGGCTGCCGCTCGATGTCGCGGAGAAACGGCAGGACTAGTCACGCACCTCGCGTCCGAACATCTGCTTCAACTTTCCGAACAATCCGGCGCCACCCTCCTCGACCGGCTGAGCGACGGCCTCCTTCAGGGCGTTCGCGAATTCGACGGTACTGGCGTATCGCTTGGTCGGATCTTTCGAGAGGCCGCGCATGATTACGGTCTCCACGGGGGCTGAGAACCGCAGCCCCGGCCGCGCCGCATTCAGCGGGATCGGTGGATGCGACAAGAGCTGCGAGAACATCTCGCGCGGCGTCTTCGCGGTGAAGGGAAGGCTGCCCGACAGGAGGAAATAGGCAATCGTCGCAAGACTGTACTGATCAGCGGCCGGAGTCACGAGCTCGCCCGATAGAGCCTCGGGCGCGACGTACATCAGCGTGCCGACGAAGAATCCGGCCCGCGTGAGTCGCTGCTCCGGTTCGATGTCCGTATCCGTCGCGATGCCAAAGTCGAGGAGCTTCACCGCGCCCGTCTGTGCATCGAACATGATGTTCTCTGGCTTCAGGTCGCGATGGACGATCTTCACCTCGTGCGCTGCCTGTACCGCGTTGGCGATCTGCACGATGATGTCGGCCACCTGCGCGGGCGGCAGTGGTCCGTTGCGGCGCGCATACTTTTCGAGGAGCTCGCCGCTGGCCCACTCGATCGCGAGGAAGTGCATTCCCGGAGCCGCTTCACCAATCTCGATCGTGCGGACAACGTTGGGATGCGTGACGCGCTCGCCGTAACGCGCTTCGCGGAGAAACCGGGCGACCGCAGTGCGGTCGTTGCGAAGTTTCTCACGCAGCACCTTCACGGCGACGAGCCCGTGGTCCGGATGTTTAGCGCGAAAAACAGCGGACGTGCCACCTTCGCCGACTTCGCTCTCGAGCGTGTAGCCAGCCAATGTCCGCCCGATCAGGTTCTCCCGTGGCACGGCGGCGAACGTAATCTCCCCCCAGGGAGAAGGCAAACGCACGAAGGCCACTTTTCTTGACAAAGAATGAGGCCCCGTCTATATAGGGCCCCGCAAGTCATGCGACTTGCCCGCACCAGTTTGGGGCAGGATCGTCTCACCCAGCAGGAGGCAGCTCGAATGGCCAGAGGGAAGGTGAAGTGGTTCAATGATGCCAAGGGGTACGGCTTCATTGAGCAGGAAGGCGGCGAAGATGTGTTCGTGCACTTCTCGGCGATTCAAATGGACGGATTCAAGACTCTCACCGAAGGACAGGAAGTAGAGTTCGAAATCCGCACCGGAGAAAAAGGCCTT
>DATBRO010000171.1:0-5847 GCA_036560265.1 Gemmatimonadaceae bacterium | reverse complement strand
CACTCGCGCCGACTATGTGCGCATGCTCGAGCGCGCGGATGAGGGTGTCGGCAAGATTCTCGCGACGCTCGACCGTCAGGGCCTCACGAAGAAAACATTGGTCATCTTCACGAACGACAACGGCGGCGAGTGGCTCTCGCGCAATGCGCCGCTGAGCAACCGGAAGAGCACGCTGTGGGAAGGAGGCATTCGCGTGCCGTTGATTCTGCGGTGGCCGGGCCGTTTGCCCGCCGCCAAGACTTCTCGTCAGGTAGCGATCACGATGGATCTGACGGCGTCCATTCTCGCTGCCACGGGAACGGAAGTTCCACCCACTCACCCGCTCGACGGAATCAATCTTTTGCCGAGCTTGAGCGGTAAGTCGCCGATCGTCGAGCGGGAGCTCTTTTGGAGGCTCAGGCCGCGGCGCGGGCAGAGAGCGGTGCGCTCGGGGCGATGGAAGCTCCTTCAAGACGACGCCAATTTCTATCTCTTCGATGTGGCCAACGACCCCGGCGAGCGACACGACCTGACCACGGAGCATCTGGATCTGGTGCGCAAGCTGAACGCGGCGCTCGATGCGTGGGAGAGGGACGTCGACGCGAAGAAGAATCCTTGAGCGCGTCGCTCGTCTTCATCGTCGGTCCACCTGCGGTCGGCAAAATGGCGGTGGGCCATGAACTGGCGCAGCGCACGGGACTGAAGCTCTTTCACAATCACCACACGATCGATCTCGCGCTGCGCTTCTTTGCCTTTGGGACGCCCCCCTTCCACCGGCTCGTCCGCGAGTTTCGGCGACGCATTTTCGAAGAGGTTGCCGCGAGCGATCTTTCCGGTATGGTCTTCACGTTCGTGTGGGCGTTCGATCAGGCGACCGACGATGCGGCCGTCGAGGAGTGGGCGTCCATATTCAGATCGCGTGGCGGGCGCGTGTTGTTCGTCGAGCTCGAGGCCACGCAGGAGGAACGGTTGCGTCGCAACGAGACGGAGTTTCGGTTGGCGGAAAAGCCGTTCAAGCGCAACCTGGAACAATCGCGGCAGCAACTGTTGGAGCTCGACGCCAAGTACCAGCTGAACTCGAAGGGACGATTCGTGGGGCGAACGGATTATCTTCACGTTGACAACACACATTTGTCTCCGTCGGCTGTCGCGGCGCGAATCATCGAGACCTTTGAGCTGCCTACGATCGACACGTCTGTCACGTAGTTGAGGCGAAACGGAGGACACTCCGGTGAGTACTTCTCGGTCGCAGTTCCTGCTCGCAACTTTGCTGGCGCTCCTCGCTACGCGCGGGCTCGCGCCTGAGGCGCTCGATCCGTGCCGCGGCTGGGTGACATTCAAGCAGTTTGCGCGCGAGGTTGCGGAAGTTCCCGATCACGGCGTGAGTGTGCAGATCACGTCGGTGCCGCGCGTCGGCGATGTTCGCATGTACTTGCTGCGGCAAGTACTGGCTCCACAGGCAGACAGACTCGAGCCGGTAGGCGGCGTCGTGTGCGAGTTCACGTTCTCGGCGCGGAGAGCGCCGGCCGAATGGGAAGCATGGAGCTTTGACAGCTCGACCTTCGAACGCTTCGTCGACCTCGTCGAGCAGGATCCCACCTTCGCCCGGCTCCTCAACGAGCGGCCCATTGCGACGAGCGTGTACTGGGAGGACGCGTAACAATGGTGAGCTTCGTCGAAGCGGTCTTCGGGTTCGCGGCTCTCAGCTTCGTCGCTGCTGTCGTGTTCGCGTTTCAAGGGCGACGCATCCTGGCACGCCGATCCGCTTTGCTCGGCGGCTGCGCCACTGTAATCGCACTCCTGCTCGAGTGGTATCTCAGGCCATCGTCTTAGCCCGGACACCGGGCGCATTGACCGCATGAACGACAAACGCGCCATGCTGCGTCACTTTCTCGCGGCGCTTGCATATCGAACGCAGAAGGCGTTACGTGGAGCGCCGACGACGTTCCAGGATTTCGATGCTGGCCAGCGAGTTCGCACGCCGATCGAGTTAGTGCGCCATATGACGAGCGTTCTGGGGTATGCTCGGACGTTCTTCATCGGTGGCCGTTACGATCGCCGATCACCGCTTGACTTCCCGGGTGAAATCGGCCGCTTTCACGAAATGCTCCAGTCACTGTCCGCGCATCTCGAGCAAGGAACGCCGCTGCAGCGAGACGGAACGGAGGAACGACTACTACAGGGGCCCTTTGCGGATGCGATGACGCACGCCGGTCAGCTTGCGCTGCTCCGCCGACTCGCTGGCTCTCCCGTCGCACCAGAGAATTTCGTGTACGCAAAAGTCGACGCCGCGAATCTCGGTCCGAACCAGCCTGCTCCCGCCCGTCCGGATGCACGATGGCCGGAAGCGCCGGACCCCGAAGTTCATTAGACTGAGTAGGTGCCTTCTCGGTGGCAAAGATGGAAGATGAATTTGCTCCAGATACTCAACCTTTCGGCGCACTCGAGCCTCCGTCTCGTAAGCCGCCAACGGCCGTCGGTGTTGCGACGCCAGGCTCGAGCCCTGAACGCGGCCGACCAGCATCAGTGGTAGCGCGCGTGACGCCGAATTGGCTGGGCAAGTTCTTCTCTCGGACGTTGGATGTCGTCGACGAGCTCGGCGACGTCGTCGCCGAAGCGCTTCATCTTCGACCGCGCCACACAGGCGTCTAGCTGTGTCAGTCTGACGAGCCAGTGTTGCAGTTCGGCGCAGTTCGATTCAAACCCCGACGAGCATGCGCGGGATTTTTTTGGGCTCGACGTTTTCGCCCAAGCCGAGCGGGAACTCCTCGCTCACCTTCGACGGATCCACGTACGTCCCGAACATCACGTCCCAGATGCGGAACGTACCGGCGAGGTTCATCCCCCGATGCAGCGTGGCAGAGTGGTGAATGCGATGATAGTCCGGCGTCACCAACAACCAATTCAACGGACCGAAGCTCAATTTGCAGTTCGTGTGCTCGATGAACTGGATGAAGATGCCAAGGGAGTAGCCGATGCCCGCCTCCGCCGGACTGAGATGGAACACCGTCACCGGAATGATGACCTGCGGGATGTTGTTGAGTAGCGAGTGAAAGAAGCTCGTGCGGAAACCGGAGAACCAATACATCTCTTCGATCGAATGGTGCCACGCGTGCGTGCGCCACATGAGCTCGAACGAGTGTTGCGAGCGGTGGATCCAGTAGACGATGAAGTCCACGATGAAGAGCGCCATGATGATCCGGATGACGCTCGGCAGGCTCTGAAGCTCGGCGACGGTTCCGCGCAGAAACGGCGGCGTCACGTCGCCGATGGCGCCAAGAATCAGATGCGTCGCCGCGCGATTCACGGCGAGCGCGAATCCGAAGGAGAGGACGTCGAGCTTCAGGTCCTTCCATCGATCCACGGGATGCGCCGGCCAGCGTCGTTCCGCGATGCTGAAAAGAACGACCAATCCGAACAGCGACGCGATCTGATAATCGTCGGCTTGCAGTGGCATATCCGGACTTACATACCCTTTTCTTTGAGCCACGCAAGCGACGCGCTGGCCACCACTTTCCAGCCGCTGTCGATCACGAGCGAGTGGCCTCGGTCCGGGAAGACCTTGTAGTCGTTCACAGTCTTCGCCTTGCGGTATAGCTTGTGCGCCGCGCGAGTGACGGACTCGGGAGCGATTCTATCTTTGCCTCCGCCGATGATGAGCAACGGCCCCCGATCCGCGGCGATGTTCACACGCGCCGCCGTACTGGGGAATACGTTCGCGAAGGCGGCTTCGAACAGCGGGCGCCCCGGGCCTGGGATCGCGTACTTCGCGTGGAGATCGTCGGACTCCCGTTCAGACACTGCGCTCGCGAAGCCCGCATGGAACTGCTTCGGGGTCAGGGCCACTGCACGCGTGTAGTTGAACGGATTCCCCAGCACGGGTAGAGCACTCTGGAGTTGCGCAATCGGCAGCGGAAGGACACCGCGCATCTGCGCCGGATCGATCGCGATCGCCGCCGAGGCCAGACCCATACCGAGCAATTTCTGCGCGAAGAGCCCGCCGAAGGAATGGCCGACGACGATTGGCTTCGTCTCGAGGCCGCGAATGATTTGAGCGTAGTGCTCCGTCACCGCGTCGATCCCGATGTTGGCGAGACGCTCGGGATGCGCTCTCGCCTCGGCGACCGTGGCTGAGTCACCCGGCCACGCAGGCGCGATCGGTGCATATCCGGCGGCACGAAACAGTTCCACCCAGCGCTGCCAGGAATCGGGATGCATCCAGAGCCCGTGAATGAAGACGACGGGCGTACGGCCGTTGGAAATGCCTTGCGTTGGCATGATTGCTCCTTGCAGGCGACATGCGCGGCGACCGACTCGACCTTCTTAACGCAACGCGCCAACGCCGGCCCATCTCGCGAGGAGGAGTTCAATCGCTGAAGCGACAGTATGCCGAGAACCGCGCGCGTCGGCAATGTCGCCTGCTACGACACCGGCGGCACGCGGTCGTCGAGCGGAACGAAGTTCGAGAGGAAAATGCGCTCTTCGGGGGTCAGCGATCCGAGTCCCTGCGCGCTGATCTTGTCCAGAATTCGATTCACCTGCTCGCGATTCACCTCGTGCACGCGCGCGACGTCGATCGAGCGCCACCCCTCGAGGCGTTGCGTCGCCGACGGAGGCGCCGCCGTCGCCTGGCGTTTGAAGGCGGCGCGCGCCCGGTCGAGCCAGCGAAGATAGAGATACGCGCCGGCGTATCCGCCGAGGTGCGCGAAGTGGGCGATGTTGTCGCGCGCGCCGCCGAAGCCGCTCCAGAACGCGATCAGCGTCGTGAGGATCACGAGCATTCGGGCCGGCACCGGGATGATGCCCCAGATCAAGATGGGCATGTCCGGCCAGAAGTAGGCGAACGCCATCATCACGCCGAAGACGCCCGCCGATGCGCCGATGATCGGCGAGGCGGGCGCGAACAGCAGCGAGAAAAACGCCCCCGAGAAGCCGCTGATGAAGTAGAGAATCGTGAACCGTCGTGAGCCGATTCGCGACTCCACACGCGGGCCGAAAAAATACAGCGCCAGCATGTTGAAGCCGATGTGCGCCCAGCCGCCGTGCACGAACATGTAGGTCAGGATGGTCCAGGGATGGATCAGCACGAGCGGCGGGTAGAACACGAGCAAATTCGCCAACCCAGGCATGGTCACCTGGAGAAGGAAGCCGCAGGCGTTGGCGAGCAGAAGCGACCGGACAACCGGAGTCACGATGTCATCCTAGCGAGTTGTCGATGGCGGCGCGATGGAGCAACTTGGTGGGGTATCGTCGCCTTCGGGGGACAGGGTCATGCAACTCACAACAGAGTCGGTCGTGGCCGATCGGCGCATCCTGCTCGCCGACGCCGACGCTTTCTTCGTCGGTGTCGCCCGTATGGTCGACCCCGAGGGAGCGGGCAAGGCGCCCCTGCTCATCGTCGGCGGATCGCGCGAGAGTCGCGGGGTCGTCTGCTCGGCATCCTACGAGACACGGAAGTTCGGCGTTCGCTCGGCCATGCCGATCTCCCGCGCGCTCAGGCTCTGTCCGGACGCGATGTGCGTTCCGGTCCCGAGTAAAGCGTGCGGTGTGAAGAGCCGTGAGATCCGCACAGTGCTCGAGCGCTTTGCGCCTGTCGTCGAGGGCGCCAGCATCGACGAGTGGTACATGGACATGGGTGGCACGGAGGGTGTCTACCATCATGAGCCTCTCGCCGACACTGCGCACCGCATGCGCGACGCGGTGCGTAAGGAAACCGGCCTGTCGGTCTCGATCGGCGGGGGCACGAACAAGCTGATCGCCAAACTCGCCGTCGAGCGAGCGAAGCCCAAGCCCGGCACCGGGGCGGACGGCGTGCACATCGTCGAGCCTGGGACCGAACAAGAATTCCTGAAGACCTTCACGCTCGCC
>DATBRO010000170.1:0-24000 GCA_036560265.1 Gemmatimonadaceae bacterium | reverse complement strand
GCGGACCACATCGCGGCGATCGGCACGATCGTGGCGCACCGACGGTCTGCTCGCGGTGCAGCGCTCGTGGGAGCCGCGTGGGGTTTGGGACACTCGGCGAGCGTGTTGGTCGTCGGAGGCGCGCTCGTGCTGCTTCGCGTGCCAATGCCCACGCGCGTGGCGCTCGCGCTGGAGTTTGTCGCCGCGATGATGCTGATCGCGCTCGGAGCGCGCGCGATTCTCGCGCATCGCCACGACGCGAGCCCGATCTCGACGACGCGGCCCCTGCTTGTCGGCGTGATTCACGGACTCGCGGGGTCGGCGGTGCTCGCGCTGCTCGTACTTGGCACCACGACGACCGCGCTGGCGGCGGCCGTCTACCTGCTCTGTTTCAGCGTCGGCACGATTGCCGGGATGGCGCTGGTGACCGCGTTGCTCACACTGCCCACGAGGCTCAATGCAGGTCGCGCGCTGTCGTTCGAGCGCGGCGTCCGTGTGGTAGCCGGCGTCGCGAGCGTCGCGATCGGGCTCGCGATGGCGCATCGCATCGGCGTCCGGGACGGACTCTTCGGAGCGACACCCCTCTGGCCGTAGGAGTGAGTCGCGTCCACACCGAGCGCGCCGCGCAGTTCAGTCGCGCGCTGCGCGCCTGGTTCCGAAAGAACGGACGTGCGCTGCCGTGGCGAAACACGCGCGATCCATATCGCGTCCTCGTCTCGGAAGCCATGCTGCAGCAAACGCAGGTGTCACGGGTGATCGACTACTACGATCGATTCCTGCACCGCTTTCCGACGATCGATGCGCTCGCGAAAGCGCGGCCGCGGCACGTGCGGGAGAGCTGGGAAGGACTCGGCTACTATGCTCGTGCGAGGAACCTGCACGCGCTCGCGAGACGCGTGGACGGCGAGCTGCCATCCGCGCCCGAGGCGTTGCGGTCGCTGCCCGGCATCGGGCCCTACACCGCGGGCGCCATTGCGTCATTCGCGTTCGAGAGACGCGCGGCGCTGGTTGACACGAACGTCGCGCGTGTGCTGCGCCGCGCATTTGCGCCGCGCGCCAACTTCAAGACCAGCCGTGGGCAGAAGAGGATTTGGGCGATGGCGGAGGCAATCCTTCCGAGAACCGGACGCGCGACGTGGACTCACAATCAGGCACTGATGGAACTCGGAGCTCTTGTGTGCACTGCACGCCTTGCGCGCTGTGAATCGTGCCCGGTTCAAAGACTCTGTCTCACCGGGTCACGTACTGCTGGAACGGCCGAATGATCCGAGGAACCTACTTCCGGGTTCGCGGAAATTTATTGGTGAGCGTGCCCTTATAGGCGCGCTCCGGCGGACCAACGTAGATCTGCCTCGGTCGCGCGATCTTCTGCTCCTTGTCGCTGAGCATCTCCTCCCACTGCGCGAGCCACCCTGCCGTGCGCGCGAGCGCGAACAACACGGTGTAGTAATCGGTCGGAAACGCCATCGAGCGGTAGATCAGCCCCGTGTAGAAATCGACGTTCGGGTACAGCTTGCGCGACACGAAGTAGTCGTCCTTGAGCGCGGCCTCCTCGAGCTTGAGCGCGATCTCGAGATCCTTGTCCATGCCGATCTGATCGAACACCTCGTAGGCGAGCTTTTTCACGATCTTGGCGCGCGGATCGTAATTCTTGTACACGCGGTGACCGAAGCCCATCAGGCGGCTGCCCTTCCCGCCCTTCACTTCATCGATGAAAGCCGGGACGTTCTTCGGGTGCTCGATCTCCTTGATCATGTGGAGAACGGCCTCGTTGGCGCCGCCATGGAGCGGACCGTAGAGCGCCGCGATTCCAGCCGCCACGGCGGAAAATGGATCCACATGCGACGAGCCGACAGCGCGAACCGCGCTGGTCGAACAGTTCTGTTCATGGTCCGCGTGCAGGATGAATAGCACCTCGAGCGCTTTGCAGAAGATTGGATTGGCTTCGTACTTCGACTCCGACATCCGGGCCACCATCGAGAGGAAATTCTCGACGAAGCTGAGATCGTTGTCGGGGTAGATGAACGGCAGTCCCTTCGCGTGGCGATAGATGAACGCCGCCAGCGTCGGCACCTTCGCGAGCAGACGGATGATCGAGATGTTCCGTTCGGCGGGGTCGTGAATGTTCTTGGCTTCCGGATAGAACGACGAGAGCGCCGCGACGGTGGCCGTCAGCATCGACATCGGATGCGCGTCGTAACGGAAGCCGCGCATGAATTCCTTGATGTTCTCGTGCACGTACGTGTGGAACGTGATGTCGTGCACCCACTGGTCGTAGTCCTTCTGGTTCGGCAGCTCTCCGTGACGCAGGAGCCAGGCGACCTCGAGGAACGTCGCTTGATCCGCGAGCTGCTCGATCGGATATCCGCGGTAGCGGAGGATCCCCTTTTCGCCGTCGATAAAGGTGATGGCGCTCTTGCACGCCGCCGTGTTCATGAAGGCGGGGTCGTACGTCATCAGGCCGAACTCGTCCGCTTCGACCTTGATCTGACGGAGGTCCATGGCGCGGATGGCGGTGTCGCCCTCCGTTCCCGGCTCGAGGATCGAAACTGAATACGGCTTGCCGGTGCGGCTGTCCTTGATTTCCAGCGTTCCTGACGAGGCTTCCTTGGCACTGGAGGCCCCCCCCTTGTCGCCAGCCTTCGCCGCCTGCGTGGTGCCCATGCTACGTTCTCCCTGGGAGTATCGCTCGCGCGTTTGACCGCTCGCGCGCCACGCAATCTACTGCCCCTTTCCACCGGCAACATTGCCATCGATTCGGCTGGCGTTCGTCGTGGTCGCGGCGCTGATCGCCGGTGCCATGAACGCCATCGCGGGTGCTGGAACGCTTGTGACGTTCCCGGCGCTCATCGCGTTCGGGCTGCCGCCGATCAACGCAAACGCGACCAGCACGGTCGCGCTCTGGCCTGGCTCGATCAGCAGCATGTGGGGCTATCGAGAGGAACTGCGCGGATCGCGACGGTGGGCGCTCCATTTTGCGGTACCGAGCCTCCTCGGTGGTGGACTGGGAGCCTGGCTGCTGCTGCGTACGCCGGCGGAGCGTTTCTCGGACATCGTGCCCTGGCTCGTGCTCGGCGCGACCGCACTCTTCATCGTACAGCGGCCAGTGATGCGGCGGCTCGCCGAACGCGCGCGCCAGTCGCCTGAGGCAATGGGGACTCCGCCCGGAGACGTCAGCGATCGCGCGCTTACCAGTCGCCGTCCGCCGCTGTCGATCCTCGGCTACCAGTTCCTCGTCTCCATCTACGGTGGCTATTTCGGCGCGGGCGTCGGAATCCTGATGCTCGCCGCGCTCGGCTTCATGGGCCTGAACAACATCCATAGAATGAACGGCCTCAAGAACTGGGCGGGCTGTGCATGAACGCGGTCGCGGCGACGATGTTCGCGTTCACCAGTCTCGTGAGCTGGCCGGTCGCCCTGGCGATGGCAGTAGGGGCGATGGTGGGCGGGTACCTGGGTTCGCGCACTGCGCTCCGCGTTCCGCAGGAGTTCGTTCGCGGAGCCGTCGTGGCGATCGGATTGGTCAGCGGCGTGCTCCTGTTTTTCTCACGGTAGATTCACGTCATGGACCAGGCTCTCGCCGGATACAAGCTCTTTGTCGACGTCATCCGGAGCGTGCTCTTCTGGCTAGCGCTGGTCGCGGGTGTGATTGCGCTGGTGGACTGGGCGGTTCGAACGCGAAAGCTGAATCCGTTCGGACCCATCGCGCGCTTCTTTCGGCGCTTCGTCGACCCACTGATGCTTCCGGTCGAGCGACGCATCGTTCGCGCGGGTGGACAGCCGGCATCCGCGCCGTGGTGGACGCTGGTGGCGGTCGTGGTCGGCGGACTGTTGCTCATCTGGGTTCTGGAATTCATCGGCAACCTGCTCGTAAGCGTGCTGCTCGGCATCCAGAGTCCGCAGGGCATAGCGTTGCTGCTCCTGTCGTGGGCGTTCGCGCTGTTCCGGATCGCGCTCTTCGTTCGCATCATCTCTTCCTGGTTCCAGATTTCGCCCTGGTCGAAGTGGATTCGTTGGTCGTACGTGCTCACCGAATGGCTGCTCCGTCCGCTTCGCCAGGTGGTACCGACGATGGGCCCCTTCGACGTCACGCCGCTCGTCGCGCTCCTTCTGCTGTGGGTCCTGCAGCGCGTGCTCGGCGTGTAGTGGGCGGGTTACGGATCCAGCCGACCGGGACAGGCGTGCGTTTGTCGGTTCGCGTCCAGCCGCGCGCGTCCGATAGTCGCGTCACCGGCGTGCACGGCGACGCCTTGAAGGTGCGTCTTACGGCTCCGCCCGTCGACGGCGCGGCCAACGAAGCTCTCGTGGAACTCCTCGCAGGTACTTTCGGTATCCCTACACGCGCCGTTACAATTGTGGCCGGTATGAGCTCGCGGACGAAGGTGGTCGAGCTCGAAGGTGTCACCGAGGATCGCGTCAGACGGTTGATGCAGACATGACGCACGTCGAGAGGTTGACTGAGATGAAAGTGTTGCTGGTCGGCGAAGACGCCGCGCTACTCGAAGGTTTGGCGCAGTCGCTCGCCGCAGTGGGCTATGCGCCCCAGGTAGCGGAGTCCTTGCACGACGCACGCGACGCGGCGGCCGACGCGCCGCCGCTGCTAGCCGTCGTTGACCGCAATCTCGCCGACGAAGCGAGCGGTGACACACTCGCGATAACGCTGGCGCCCGGTGGCGCGCTCGTCCTGTATCACGGAGCGTCGGACGACCTTCCAGCGATTTCGCCCACCGTCCAGCGGTCCGTGATGGCGGAGCTCACACTGCCGCTCGAGCGCAACCGCCTGATGGCGCTCGCGGCGCACGTGCAGGAGCGTGTGCGGGCGACGGGACGAGGAACGCGGTTTACGCCGCCGGAGCAGCAGGCGTTCTGAAAAAAAGGCGGACGCATCGAGAGGCATCCCGCACCCATTTCCGATTTCCCATTTCCCATTTCCGCCGTTGAGCCTTGCCGTGACGTTTATAAGCAACTAAAGTCCTACTAACAACAGAGCCCGTGGCGATTTAACGGCAACTTGCGGCCACGTAAAACAAACAGCTAAAGCGTCCGGCCCGACGCTATGCGTTTGGGTCTTTTTCTTTTTGCACGGCATGAAGTCACTCACTCTCAAGTCTGCATATCTCGACGCCCTCCGCGAACGCGTGCTCGTGTTCGACGGCGCGATGGGCACGAACATCCAGTGTCATCATCTCTCCGCCGAGGATTTTGGTGGAAAGTCGCTGGAGGGGTGCAACGACAACCTCGTGCTTACGCGTCCCGACGTCATTCAGGGAATTCACGAGTCCTTCCTCGCCGTCGGCTGCGACGTCGTCGAGACGTGCACGTTTCAATCGACGCCGCATCGGCTGCGCGAATGGGGCATCGAGCCGAGAACCCACGAGCTCAACGTGAACGCCGCGCGTCTCGCGCGCACCGCATGTGACAAGTACGCCAAAGCGGGCAAGCCGAAGTTCGTGGCCGGATCGATCGGGCCCACCGGGATGCTGCCGTCCAGCAGCGATCCGGTGCTGTCGCGGATCTCATTTGGCGCGCTCGAGGACACGTACTACGCTCAGGCCAAGGGGCTGATCGAGGGCGGCGTCGACGTGCTGCTCGTCGAGACCGCGCAGGACATTCTCGAGGTGAAGGCTGCGATCGCGGGGTTCGAGCGCCTCTTCAAGGACTTGGGCCTCCGTGTGCCGATTCAGGCGCAGGTCACCTTGGATACGAGCGGGCGCATGCTCCTCGGCACCGACGTCGCCAGCGCGCTCGTCACGCTCGAGTCGTTGCGTATCGACGTCATCGGCCTCAATTGCTCGACGGGTCCGGAGCACATGCGCGAGCCCGTGCGATATCTGACGTCGCACGCAACGCTCCCGATCTCGTGTATTCCGAACGCCGGCCTGCCGCTGAACACCGGGACGGGCGACGCGGTGTACCCGCTGGAGCCCGCGCCGATGGCGGAGATGCTGGGCGAGTTCGTGTCGGAGTTCGGGGTTCGGATCGTGGGCGGGTGCTGTGGAACTACGCCAGAACACCTGGCTGCAATTGTGGACGAAGTGCGGAAATCGGAAATGGGGAATCGGAAATGGGACCCCAACAGCGGCCCATTTCCGATTCCCCATTTCCCATTTCCACCGTCCGTCTCGAGCGCAATGCGAGCGACCACGTTGCGCCAGGAGCCGCCGCCGCTGCTCATCGGCGAGCGTGTGAACTCGCAGGGCTCGCGCAAGGTGAAGCGCCTGCTGCTCGCCGACGATTACGACGGCATACTCAACGTGGCGAAAGATCAGGTCGACAGCGGAGCGCACGTGCTCGACGTCTGCGTCGCGCTGACCGAGCGTGCCGACGAAGCAGAGCAGATGGCGAAGGTCGTGAAACTGCTCTCCATGAGCGTCGAAGCGCCGATCATGATCGACTCCACCGAGGCGTCGGTGATCGACATGGCGCTGGAGCACGTCCCCGGCCGGGCGATCATCAACTCCATCAACATGGAAAATGGCCGCGAGCGGATCGACAAGGTCGTGCCGCTTGCGAAGAAACACGGCGCGGCATTGGTGGCGCTCACCATCGATCAGGTCGGGATGGCGAAGACGCGCGAGCGAAAGCTCGAGGTCGCGCGCGCTATCCACGACATCGTTGTCGGCGAATACGGCCTCGCGCCGGAAGATCTCATCTTCGACGACCTGACGTTCACGCTCGCGACGGGCGACGCCGAGTGGATCAACTCGGCGATCGAAACGATCGAAGGGATCAAGGCGATCAAACGCGAATTGCCCGGTGTCTTTACATCGCTGGGAGTCTCGAACGTGAGCTTTGGTCTTGCGCCAGACGCTCGCGCCGTGCTGAACTCCGTGTTCCTGCACCACTGCGTGGAAGCCGGGCTCGACATGGCGATCGTGAATCCGGCGCACGTCACTCCATATGCAGAGATTCCGAACACTGAGCGCACGCTCGCCGACGATCTGATCTTCAACCGTCGCCCCGACGCGCTCCAGCTGTTCATCGAACACTACGAGAAGTCGGACAGCAAGACGAAGGGCGCGAGCGCCGAGAAAGAAGACCCGACGGCCGGCATGACGCCCGCCGAAAAAGTGCACTGGATGGTGGTGCACAGAAAGAAAGACGGGATCGAAGACGCGCTCGACGCCGCCGGCGTGCGCGAAAACCCCGTCCGCGTTTTGAACGAGGTCCTTCTGCCCGCGATGAAGGAGGTGGGCGACAAGTTCGGCGCCGGCGAGCTGATTCTCCCCTTCGTGCTCCAGAGCGCGGAAGTCATGAAGAAAGCTGTGAAGCACCTCGAGCAGTTCCTCGAGCGAGCCGAAGGGTTCACGAAGGGAAAGGTCGTGCTCGCGACCGTGTATGGCGACGTGCACGACATCGGGAAATCACTCGTGAACACCATCCTCTCGAACAACGGCTACACGGTCTACGACCTCGGCAAGCAGGTGCCGGTGAACACCATCATCGAAAAAGCGATCGAGGTGAACGCCGATGCCATCGGTCTGTCGGCATTGCTCGTGTCGACCTCCAAGCAGATGCCTCTCTGCGTACAGGAGCTCGACAAGCGCAAGTTGAAATTCCCCGTGCTGATCGGCGGAGCGGCGATCAACCGGCGCTTCGGCCGGCGCGCGATGTTCGTGGAGGGCGAGCGTCCGTACAATTCCGGCGTCTTCTATTGCAAGGACGCGTTCGAGGGGCTCGAGACGATGGATCGTCTCCAGGACGCAGCGAACCGCGACGATTTCGTGTGCAAGAACCTCGAGGATGCCAGGACAGACGTCTTCCTCCGAACGACCGTGGGAAAAGACATCGCGGTCGGCGATGACGCCGGCGTTCGCAGCGCGGTCTCGTCGGACCATCCGATTCCGACGGCGCCGTTTTTCGGCGCGCGCACCATCAACGACATTCCGCTCGACGAGGTCTTTCAGGTGCTCGACCTCGACGAGTTGTATCGCCTGCAGTGGGGCGGGCGCGGCTCGGGGCCGCAATACGAGACGATGGTTCGCGAGGTGTTCGAGCCCACGTTGGCGCGTCTCAAGACGGCCGCCAAACGCGAAGGATGGCTCCAGCCGCGCGCCACGTACGGGTTCTTCCCGGCGCTATCGAGCGCAAACAATCTCATCGTGTTCGATCCCGATGTGTACGCGAAGGACGGAACGTTGCGGGAACTCGCGCAGTTCCATTTCCCGCGTCAGGAAGGACGCGAGCGCCTCTGCATCGCGGACTATTTCCGATCGCGGGAATCAGGTGACGTGGACGTCGTCGGGTTCCAGATCGTGACCGTCGGCGACGAGGCGTCGCGGAGATTCGAGAGGCTGCAGACGGCCGGCGAATACAGCGAGGCGTACTTCGCGCACGGTCTTGCCGTCGAAACCGCGGAGGCCGTGGCCGAGTGGATGCATCGCCGCATCCGCCACGAGCTGGCGGTGCCGCCTGGACGAGGCAAGCGCTACTCCTGGGGCTATGGCGCGTGTCCCGACCTCGAGGATCACGCGACGCTGTTCAAGATCCTTCCCGCGGAACGCGAGCTCGGCATGGTGCTAACCTCCGCGTATCAGCTGATCCCCGAGCAAAGCACGGCCGCGATCATCGTGCACCATCCGGAAGCGAAGTACTACGCGGTACGCACGGCGAATCCGGTCGCCGCGGAGGCGGTCGCATGAGCAATGCCGCTCTCGATCGGCTCCTCGATCCCTCGCGAATCGTCGTGTTCGACGGCGCGATGGGTACGATGCTCTACAGCGAAGGCGTGTTCATCAATCAGTGCTACGATGAGCTCAACCTGCGCGCGCCGGATCTCATTCGGAAGATTCATCGCGCCTACACCAAGGCGGGCGCCGAGATCATCGAGACAAACAGCTTCGGCGCGAACCGGCTCAAGCTCGTGCAGCACGGCCTCGAGACGCAGGTGCGCGAGATCAACCGGGCGGCGGCGGCGCTTGCGCGCGAGGTCGCCAACGAGGCCAATCGTCCTGTGCTCGTCGCCGGTGCGGTCGGGCCGCTCGGCGTGCGCATTGAACCGTACGGACCCACGAGTGTGGACGAAGCGCGCGCGCACTTCCGCGAGCAGCTCGAGGGACTTCGCGAGGGGGGCGTTGATCTCTTCCTCTTCGAGACGTTCGGCGACCTGAACGAGATCGAGCAGGGCATTCGGGCCGCGCGCGAGCTCGATCCAAAGATTCCGATCATCGCGCAGATGACGATCGGCGCGGACGGGCTCACGCCGTTCGGCGCCACGCCCGAGGACGTCGCGCGTTCGCTCGACAGCTGGGGCGCGGACATCATCGGTCTCAATTGCTCGGTGGGACCGCAGATCATTCTCGAGGCCATCGAGAAGATGGCACCGCACACGAAAAAGAAGCTCAGCGCGCAGCCCAACGCCGGCATGCCGCGCGACATCGGCGGCCGTAGCATGTACATGGCGAGCCCGGAATACATGGCGACCTACGCGGCGCATCTCGTGCGGGCTGGCGCGCGCGTGGTGGGCGGCTGCTGCGGCACGTCGCCGGAGCACATCAAGGCGATGGCGGAGGGCGTTCGTCCGCTCGCGCCGCGTATCGCGACGATCGATTCGCGCCAGGCGGAGCGCGAAGCGCCGAAGCGTCGAGCGCTGGATGCTCAGCCGCCCGCGGAGATCGTTGCGCTCGCCGAGCGCTCGAAGTGGGGCAGCAAGATCGCCACGGCGCAATTCGTCACGAGCGTGGAGATCGTTCCGCCGCGCGGCGTCGACGCGACGCGCATGCTCACGGACGTCAAAAAGCTCAAGGACGCCGGCGTCGATGCCGTGAACGTGCCCGACGGTCCGCGCGCGCAGAGCCGCATGGGCGCCCTCCTCACGAGCGTGATCATCGAGCAGCAAGTCGGCATCGAGACCGTGACACACTACTGCTGCCGCGACCGCAACCTGCTCGGCATGCTCAGCGATCTGTTGGGTGCGTCGGCCGTCGGCCTGCGCAACATGCTGCTGGTCACGGGCGATCCGCCAAAGATGGGCCCCTATCCGGACGCGACCGCCGTGTTCGACATCGACGCCATCGGTCTGACGAACCTCGTGGCGAACCTCAATCGCGGCCTGGATCCCGGGGGCAACAGCATCGGAAAACCGACGAGCTTCGTCCTCGGCGTCGGTGTGAATCCCGCGGCCATCGACCCGGCACAGGAGATCAAGCGCTTCGAGTGGAAAGTGGACGCCGGCGCCGAGTTCGCGATCACGCAGCCGGTATTCGATCCCGACCAGTTGGAGCGATTCCTACGCAAGGTGGAGCACGTGCGCATCCCGGTGGTGGCCGGCATCTGGCCGCTCGTCTCGGTGCGCAACGCCGAATTCCTCGCCAACGAAGTGCCCGGCGTGATGGTACCCGACGAGATCATCGCGCGGATGCGGCGCGCGAACGAAAGGTCCAAGGAGCACGCGGTCGCGGAGGGCATCGCGATCGCCCGCGAAATGTTCGAGCGCGTTCGCCCTGAAGTGCAGGGCGTGCAAGTCTCAGCGCCATTCGGGAAAGTCGAGCTCGCGCTTCAGGTGTTCGAGGGCAGCCTCGCCGGTAAGGTCTAGATCATCGCGGAATTCCGTATATTCGAGACATGCACTCCGATCTCTCCACCGCGCGACCTCCACTTACGCAGCTGAGCGATGAGGAACTCATGTTCCGCGACGCGGTCGCCTCGTTCGCCGACGAAGAGGTGCGTCCGCGCGTGAAGCAAATGGAGGACGCGGGAAAGCTCGACAAGACGCTCATCGAGAGCTGCTTCGAGCTCGGGCTCATGGGCATCGAGGTGCCCGAGACGCTAGGCGGCGCGGGCGGATCGTTGTTCATGGTCGCGGTCGCCGTCGAGGAGATCAGCAAGATCGACGCGTCGTCGGCGATACTCGTCGACGTGCAGAATACGCTCGTCAACTATCCGATCAACATGTACGGGTCGGACTACATCAAGTCGACGTATCTGCCGCGCCTCAGCGACGGAACGGTGGGCGCGTATGCGTTGTCCGAGCCGGGGTCGGGGTCCGACGCGTTCGGCATGGCGTCCCGCGCGGAACAGAAGGGCGACACGTGGATCCTCAACGGCCGAAAGATGTGGATCACCAACGGCGCCGAGGCCGAGATCTACGTCGTCTTTGCGAATGCGAATCCGGATGCCGGCTACAAAGGGATCACTGCGTTCGTCGTCGAGCGCAAGTTCCCCGGATTCAGCGTCGGGAAGAAGGAAGACAAATTGGGCATTCGTGCCTCCAGCACGACCGAGTTGATCCTCGACAACGTCGAAGTCCCAGCGAAAAACGTGTTGGGGCCGCTCGGCCACGGCTACAAGATCGCGATCGAGACACTCAACGAAGGGCGCATCGGCATCGGCGCGCAGATGATCGGCGTGGCGCAGGGCGCACTAGGCGCCGCGACCGATTACGTGAAAGAGCGCCATCAGTTCGGAAAACCGATCGCGGATTTTCAAGCGGTCCAATTCCAGTTGGCCCAGGCGCGAACCGAAGTCGAAGGCGCGCGACTGATGGTGTACAACGCAGCGCGTCTCAAGGATGCCGGGCACGACATCGCACTCGAGGGCGCCATGGCCAAACTGTATTCATCCCAGGTCGCCGAGCGCGTGACGTCGCTGTGCGTCGAGTTGTTCGGCGGCTACGGGTACACCAAGGACTTCCCCGTCGAGAAGTTCTATCGCGACGCCAAGATCGGCGCGATTTACGAGGGGACGTCGAATATGCAGTTACAGACTATCGCGAAATTGATGTTGCGTTAACTGCCGCGCTGCGCGCGGAGGGGTGCCGCGCTACGCGCGGAGAAGTGCCGTGCTTGCGCACGGAGAACTGCCGAGCTTCGCTCGGAGAATTGTGTAACGGTTCTCCGGCCGAAGGCCGGCACTTCTCCGGCAAAAGGCCGGAACTTCTTACGGTGTCTTGGTCGGAGCCGGTGCCGCGGGCGTCTCCACCTTCACATCCGCCTTGATGTTGGTGTTTTTACCGCCGACGGTGCCGCGTCCGAACACGAACCAAGCGACGATCGCGAGCAGAACGATCACCAGGACCGCCCATATCGCGCCGGAACCGCCGCCAGTCTCGACAACGGTCGGCGGCTGGCTGCCCCCAGACTGGTTGACTACGTCTGCCATTTGATCTCTCTCCAAGTGAGTGACTGCGGACTAGCCACTCGCTGACTAGTCGCTGAATTGCCGCCCTTCCTGCGTGGTCCGTGCCACTAGTGCCGAACTCGCCGAAGTAGCGAACGCTGCGGTTCTGGACCGTGCGCTGTGCGCGCGTTATGTACTGCGCATGAGACGAACACTCCTTTTTGTAGTCCTCACCACTCCCTCGCTCGCGTTCGCGCAGAGTGACAAGCGCCTTCGCGACCTCGACACATACACGGCTCAGGCCGTTAAAGACTGGGGTGCGCCCGGACTTGCGATCGCCGTCGTTAAAGACGGTCGAGTGGTGTTCGCGAAGGGCTACGGTGTGCTCGAGCTCGGAAAACCGGCGCCTGTGGACACGCAGACGCTCTTCGCGATCGGATCGACGACGAAGGCGATGACCGCCATGGCCCTCGCGATGCTCGTCGACGAAGGCAAGGTCCGCTGGGACGATCCGGTCACGAAGCATCTCCCGTCCTTTCAGCTCTCGGATCCGTGGGTCACGCGCGAGGTGACGGTGCGTGACCTCATCACGCATCGCGCGGGGCTTCCGAACGCCGACTTTCTCTGGGCATTCAACGACATCCCAGCCGAAGAGATCATCCGGCGGCTGCGGTACGTGAGACCCGCCTATTCCATCCGATCGGGATTCATCTACCAGAACATCATGTACGCGGTGGCGGGACAGGTCGTCGCGGCGGCCAGCGGGATGTCGTGGTCGGATTTCCTTCGCACGCGAATCTTTCAGCCGCTCGGCATGACGCGCACGGTCACGAGCCTCGCCGAAGCGTCGCGGACGCTGAACGTCGCGTCACCGCACGACATGGTGGACGACACCATGCGCGTGATTCGAAACCGTTTCGTCGACCCCGTCGCGCCGGCCGGCGCGGTGTGGTCGAGCGTCGCCGACATGTCCAAGTGGATGCGCTTCGTGCTCGACAGCGGTAGGTACGAGGGCAAAACGCTCGTGCAGGCTCGGACGTTCATGGAGGTCGTGCGTCCGCAGGTCATCGTGCCCGCGTCAGAGTTCTATCCGATACCTGCCCGGCTCACGCGTCCCCACTGGCAGACCTACGGCTTTGGCTGGTTCCAGCAGGACTACAATGGACGCAAGGTCGACTTTCACACTGGTAGCATCGATGGGATGGTCGCCATCATCGGCCTCCTGCTCGACGAGCGCCTCGGTGTCTACGTGTTGTCGAACCGCGACCACGTCGAAGCTCGGCACGCCCTGATGCTGAAGACGTTCGACTTGTTCACCGGCGCGCCACCGCGCGACTGGAGCGCCGAGCTTCGCAAGGCGTACGGCGACGCGCGTACGCAGGTGATTGCGGCGCGTCAGCGCGCCGAGCAGCAGCGCATCGCCAACACTCGGCCGTCATTGCCACTCGAGAAATACGCGGGCACGTACTCCGACTCGCTGTATGGCACTCGCAAGGTGACGTTCGAGAACGGTGCGCTCCGTCTGCGCTACAGCCCGATGTACGCGGCGACGCTGGAGCACTGGCAGTTCGAGACGTTTCGCGCTCGCGCCGATCAGGCGTGGGACGGATCGGAGCTCATGACCTTCGTGATCGGCGCGGACGGACTGCCGGCGCGTCTCGAGATCGGACGTGCGGTGTTCAGACGAGTGCCGGAATCGCCGCAGCGGGCGGCTGGCAGCCAGTAGACCGCCAACGCACCATTGACAGATCTGGCGCACTGTCATACTGTATCGTGTAACCGATACAGTCGCCTCTCATGCGCCTGCCGTTGGATCGAGTCCGGTTTTCCTATCGCGCCCTGCTACGCCACAGGCGCTTCTCGGCGCTGGCGATTCTGTCGCTCGCGCTCGCGATTGCCCTGAATACGACGATGTACAGCGTGCTGGACGCGCTGATCAATCCGAAGGTGGCGATCCGCGAGCCGAAGCGACTCTTCGCGCTCTCGTACTACGGCGACTTCCGCCGGCGGTTACTCGATCAAGACAAGTACGAGGCAATGCGGTCGCTCGGATTCGTCGAGGGAATGACCCGGAGCGTTCCGAACTATTTCGGCATGAGCAACATGGTGGAGCGGGGCTCGCGCGTTCGCGACGCGCGTGTCCTGAATGTCTCGCCGAATTACTTCGCGCTACTCGGAAACCAGCCCTCGGCTGGCCGGCTGCTGTCTGAGGCGGACCTCAATGTGGAGCCGCGGTCCGTAGTCATGAGCGAGCGGCTCTGGAAGCAGCTCTTTCCGGAGCGAGAAACCTTCGATACCGCGACCATTCTCCTCAACGGACAGCCTCGCTCTGTGATTGGCCTGCTGCCGTATGAGGCGGACTTCCCCGGCGCGTATACAGATATGTGGCAGCTTCCTCCGCCGTCGAGCATGTCGCTGCTGCTCTTCAACATTGTGCGGCTGCGCCCCGGCGTTACGCTCGAGCAGGCACATGCGGAGCTGGACCTGGTCGCGCAGCGCCTGGCACTGCTCGCCGGCGAAAGTCCGCGCGACGTCGCTTTTCGATTCCGGCCGATCATGGGCGAACCCTTTCGGTTCCAGCGCTTTCATTTCGCGCTCATCGGAGCGGTGCTCGCCGTGTTGTTGGTCGCCTGTTTCAACCTCGCGAACCTGCAGCTCGCCCGCGGAATCACCCGATCACGGGAGCTGGCGACCCGCGCCGCGATCGGAGCGTCGCGGGCAGACATCATCGCCCAATTGATTCTCGAGAGCGCGTGGCTCGCCGGCGCGGGCCTCCTGCTCGGTCTGATTCTCACAGTTTGGGGGATGAAACTCGTGGAGGCATCGGTGCCGCCTTCGCTCTCTCATTTTATCGTGCGACCACAGGCGAGCTGGCGCTTGTTCGCGTTCGCCGCCATCGCCACGATCGTGTGCCTTGGATTCGTCGGTCTCGTGCCGGCGATCAAGCTGTCGCGTGTGGACATCAACGAGCTGCTCAAGTCCGGCTCGGGCACCGGCGTCTCACGCAAATCGAGGCGCCAATATGGGGCGCTGGTCGTCGCGCAAATCGGGCTCGCGCTCGCGCTTCTCGTCGGCGCGGCGCTCCTGCTCCGCACAGCCTCGGGACTATACGGGCTCGAGATCAGCGAACACTACGATCGTATCATTCAAGCGTGGGTGAACATCGGCCCCAGAGGGCCGGCCGATCGCCGCACCATGGCCGATGTCTCTGCCGATCTGGTTGCTCGAGCGCGAGCCCTAAAGACGGTGGTGGACGCGGCGACGATCGTGAACGGGAAGCCGAAGAAGAACTTCATTTCGCTGGATGATCCCGGCGGCACACCCAAAGAAATCGGCACGGGACTGTGGCGCTACCGCCTTGTCTCGTCCTCGTACCTGCGAACGTTTCAGCTGAAAATCCTGAAAGGCCGCGACTTCCAGGAAGGAGAGTTTGCGGAGCCGCTCGTCATCGTGGACGACCTCACCGCGAGATATCTATGGCCCGGCGCGGATCCGCTTGGAAGGCTGATCAAGATGGGAGACGTCCACTCGAATGCGCCCTGGCTGCGCGTAATCGGAGTGGTCCAGTACAAGAACCTCTGGGCAGTGTTCGATCGGGCTAACCCTGAAGAGCGTCTGGCGCCGCGCCTGGGGGGCCTCTATGTCCTGAATGGCGCCGACAGCACTCCTGTCGGAAAGGGAGCCTCGATTACCCTCGCGGTGCGCGGCACCACGAATCTTTCGCGCCTCGTGCTGGTGTTGCAGAACACGCTGACCGATGGAGCAAGCGGTCTGCGTCCGGCGTACGTACGACGCATGTTCGAGATACTCATGATCGACAGGATGCGCGAGAAACAGAACTTCATTGCCGCACTCTTCGTCACCTTCGCTCTGCTCGCGCTCGCCGTCTCCGCGCTCGGCGTCTACGCCATCGTTTCACACAGCGTCTCGCAGCGCACCCGCGAGTTCGGTGTGCGCATCGCGCTCGGCGCGGGCGAGCGCGACATCCGACAAAGTGTTCTACAAGAGGGGAACGTGCTCGCGCTTAGCGGCATTGCCGTCGGTCTGATTCTGGCCGCACGCGCGGTCGGCCTGCTCTCGGCGTTCCTCCGTTCCGAAGAGGACCGCTACGACTCGTGGCTCTTCGGTATCGTCGCGCTCGCGCTCTTCGCGGTCACGCTGCTCGCCAGCTACGTGCCCGCGCGACGCGCCATGCGCATCAACCCCGTGGAGGCGCTGCGCAACGACTAGCTGTACAGCTTCTCGATCTCGCTCTTGTATTTCTCCGCGACCACCTTGCGTTTCACCTTCATCGTTGGCGTCAGCTCGCCGCCCTCGATCGTGAACTCGCGGGGGATCACCTTGAACTTTTTGATTGCCTGGACGCGGGCGAGCCGGGCGTTCACGCCGTCGATCTGACGCTGGAGAAAGCCGAGGAACTTCTCGTCTTTGGACGCGGTTTCGGCATCGCTGGCGCCGCTGCCACAGGATTGGGCGTCCACCAGAATCCGTTCGGCGTTGAGCGTCAGCAGCACGGAGAGATACCGCTGACGATCGCCGATGACGACAGCCTGGCTCACGACGGGGATGCCCTTCAAGTATCCCTCGACGAGCGCTGGCGCGATGTTCTCGCCGCCCGCCGTGATGATGAGATCCTTCTTCCGGTCGGTGATCTGCAGGAAACCCTGTGCGTCGATATTGCCGATGTCGCCCGAGTGCAGCCATCCGTCGGCGTCGAGCGTCTCCGAGGTGGCCATCGGGTCCTTGTAGTAGCCCTTGAACACGTGCCGTCCGCGCATGCACACCTCGCCGTCCGCGGCAATCTTGAGCTCCGCCCCAGGCAGGCAGAATCCCGCTTTGCCGGTGTGGTACTTCTTCGGCAGTGAGGCCGTCGCGGGTCCGGTGCACTCGCTCATTCCATAGACCTCGCAAATGGGCAGTCCGAGGCTGAGGAAAAACTCGAGCGTGTCGCGCGATATCGGCGCGGCGGACGTGACCAGGATCTTCGCGCGATCGAGTCCCAGCTGTTTGCGGACCTTCTTGAAGACCAGCGCGTTCGCGAGCGGATATAGCAGCGGCTTGCCCTCGTGCTGCTGCTCAGCGTAGCCGCCGGCCAGCCCCTGCCGCCGCGCCCAGGCCGCGATCTTTTTCTTGAGGGGCGGGTTTTTCGCGCCGGCCGCCATGATCTTCTCTTGAATCTTTTCCCACACGCGCGGCACGCCGAGGAAGTAGTCCGGGCGCACCTCGCGCAAGGATTCACCCAGCTTCTCCATGCTTTCCGCGAAGCTGACGCACAGGCCGAGTGCGATGGGCCCGTGCAGCGACACGACCTGCTCCGCGATGTGGCTCAGCGGCAGATAGCTGAGAATGTTCTCGCCGGCCTTCGCGCCGATCATTCCGACGGCGGTTTGCGCCGTCCACGTGAGATTGTCGTGTGACAGCATGACCGCTTTGGGCGTGCCCGTGGTGCCGCTCGTGTAGATCAACGTCGCCATGGCGTCCGGCGATTGCGCGGCCACGCGCTTATCGAGCTCCTGCTCAGGCGTGTTCAATCCCAGCTCGAGGAACTTCGCCCAGGAATACACGCCGCGCGTCTGGATGTCGCCGTGCATCAGAACGATCGCCTTGAGCGACGGCAGTCGGTCGCGAACCGCGAGAAACTTTGCCAGCTGCTCCTTGTCGTCGACGAAAACGACCGCGGCTTCCGAATGGCCCGCGATGTATTGGCATTGCTCTGGGGAGTTCGTTGTGTAAATCCCCGCCGGGACTGCGCCCGCGTAAATGGCGCCGATGTCCGCGAAAAACCATTCGGGACAGTTGTAGCCGATGATGGCGATGCCGCGTCCGGGCTGCGTTCCCAGTG
Source organism: Gemmatimonadaceae bacterium (assembly GCA_036560265.1). GTDB lineage: Bacteria > Gemmatimonadota > Gemmatimonadetes > Gemmatimonadales > Gemmatimonadaceae > DASPMP01. The sequence goes on along the minus strand of DATBRO010000170.1, from coordinate 6,122 downwards.
CGATCAATGCGCGCCCCACCTGGCGCACCTGCTTGTGGTATTCGCTCCACGTGATGGTCTGCCACGCACCGTTGCGTTTGACGCGCAGCGCCGGCTTCGGTCCATGCGAGCGTACGGTGCGCTCGAAAGCATCCATGACACGAAGTTTCTGGGCGTTCATGATTACTTGTCCTCTATCTTCCATCCTATTTCCTACGTTCCGGACATGGCCGCCGCAAGACTGCCCGAGCTAGGCTCCGAGATTCCGCGGTCCGGTGGTCCGGTCTCCCGGGCCGTGGGACGTTGGATGCTTCGGGCGATGGCTTGGAGTATCGACGGCGCGATCCCGAATGTGAGGAAGTTCGTGATCATCGTGGCCCCGCACACGTCCAACTGGGATTTCGTCGTCGGTATCGCGGCGAAGTGGGCCCTCGGTCTACGCGTGGTCTTCCTCGGGAAGGACACGCTGTTCCGATTTCCACTTGGCGCGGCGATGCGCGCGTTGGGCGGTGTGCCGGTCGATCGCTCGGCGTCGCACGACGTGGTCCAGGGAATCGTCCAGGAGTTCGCGCGCCGCGAGCGCATGATCCTGGCGCTGGCTCCCGAGGGCACGCGAAAGCGCGTGCAGCGGTGGCGCACCGGTTTTTACCACGCGGCGCACGGCGCGCGCGTGCCGATTCTGCCGGTGGCGCTGAACTGGGGCAAGCGCGCGATCGAGATCGGTTCGCTGTTCACCACGACCGGCGATGTCGAGCGCGACGTGCGCGAGCTTCAAGACCGTTTTTCGGACGTCAGCGGAAAGACCGCGAAAGCCTAAAAACTCCAGCGGAAGCCCATCGTCACCCCGTTCGCTTCGGGTGAGAGGTAGAGCTGCGCCGAGTTGAGGGTCCGGCTGCTCTGCCGGGCCACGCTGCGCTGCGCGATTTCTTTTCCAACCGCGTAACCGAGAATTCCGCCGAGGACAGTGTCCGAAGTCCAGTGAGCTCCATCCGCGAGGCGCCCGACGCCGACAGCCAGGGCCAGCGCGTAGGCCGCCGGACCTGCGGGTCCAAGGTGAAAGCGTCTGTTCCAGTACGTTGCGCACGCCATGGCGTTCGCGAAGTGACCGGCGGGGAACGAGTGCATCTCCCAGCCTCCGCCCGACGGAATTTTCCAACTATTTGGATTCTCGGGGGTCGTGTCCGGACGCGCGCGCCCGACCAGGAGATACGTAGCCTTTCGCACAGCCGATTGCGCGCCCCAGGAGCTCATGCACCCCGTCACGAAGTCACGAAGATCCTGATTCTTGAGCGCGACGCCGACGACATACAGCGCCGCGACAGGCGGCACGACGTACTTGCCGGAAAACAATTTGCCGCCGCGACGCAGTGGGGCGATGCCCCGAAAAAACGTGGAGCTGTCGTTCCTGAGGGCCCAGTCGCTCACCGACTGGTCCGCGAGCATCGATGCGCCGAACGCCCCGAACGCCGCCGCGGTGAGAGTCCAGTCGCGCGCCGATGCGTCGAACGGCGAGCCCCACACCGCCACGATGTCTTTGCCGGCATTCTTGAAATCGTCGCCGAGCATTTTGCCGACGGACTGCGCGACCGCGACGCGCGTGAGCGCCAGCGAGGCCGCGATTATGACCACGTTTCGAATCCGCATTGCTCTCGTTCCGGTGGCTGTGCCCGCTGGAGGCGAGCCTTACGCTCGCGAAATCTGGGCAAGAGGTGCGCCGAGAGCCGAGAGCCAAGAGCCGAGAGCCGAGAGCCGAGAGCCGAGAGCCGAGAGCTGCTGTTATGCCAGCTTGATGTGTGGCGCCGGCTCGCCTGCGCCCTCTGGTTCCGCCCGTTCCATCGACGCCGTTTTCCGCAACGATTTGACGACTTCACTCGCGAACGTGGTCCCGCCGCCGCGCTCGATTTCTTCCATCGCGGTCCACGGCGCGAAGGCTTGCCGGGTTTGCGTTGGCGTCTGGAGCGTCTCGAACGCGTCCGCCACAGCGAGGATTTTCGCGCCGATCGAGATCCGCGTGTCGTCCACGGGCCAACCGGCGCTCACTACTTCGTGGTAGTGGCTGTACTCGTCCACGAGACGCAGCGCGCTGCGCATCGAGCTGAGCTTCGAATCGCGCGCCGAGGGGATCTCGGACATCACGCGAACGAGTCGAGGGTCGCGTGGGCCGATCTCGTGCAACAGGCCGGCGACGCGGAGGTCTTCCTGCTGCACGTCAGTCAAGCCGAGTTCCTTCGCCAGCGCGACCGAGCGCTCGCCCACGCGATAACTGTGGCCGCGGCGCATCCGGTCGCTGCTGTCGACGTGAATAGTCAGCAGCTCGAGCATGGTGAGATACGTGCCGCGCACGTCATCCGTGCGGGCTTGGCGCTGCTCCGCGAGAACGCCGACGCAATACCCCGTCAGGATCAGGAAGCCGCCCCACGGTACGAGGAACATGAGCTCTTCCGTGCGAAGCCCCGGAGGTCCTCCGAGTCCCTGGAATGCCTGGAGAAAGCTCACGAGCAGCACGACGAACACCGCGGCCCACACCGCCATTCGTCGCCCGACCAGAAAACCGGCCGCGATGATCGGCAGGTAGTAGAAGCTCAGAAAGGCGAGCTTGTATTCGATGAATTGTTGGATGAGCAACAGCGACGCGACCAGAAACAATACGAGCAGACGCTCGAAATGTCGGTACACGAAACGCTTGGTTTGCTCCAGCACCGCGCTGTCTCTCATCGGCTCACGGTTTTCAGTGACGCCGGCAGAGCCCGGCGGGAGATCGGTCACTTCAAAGTCTCGGCGCATCAGCTCCCGAAGTTTAGGAAATACCGACGGATAAATCCCTTAGGAATGACTGGCGGCGAGACTCCTCGTTTCGCCCCTGGGCTGAAGCGCCGTCAGTGGTGTAACATTCTATTTGTGAGAGCCTTAACCCTCTTTTCGATGCTTTTGGCGCCCGCGCTTGCCTCAATGGCACAGGCGCAGAATGCGCCCGTTGCCGGCGCTGCCGCCAACGCCATCGGGACGGTCTACGACAGCGTCCGTTTCCGTCCACTGTCCGGCGCACGCGTTCAGGTCGATACAACCACGATCGAAGCCACGACCGACGCGAACGGCCGCTTTCACATCGAGGGCATTCCGCCCGGACCACATCGACTGCGCGTCGAGCATCCGGTGCTCGACACACTCGGCGTCGGCCTGCGATCAGACGTCGAGACGTACGCGGCGGGCGAGACGAAAGCCTTGGAGCTTGCGACTCCGTCGTCCGAGGCGCTGATCGAAATGGTCTGTTCGGCGGCGTGGCGCTCCCGAGGTCCGGCGGCCCTCATGGGGCGCGTCCGCGAAGCGGACAGTGGCATCCCAGCGACTGGCGCCAAAGTCTCTCTCGTCTGGTATGAGCTGGATATCACCGGCGGAGTGCGTCGCGCACCGCGGGTGCGTGAGGCCATTGTCGGAAAGGATGGCACGTATCGAATCTGTGGTCTGCCGGCGGAGATCGATGCAAAACTCCAGGTGATTCGCGGGCCCCTCACGAGCGGAGACATTCCGCTCAGCTTTGGGCAGGACCTGCTCGCGCTGCGAAGCATGAGCATCGCGGCGCCGGCCGAAGTCGTCACCGTGCCGGCCGCGTCGACGTCGGATTCTTCGCGCCAGATCGTGCGGCGCGCCACTGTTCTGGGCTCTGCACGACTCACCGGGCGTGTTTTGAACAAGGCGGGGCAGCCGCTCGTCGGCGCGCGGGTACAGCTCGAGGGAACCACGCGTGCCGCGACGACGAGACCGACGGGCGAATTCATCCTCGACAGTTTGCCGCCGGGTACGCAAACGGTGTCGGTGCGTCTGCTCGGGTACGCGCCCGTCGAGCAAGCCGTCGATCTCGCATCGAGAGACCCCCGCCGCGTCACGATCGCAATGGAGAACTTCGTTCCCGTGCTGGAAGCGGTGCGCGTGAATGCGCAGCGCGAACGCGCGCTCGACGACATCGGGTTCCAGCGGCGCAAGCGCACCGGGCAGGGGTGGTACATGGACGGCGATCAGATCCAACAGCGTAACGCGCAGAACTTCAGCGACGTTCTCCGCTCTGCGCCGGGAATTCGCATCACGCCGGCAGGCGGCGGCAGCAACCGGCAGGTCATCCAGAGCTCGAGAGATCCGCAGGGCGGCTGCGTCAACATCTGGCTCGACGGCACGCAGTGGCAGCAGATGGAGCCTGGTGACGTGGACGATTTCATCAAGCCGCACGAGCTCGGCGCCATCGAGGTCTACAGCGGCACCACCACGCCGGCGGAGTATCAGCCGGCAGGCCGCAGCAGCTGCACCACAATCGTCGCGTGGACGCTCCGCCGCCTGGATCGAAAGCGCTGAGCCCGCAGCGTTCGCGCCAACCGTGACATCGCCGTTTCGCGTCTTCCGTCAGTCCAATCTCTGGACGGAGTGCGAGGAATGCAGGCTCCCCGTGGATCTCAGCCGCGCGGGAGCATGCACGCGTTGTCGTCGCGTGCTGTGCAACGCGCATCTGCACGGCAGCTTCATCCGGAGACTTGTGGTCGACATCGCGCTCGCCGAGCCGGTGTGTCTGGAGTGCCGTGAGAGCGTGAGAGCGTGAGGGTGTGAAGGCGTCCAGACGCGCCGACGCTCTTACCGCCTCACGTGCATGGTGGCGCCAGCGCTGGTTGATGGTCGTCGCAGGTTACGCGCTCGCCTTTCTCACAGGAATGGCGTTTGCGCGCTGGCTGCTCTCGTTCGGCGACTGGCACGACGGTCTTGCATGGGAACGAGGTTTTTTGCGGGCGCTGCGAGGAGGACTGCCCGCGTGGACCGATAGCGTGCTGATTCTCCTCGCCTGGTTCGGCACCAATATCACGCTACTGCCGCTTACCCTGGCGACGGTGCTCTGGCTCGTCTTTCGAAAGAAACGTTATCACGACGCCGTCTATCTCACGGTCGTGCAGCTTGGCAGCTTCAGCCTGAACCCGGCGCTGAAGTTCCTCTACGATCGGTCCCGGCCTGACATCCTTCCGCGGCGCGGCTGGTACGGCTGGGCCGCGTACCCAAGCGGCCACGCGATCGCGAGCGTCGCGGTCCTCATTACGTTCGCGATCATTGTCCACCGCGTGAAGGGATGGCGCTGGCCATTGTACGTCATTCTGCCACTTCTAGTCGTGAGTCTCTTCTCGCGTGTGTACCTCGGCGTGCATTGGCCCACCGACGTCATTGGGGGCGCGCTGGTCGGGGGAGTATGGCTGTTTTTCACATACTTCGCGTTCAGGGAAGATTCTCCGAGCGGAGAGTCTCAGATAGCGAAGGGGGATCCAAGTCCTGAGCCGGCCAGTCATTCAGCCGGTCAGTTCCGCAGTGACTAACGGGCTGGGAGACTGATGCACTGACGGGCTCACGACTTGGATTCCCTCTCCCTTACTGGGACTTCAGAGAAGGGATTTCAACCGATCCAGATCTATGTTTCCTCCACTGATGACTGCGGCGACGTGTGTCCCTCGTTCGACAGGAATCTTGCCGGTCAGCAATGCCGCGACGGCGGCGGCACCCGCCGGCTCGACGACGAGCTTCGCGTAGCCGAGCAGGTCACGCATTGCCGCGAGAATCTCTTCGTCGGTGACGAGTACGACGTCGTCGACATAGCGCCGCACTGCGTCGAGTGTCATCGCGCCCACCATCGGCGCGGCCAGGCCGTCAGCCACCGTATTCGGCGAAATGTTCTGTGGCGTTCCGGCGTCGAGACTCTTGCGCATGGTTGGGGCGCCGACCGGCTCGACACCGATCACACGGACGCCGGGCTTGACGCTCTTGATCGCCACGGCCATTCCGGAAATCAGCCCGCCGCCGCCGATTGGAACGACGACGGTTCCGAGCTCCTCGCATTGCTCGAGCAACTCGAGGGCGACGGTTCCCTGTCCGGCGGCAACGCGGGGATCCTCGAACGGATGGACCATGACGCGCCCTTGCGATGCGATCTCCTGCGCGCGATCGAATGCCTTCTGACGCTCGCCCCCCACCAGCTCGACCTTCCCGCCGTAGCCTTCCGTCGCTTGAATTTTCGTGCGCGAGGCCCCTTCGGGCATCACCGCGATGCATTCGGCTCCCACCATGCCCGCCGCCCATGCAAGCGCCTGCGCATGGTTTCCCGCCGAGACCGTCACCACGCC
>DATBRO010000169.1:0-27068 GCA_036560265.1 Gemmatimonadaceae bacterium | reverse complement strand
GGTGTCGATACGCCGGCCGGCAAGAACCTCGTGGGCGCATTTCATCAGCCGGCGGCCGTCGTGATCGATCCGCTGCTGCTCCAGACGCTCCCCGTCGAACATCTCCGCGCCGGTTTCGCGGAGATCGTGAAGCACGGCGTCGTCGCGGACGCGGACTACTTCGAGCGCGCCAGCTCCTTCGTCGAGGAATGGCCGCTCTCCGGCCGGCAGGCGTTGCCGGAGCTGACCGCTCTCATCGCGCGGAGCGTCGAGATAAAGGCGGCGATCGTCGTGCGTGACGAGCGCGAGTCCGGGCTGCGCCGGGTGCTGAATTTCGGACACACGATCGGTCACGCGATCGAGGCCGCGACGGAATTCGAGACGTTGCACGGTCAGGCCGTGGCCATCGGGCTCGTCGCCGAAGCTCGCCTCGCCGAGCGCATGGGCGTCGCGACGAACGGCACCGCGCGGATGATCGAGCGCGCATGTCGTGCGGCAGGACTCGCGACGTCGCTGCCCGCGATTCCGATCGCCAGGATCATCGAGCTCACTCGCACCGACAAGAAGGTGCGCGAGGGACGCGTGGAGTACGCATTGCCGAAGCGCATCGGTGAGATGGCGGGAGCGGATCACGGCTGGACGGTTCCTGTCGACGACACCGTCGTGCGTGAGGCGCTCAGCGCATGAACGTCACGCGAACGACGCACTCGACCCGGCACTCGACCCTGCGCGCGATCCTACTCGCGCTCACGACGGCTCTCGCCGCATGCATGGAGAGCGACGCCGCGCCGATTCGGATGCCGCCCGTGCTGGTGCAAAGCCCCCTGCGCATGCCGGGCGCAATCGTGCAGGGCGCGTCGAAGCGGTGGTATCTCGCCGCGTACTCGCCCCCCCGCTACGGTGATCCCGTGCCAGTGGAGATCACCGCGTATTGTTTGACTAGAACGCAGACGCGGCGCGGCCGCTACGTGCGGGCCGGAATCGTGGCGACCGATCCCAAGCTCTTTCCGTTGTCGCGGTACATCGAGTTGTACGTGGGGAAGCGCTACATGGGTCGTTTTCTGATCGATGACACCGGCCTGAAGATCAAGGGCAACAAGATCGACATCTGGATGCCGACCTGTCGCGAGGCGCGGATCTTCGGCCGACGCAAAGGAACGGCGGTGCTCGTGCCGCGGGAGCCGACAATTACGTTGGCGGGAAAGCCGCGAACTCCCTGACTGCGGAAATGGGAAAATGGGAAATCGGAAATGGGTCCGGGACGCTCCTCGAGACATCCCGGACCCATTTCCATTTCCGATTTCCCATTTCCGCCGTTCACTTGGCCTCCTAATTGCCCGCTCTGATCGGCACCATGTCATCATTCGCCACGTACATCATCGGCTTCATCATTCTCGTCCTTGGGCTCGCTATGGCCGCGTACCTCCTCAATCTGCCGGCCCTGTGGATCGTGGTCGGCGTGATTGTCCTACTCGGCATCGGAGTGATTGCGGCGACCAGTCGGACGAAGATGAAGGATCCTCCAGGAACGTCCTGAAGTAACCTGCAACGCCCTGTCAGATCAGCAGATAGGGCCAAAAAGCCGCCATTCGGGGGTCAGAATGGCGTGTCTTCGGCGTTGACGGTCCCACCTGCCGACATTATCCTGCGCGTCCCCGGTCGGCGCTGGCCGGTGAGGTGACGACTCCCTCCGCAAATCGCTCTACCGCGAGCCAGCGTGCTCGCTCCAAGAAAGACCGAGAGGTCAGAGGGCGTGTATGGAGCAAGTGACCGAAACCCGGTCCCCAAGAGGCTATTTCCGTTCTTCACCCTCTTCTGCGTTCGACCAGTACTTACAAGACATTCAGAAACTTCCGCTCATTGACGATCCCGCTGAGGAACGTCGCCTTGCACGACGAGCGCAACGCGGTGACGAGAAAGCCGCAGAACGATTGGTGACGGCGAACCTTCGATTCGTCATCTCGTATGTAAAGAAGTACCAGGGCCACGGACTCGATCTCGCTGAGCTGGTGGCGATCGGCAACGAAGGATTGCTGAAAGCGGTGCGGAAGTTCGATCCGGACCAGGGTGTGAAGTTCATCTCGTACGCCGTGTGGTGGGTGCGCCAAGCGGTACTGAAGGCGCTGGCCGAGCAAACGCGCTCAGTACGCATCCCGCTGAATCAGAATTCGCAGCTTATTCGGCTCGCGCGCGCCGAAACCATCCTTGCTCAGGTTCTCAAGCGCGATCCCACCGAAAACGAGATCAGCCGGCTGCTCGAGGAGACTCCGGAGCAGATTCGCTCGGCAAAGCAGATGTCGGCGACCGAAGTCTCGCTCGACGCCCCGATCGACCGGTCCGACAGAGAAGCTTCGACGCTGGGCGAACGGTTCGCCGGCGTTGACGGATTGGAGATCGAGGAGCGCACCGACTACAAGTTGATGCGCGAGTTCATCGATCGGGTGTTCCGCAAATACCTGACGCCCCGCGAGCGGAAGATCCTGTATCTGTACTACGGCCTCGAGGAAGGCTCCGAGGCAATGACGCTCGAGAAGATCGGCGCGCTGATGGGCGTTACGCGCGAGCGCATCCGGCAGATACGGGAGCGCGCCTTCGAGAAGCTCCGCGAGAGCCCCGATGGTCGGGCCCTCTGCGGATTCTGGGCAGCCTAGGCGCTCGGCATCCGCTGGCAATCGGCCCTCGGCGATACCGCCGGGGGCCTTTGCATGGTACCTGCTCTAAGGGCGCGGCGTGATCCCAGCTTTCGTCAATCCCACCGCCGGCAACGCCGAGGAAGTGGACCGTGCGCTGCGAAAAGCAGGGTGCTTCGACGTGCGGGACGTTGTGCCTGACCGGGTCACCCAGTCGGTCCAGACAGCGATCGACGAAGGCGCTACGCGCGTCGCTGCGGTGGGCGGCGACGGCACTATTTCAGCCGCGGCTGCGGCCGTTGCACGCACCGGCGTGGAGCTCGTGGTCATCCCCGCCGGTACGCTGAACCACTTCGCGCGTGATTACGGAATCCCGCTCGACCTCGACGCCGCGTGCGCCAATGCGATGTCAGAGCGCATTCGATGCGTCGACGTCGGTTGGGTGAATGGCCGGCTGTTCCTCAATACCAGCTCCGTTGGCGCCTACGCGAACTTCGTCCGTGTTCGGGAAAGACTCGAGCATCGCGTGGGGTACTGGATGGCCTCCGCGATTTCTGCGGTTCGGACCCTTGTTCGAATGCGGCCCTTCAAGGTCTGGTTCCAAACGGAAGGCGTGCAGCGGCTGTATCAGACGCCGATCGTGTTCATCGGCGTCGGGCAGCGGGAGCTGAAGCTGCCGACGCTCGGCAATCGCCTCGATGGAGGCAGGTCCGGCCTACACGTGATGGTCGTGCGCGGACGCACTCGTGCTCGACTCCTCGCCCTCACCTTCGAGGCCGCGGCCCGCGGAACGCGCGCGGTTTCGCGGACGCCGAAGCTCGACGCATTTCTCGTCCGCGAGTGCCGGATCGAGCAACGACACTCGACGGTCGCCGTCGACGGCGAAATCGTGAAGGTGGACTCGCCGCTGCGCTACGAGCTCGGCCCCGCTGCGTTGAAGCTCGTCGTGCCGGAGTGACTCCTTTCGATGCGGGCCAGGATGCGCGCGCCCTTGTCTCGTGACACGGACCCCATACGTTCCGGACAGAGCGTTCTGGACGCTTCCGGTCCGCGGAAAGGGCTGCGCCCACCTGGGTAGAGAATGCCCGATCGCATTGACCTCTTTCGGGCCGCTGTGCGGACGCCGGCTGAAACGAAGGAGGTTACCATGTCGGCTTTTCGCCGCGCGCTTCCCGCGCGCCCGGATCTCGACCAGCAGAAGAAGCTCGCGAAGGAGCTCCTCGCTGATTTCCAACGAGGCGATGTCGAAGCTCGCGAGCGCGTGCGCGCCGAGCTCCCGCACAAACAGAGGATCGTGCTGGCGGACGCGCAGTTCGTGCTTGCGCGCGAATATGGATTCTCGAGTTGGCGCAAGCTCAAAGAGCACATCGAGAACGTCGCCGCCGACAAGATTCCCCCGATCGAGCGCTTCCAGAAAACCGTGCGGGACCGCGATGCAAAAGGACTGCGCCGGCTCTTACAGCAACACCAAGAGCTGCGATCCGCGATCAACGACCCGATCTTCTCGTTCGACTCGCCCGCCCTCGCAAGCGTGGCCGGGAACGGGAGCGTCGAGCTGGTCGACGTCCTCCTCGAGTTCGGCGCCGATCCCAATCGACGGAGCAGCTGGTGGGCAGGAGGATTCCACCCGCTCCACAGCGCGCGTGGCGCGGCAGCGGAGCGCCTGCTCGCCGCGGGCGCGGAGCCTGACGCCTGCGCGGCCGCCAATCTCGACCGGCCAGACCTGCTCGCGCGAATGCTCGTGGAAAACCCAGCGCGCGTTCACGAGCGCGGTGGCGACGGTCAGACGCCCCTCCACTTCGCGCGATCGCGTCGCGTCGTCGACCTGCTACTCGAAGCAGGCGCCGATCCCGATGCACGCGACGTCGATCACCGCTCGACGCCCGCGCAATGGATGCTCGGCGACGTGGAGCGTCCCGGGGAGTCGCGCGCCGAGCTCGCGAAGTATCTCGTCGAGCGCGGCGCGTCCGCCGACATTTTTCTCGCGGCGGCGCTCGGTCTTTCCGATCGCGTGCACGCAATGCTGCAAGCGGATGCCACGCTCCTTTCGCTGCGAACGTCGCAGGGCGAGTACGGCGAGAAGCCCCCGAGCAGCTATCACATCTACCAGTGGACCATCGGCACAAACGTGTCGCCACTCCTGGTTGCCGCGAAGTTCAAGCAGACGGAGACGCTGGAGGCGATGCGCAAATTTGCGTCCCCCGAGCAACAGTTGCTGCTCGCATGCAACCTCGGACGCAAAGACGAAGCACGTGCCATCGTCCGCGCGCATCCAGGCATCGTACAAAGGCTCGGACCCGCTGACCGGCGGGGACTCACCGACGAAGCCTGGGCGGCGAACGCTCCCGCCGTCGAGCTGATGCTGGAGCTCGGCTTCGATCCGGCGGCGACGAGCGTGACCGGCCCGACCGATGGGAATGCGCTGCACTGTGCGGCCTGGGAGGGCTCCGTCGAGTGCGTCGCGGCGATTCTTCGCTATCCCGCCGGGCGCGCGCTTATCGAGGTGCGGGAGTCGACGTACGGGGGCACGCCGCTGAGCTGGTGCTGTCACGGATCACGGAACTGCGGCAATCCGCGAGCGAATCATGCCGAGGTTGCGCGGCTGTTGCTCGCGGCTGGAGCACGTCCCGATCCGCGGTTGACGGACTGCTCCCAGGCGATGCAGGCCGTGCTCGACGCAGCGGTACGAGACACGTGAGTACTATATAGATGTGAACAGCTCCGCTGCCGTGAACGCCTCACTTGCATCCCGTCTGGCCGGGATCGTTGGCCCCAAGCGGGTGCTCGCTCGTCAGAGCGAGCTCCTCGCCTACAGCTCGGACGGGCTGCCCGGCTACACCAAGGTGCCCGGGCTCGCGGTTTTTCCGGGCACGCGCGACGAAACCATTGCGGTGGTTCGAGAGCTCGCGCGGGACAATGTGCCTTTCGTGCCGCGCGGCGCCGGCACGGGCCTCTCCGGCGGCGCGCTCGCGGACGGGGTCGTGTTGCTGGGCCTCAACCGTCTGCGTCGGATACTGAACGTCGACGTCGTCAACCAGATCGCCGTCGTGGAACCCGGCGTCGTCAACACGGTCCTCACGCGAGAGGTCGCGCAGCACGGCTTGCACTACGCGCCCGATCCGTCGAGCCAAGCGGCGTGCACGATCGGCGGGAACGTGGCGGAAAATGCCGGGGGCCCGCATTGCCTCAAGTACGGCGTCACGCTCAACCACGTCGTCGCAGTCACAGCGGTGCTGCCCGATGGAACGGTCAATTGCTTTGGCAACGCGGCGGGCGAGTCCACGGGGTACGATCTCGTCGGCACCTTCGTGGGATCGGAGGGCTGCTTCGGCGTTGCGCTCGACGTCACCGTCCGACTGCAACGCAACCCGCAAGCGGTGCGAACGCTGCTGGCCGACTTCACGTCGATCGATGCGGCCGCCCGCGCCGTCTCCGCAATCATCGCGCGCGGGATCTTGCCCGCGGCGCTCGAGATGATGGACGCGGCGACCATTCGCGCCGTGGAAGCTTCCATCTACGCCGCGGGGTATCCGATCGACGCCGAAGCGGTTCTGCTCATCGAGCTCGATGGATTCGAGGCGGGACTCGACGATGACGTAGCGAGCGTCGTGTCGCTGTGCACCGGAGCGGGTGCACGATCGGTTCGGGTCGCGCGCAACGAGGCCGAGCGACTCCGGCTCTGGCAGGGGCGAAAGAAGGCGTTTGGCGCCATGGGACGAATATCGCCGCATCTCGTGGTGCAGGACGCCGTGGTCCCGCGCACGAAGCTGCCGGCCGTCCTCGAGCAGATCCATGCGATCGCATCGAGGCATCGGGTGAGGGTGTGCAACGTCTTTCACGCCGGCGACGGCAACCTCCACCCCAACATCCCGTATGACGCGCACGATCCCGACGAATCCTCGCGCGTGCACGCGGCGATGCGTGAAATCATGGAGGCGTGCATCGCTGCCGGCGGCAGCATCACCGGTGAGCACGGCGTCGGCATGGACAAGCTCGCCTACATGGATCGGCTGTTCACGGCCGAGACGCTGCAAGCGATGTGCGACCTGCGCGGGGTCTTCGATCCTCAACGACGCGCGAACCCCGGCAAGGTCGTGCCGATTCACAGTTGCCGCGAATGGTCGATGGCGCGAAGTGCGCGTGAGAGCGTTAGGGCGTGAGAGCGTGAGAGCGTGAGAGCGTGACTACCTCGATGATCGTAGAGCGGGTACGCGACGCGTATTCCACGGGGCGGAGACTCCGATTGAGCGGCGCGGGCACCTGGCTCGCCGCGGGCCGCCCCGTTCAAAGTGCCGACACATTGTCGCTCGCCGACGATCGCGGGATCGTCGAGTACGTTCCCGGCGATCTGACGCTCACCGCCCGAGCGGGAACGCGATTGTCCGAGGTCATCGCGGCGACAGGACCGGAGGGACAGTGGCTGCCCCTGGATCCGTGGGGAGGCGACGAAGGAACGCTCGGCGGAACACTGAGCACCGCCACGGCCGGCCCCCACTCGTTTTCACAAGGGCTGCCTCGCGACGTCGTGCTCGGCGCGGAGTTCGTGAGTGGCACTGGACAGGTGATCCGCGCGGGTGGCCGCGTCGTGAAGAACGTCGCGGGATTCGACCTCACGCGGCTGATCGTCGGATCGTGGGGAACGCTCGGCGTCATCACCGAGGTCACCGTTCGCCTGCGCGCGCGCCCGGAGCGCACCCGCACCATTGCGATCGCGACACTCGCCACGCACGCCGCGCTGAACGAAGTCGGGACGCGACTCCGCGCGCTGCCCTTCACGCCGCTTGCGTCGGAGCTCGTGAATGCGCGGCTCGCAACGCAACTTGCGCTCGGAGATCAATCGGCGCTGCTGGTCCGCCTCGGAGGCAATGAGAAATCGCTCGACGGGCAGCTCGCGGCGCTGCGAGAATTTGGGGAACCGCGCGACGTCGACGAAAGCGTCTGGGATTCGTTGCGACTCACCGAGCCAACAGCGTCCGCCACCTGGCGGTGGTCTCAACTGCCGTCCGTCTTCGGCGAGACGTGGAGTGCCGCGGACCGGGCCACGCGTCCGCTCGGCGGTGCGCTCATGCACGGCAATCCGGCCCGTGGAGTCGTGCGCGTCATCGTCCCATCGGCGCCCAAGATGACACCGGCGGAGCTCGTGCGTTCGGCGATGGCGTTTCAAGGAACCGTGGTTACGGAGCGTCTACCGGAAAATGCGTGGGCGCTCGTGGACTCGCGCGGCGCGAACGACGCGCTGGCGCGAGCAATCCGCGAGACGTTCGATCCAGCCCGAATTCTGAACCCCGGAATCCTCGGCGCGGACGCATGACCGCCGCGGGGAATCCAGCCACGCTGCACGGCGCGCCGGAGCACTGCGCGCTCCCCAACACGCCGCTCGCGGAAGCGCGCGCCGGCCTGGATGCGTGCGTCCACTGCGGATTCTGCCTTCAGAGCTGCCCGACGTATGTCGTGCTCGAGGACGAAAACGACAGCCCGCGCGGACGACTACTGCTCATGCGCTCGCTTCTCGAGGGATCGCTGAAGACCGAAGACGAAGCCGTGCGCGGCCATCTGGACCGATGCCTGGGGTGTCGCGCGTGCGAGACCGCGTGCCCGTCCGGTGTGCCGTATGGACACCTCCTCGAGGCCACGCGCGCGACACTCACCGCCCGGCATCCGTTGCCGTTCGCGGCGCGGCTCCTACTCGGCGTTTTTGCGCGACCGCGTCTCATGGCGATCGCGATGACGTTTGCGAGACTGATGCGCGGTTCCCGCCTGGCGGCGGTGCTCGCGCGTGTCATCCCCGGACGCTTCGGTTTCGCGCTGGACATGCTCGAGGCCACTCGGGTTCCTGTTCCACGCCGACGTTACGAGCCGGAAGCTGAAGGGTCGCGTGCGTCCGTCGCGATGCTGGAGGGATGTGTCATGCGGGGGTTGTACGCTGAGACCAATGCCGCGACGACGCGTACGCTCCGGGTGAACGGATACCGGTGCGTTGACGCCGAGGGGCAGTCGTGCTGTGGCGCCTTGCACGCGCACGCCGGAGATCTCGCGACGGCTCGCCGTCTCGCAAAAAGAAACATCGAGGCGTTCGAGCGCAGCGGCGCGGAGCGCATCGTGTCGAACGCCGCAGGCTGCGGCGCGATGATGAAGGAATACGGCCAGCTCCTTGCCGGCGATCCGGAGTGGGCATCGCGGGCCGCGCGCATGTCAGGCCGCGCGCGCGACGTGAGCGAGCTGCTCGCGGACGCCGGCCCGGTCGAGGGCGGGCCGCTCGAAGTGACGGTCACGTACGACGCGCCGTGCCATTTGCTGCACGCGCAGCGGATCAGCGCACCGCCGCTCACGGTGCTCGCCTCGATTCCCGGCGTGAAGCTCGTTCCGCTCGTCGACGCCGAGTTCTGCTGCGGCGCGGCCGGTATCTACAATCTCCTCGAGCCCGACACGTCGGCGGCGGTGTTGGCGCCAAAGCTGGATCGCATCGAAGAGACGCGGTCCACGCTCGTCGCGACGGGCAATCCCGGATGCCTGATGCAAATCGGCGCCGGATTGATCCGGCGGGGGAGCGACGCTCGCGCTGTGCATCCGGTGGATCTTCTCGACGCATCATACGGAAAGCGATTCGCGCCGAAAAAGGCCACTATGTCGAAGGTGTTGCCTGATGCGGCGGATTCAGCGGATTCTGCCGATTAAAAGAACAGAAAAAGAGAATCCGCCATATCCGTTCAATCGGCATGATCCGGATTCACTTTCGACATAGTGGCTAGATTACGCAGAAATGGTCCAGACCGAAGCGCTGATCGATCTCGCCGGCCAGCCGGTCGTGCTCACGTACTCCAGCGTCACCGCGGAGTACGAGGCATTGCGTCGTCGCGCGATCGTCGTGAACCGCAGCCACCGCGTTCGCATGCGATTCGCGGGCGCGAAGGCGGGCGACGTGCTCAGCGGGCTCGTCACGAACGACGTCACCGCGCTCACGCCCGGACAAGGGCAGTACGCGGCCGCCCTCACCGCGAAAGGAAAAGTCGTCGCCGACCTGCGCATCGTCGCGCTCGAGGACGGTTTTCTCACGGATGCGTCACCGCGTGCGCGTGACGGTTGGCTGGCCGTCGTTCGAAAATACGTGAATCCACGCCTGTCCAAGTACACCGACGAGTCCGCGTCGCTGCTATCGCTTGGCGTGTTCGGCGTGCAGGCGAGATACGTCGTCGAGCAGATCACCGGCGTTGGCCACAGCGCGCTCGCCATTCTCCCGCCATACTCGCACGTCACGGTGTCGCGCGATGGCGCAACGATCATCGTGATGCGCTCGCCCGATCTCGAGGTCGAGGGATACGACCTGTTCATGTCGGCCGACGCGTTTCAGAACGTGTGGGACGCCGCAGTCTCGGCGCGCGCCACGCCCGCTGGACTCGCCGCGTGGGAGATCGCTCGCGTCGAAGCGGGACGTCCCGAATGGGGCATCGACATGGACGACGCGACCATCCCGCAGGAGGCCAATCTCGAGGAGCTCGGCGCGATCTCCTATACCAAGGGCTGTTACACCGGACAGGAAGTCGTCGCGCGTGTGCATTTCCGCGGACACGTCAATCGCGCGCTGCGAGGTTTGCGCGCATCGGGCACCGCGCCGCCGCCGCCAAAGGCGGCGCTGTTCGACGCGACCAACAAAGCCGTCGGTGACGTGCGCAGCAGTGTCTCGTCGCCGCGACTCGGCGGCATCGGGCTCGGGATGGTGCGTCGTGAAGTGGAGAACGGCGCGCAGCTCATGGCACGCTGGAGCGCCGACCCGGCGGGAGATTCCGACGCCGGCGAAACGCAGGTCGACGTCGTCGCGCTTCCCTTCCCGACGCAGTAGTCGTGTCCATCGCGCTGGTTACAGGCGCCACGGGACTGGTCGGCTCGCACATCGTGGATCGCCTCATCGCGGACGGCTGGTCTGTCCGCGCGCTCGTGCGCTCGCCGGAGCGTGCGCAGGACGCGTTGCCGGACGCCGTCGAGTTGGTCCCCGGCGACGTGCTGGACGAAGCATCGTTCTCGCGCGCGGCGGCGGGGTGCCACGCGCTCTTCCACACCGCGGCGACCATCACGAGTCGCGGGGGCTGGGAGGCGTATCGTGTCACGAACGTCGAGGGAACGCGCAATGCCATCACGGCGGCGGAGCGCTCGGGGGCTCGATTGCTTCAGCTCAGCAGCGTCGCGGTGTATGGACCGTCGGCACGCTACCACGCCGCCAGGCGCGGAGAGAAAACCGACGAGGACACCGTTCTCGGTCCGCTTCGGGACACTGCGTATTATCCACGCTCGAAGCGCGAGTCCGAGGCGATGGTGCTCGATGCGCACGCGCAGGGGCGCGTCTGGGCGACGGCAGTGCGGCCGACCGTCATCTATGGAAGACGCGACCGCCAGTTCGTCCCGCGCATCGCGGTCGTCATCAGGCGCGCGGCGATCCCGTTGCTGCGCGGCGGCCAATCGACCATGTCCGTCGTCCACGCGGCAAACGTCGCGGAGGGCGCGATACTGGCGGCGACGAGCGACATCGCCGGCGGAAGAGCATACAACCTGGCCAACGACTACGACGTCACGGTGCGCCGGTTCTTCGAGCTTGCGGGCGTGGGACTCGACAAGCGTCCGATATTGATCCCGATGCCGCTGGGCATGGCCCGAGGAGCGCTGCTCGCCGCGAAATGGCTGGCGCGCCGTGTAGGACTGAGCATCGTCAGCAGCTCAGCCGTCGATTTCCTCGCGGAGAACAATCCGTTCTCATCGGAGCGCGCTCGCGCCGAGCTGGGTTGGAAGCCGTCGGTGCGCCCGGAAGTCGGTGTCCCCGATGCGTTCCGCTGGTGGAAAGAGTCGCGCGAGAAAATGAAAAGGGCGCGACGTTGAGTCGCGCCCGGATCACTGGCTGAAGAAACCCGAAGAGCTAGCCTTTCGTCTTCGACTTGGTCTTGGTGGTCTTGGTCTTCGTGGCCTTCGTCTTCGTGGCCTTCTTCCCCGTGTCCATTGCCATCTTGTGCGTCGTATCCATCTTCATGCCGGTATCCATCGCCGTCGGCGCGGGCGCCGGGGCCATCGCGGGCGTGGTCGTATCCGCCGCCGGCGTGTTGTCAGCCTTCGAGCAGGCTGCGACCGCAACAATCGCGGTGACGAGAGCAAGACGCTTCATGCAGTTCTCCTTTGTAGAGTTGGGAACCATCACGAACGTTGCTCAAAAGAGTTGCACGCGTTCGGGGTCCTCGGGCCAGCCTTGGCGGCGTGTAACTTAGGTTTCCGGGGCGGAGTGTCAAGAGAGTCCGGCGGTCGCAAATTACAGTCTGATAACAGCTTCGACCGGGTATGAGAAAACGCCTCTCTCCTTTCAGCTCGTTCGATTTTGCTGGACCATCAAGCCACGCGTAAGGATCTCGCTCGATGCCTGAAACTGTCGTCGTCAGAGGCGCCTGCCCGCACGATTGTCCCGACACGTGCGCGATGCTCATTACGGTCGAGGACGGCCGAGCCGTGCGCGTTGCGGGAGATCCCGACCACCCGTTCACGAACGGGTTCCTCTGCACGAAGGTGAACCGGTACGTCGAGCGCACGTACCATCGTGACCGGCTGCTTCATCCAATGCGCCGCGTCGGTCCCAAAGGGCGCGGTCAGTTCGAGCGCATCACCTGGGACGAGGCCCTCGACGAGATCGCGCAACGACTCGATACGATTCGGCAGTCGCCGGAGGGCCCGCAGGCCATCCTGCCATATTCGTACGCCGGCACGATGGGCTCGGTGCAAGGAAACTCGATGGACCGGCGCTTCTTTCACACGCTGGGTGCGTCGAAGCTGGATCGCACGATTTGTTCAACGCCGGGCACGGTCGGGATGCGGATGACTGTCGGCGCCAACATCGGCGCGGACGTGGAGGGAATCCCGGAGAGCGACCTCGTTCTTCTGTGGGGAACGAACACGCTGACGTCGAACCCCCACATGTGGCCGTTCGTACTTCGCGCGCGCGAGAAGGGAGCGCGCGTGATCGCGATCGATCCGATTCGGACGCGCACCGCGGCGCAATGCGACGAATGGATCGCGATTCGCCCGGGAACGGACGCCGCGCTCGCGCTTGGTATGATGCACGTGATCTTCGAGCGCGGACTCGAGGATCGCGAGTTCCTCACGCAGCACACGCTTGGCGAAAAGGAGCTCCGTGAGCGCGCGCGTGAATACCCGCCAAAGCGCGTCGCGACGATCACCGGACTGCCGGAGAGCGCAATCGTTTCTCTCGGAGAGACGTACGGCCGGTCGCGCGCGGCGTTCATTCGCGTGAATTACGGCCTGCAGCGGCACGCCGGGGGTGGAATGGCGGTGCGGACCATCGCATGTTTGCCTGCGGTCGTCGGGCACTGGAGGAGAGCAGGCGGCGGAGTTCAGCTCTCGACGAGCGCCAACTTCGCGTTCGACAAACAAAGGCTCGAGCGGCCGGATCTCTCGCCGCCGGTGCGCACGATCAACATGATCCGATTGGGCGAGGCGCTCACGACGCGGGACGCCGGCGTCGGCGGTCCGCCGGTGCGCGCGATGATCGTTTACAACTCGAACCCCGCCTCGGTCGCGCCCGATCGCAACGTCGTGCTCCGCGGTCTCGCCCGCGAAGACCTGTTCACCGTCGTGCTCGAGCACTTCCAGACCGACACCGCCGACTGGGCGGACATCCTTCTGCCGGCCACGACGCAGCTCGAGCATTGGGACATTCACCTGTCCTACGGACATCACTACCTCACACTCAACAGACCGGCCATCGAGCCACTCGGAGAAGCGAAGCCCAATAGCGAGATCTTCCGACTGCTCGCGCGCCGCATGAAGCTCACGGAGAAGTCATTGCAGGACGACGACCTCACGCTCATCCGTCAGACGATTCCGGCGAGTCACGAGAAATTCCGCGGCGTCACCGTGGACGGGCTGCTCGAGCGCGGGTGGATGCGGCTCAACGTGCCCACGCCGTACCTGCCGTTCGCGAACGGGGAGTTTCTCACACCGAGCGGCAAGTGCGAGTTCTACTCGGAGCGGTTGAAGGAGATGGGACTCGATCCCGTGCCGACGTACATCCCACCGTACGAGTCGCCGGAGCGCGATGCGCCTCTCGTCGCCCGATATCCGCTGACGCTCATTTCATCACCGGCTCACCAATTTCTGAACTCCACGTTCGTGAACATCGACTCGCTGCGCCGAGCAGCGCGGGAGCCGGAGTGTATCATCCATCCGGCGGACGCGGAGCGTCGCGGGATCGGCGCGGGGATGCGCGTGGCGATTCACAACGATCGCGGCGCGTTCACCGCCGTCGCGCGGGTCGAGGAGACGATCAAGGAAGGCGTCGTGTGGGCGCCGTCGATTTGGTGGGGGAAGCTCGCGCAGGACGGGGCAAATGCGAATCAGACGACGAGCCAGCGGGAAACGGATATGGGGCACGGCCCCGTCTTCTACGATAACCAGGTTGAAGTGAGTCTGGCCGACTGACCGACTGGGGAACCGGGAAAGAGGAACGGGGACCGGTTTAACTACTACCCCGGGAATGGGGAAAGCGGTCAGGGAATGGGAAGGGGAACACACTTCGTTCCGCTTAACTCTCGTTGCCCTTCCGCCTCAGCGCTTTGATGAGGCCCCAGAGTGGCCGGCGGACTTCCACGCTGAGTTGCAGCGCTTGGCGCACCGCATCGAGCTGTGTTTCGCGGCGTTCGAGAAAGAACAGATCGCTTTCCAACTCGTTGAGTGACGCATTGGACATCGCGAGATGTCGCAAATAATCCGCCGTACTGAATCGACCGTTGCCTTCAGCGATGCACGAGTGAACTGAGTTGGCCGCGCGCCGCATTTGCGAGGCAAGCTCCCAGGACTTTCTCGGCAGTCGATCACATATCACGTCGACAATCACCGCCAGATCCATAGCGCGCTGCCATGCGATGATGTCGCGATAGTCGCGAATAGGTTTGTTCGTCACGTTCACAATGTGACAGGAAGCGGCGATGCCAGCGCATCATAGTATTCCAAGAGTTCCCCTTCCCCTTCCCCGTCAACTTTCTCTTTTCCCGCCTTTGTAGTTAAACCCTTCCCCCTTCCCTCTTCCCCATTCCCCGAGCAGGACGATACCATTCGACCATGAAGCACTTGCCTCAGACACTCGGTGCCCTCAAGCAATCCCCCTACGGCGTCTCTGATCGCGCCCGGCGTGGGGTCAAAGACGAGATGCGCCAGAATCTCCTCGCGCGCCTGTGCACCGGCGGCCCGCTCTTCCCGGGCGTCATCGGCTACGAGGAATCCGTGATGCCGCAGATCGTCAACGCCATTCTCTCGCGGCACAACTTCATACTTCTTGGCCTCCGCGGTCAGGCGAAGTCGCGCATCCTCCGATCCATGGTCTCGTTGCTCGACGACGTGATGCCGATCGTCGCCGGGAGCGAGGTGAACGACAGTCCGTTCTCTCCGATCTCGAAGTTCGCGCGCTCTCTCATCAACGAGGCGGGCGACGACACGCCGATCGCGTGGGTGCATCGCGACCAGCGCTACGTCGAAAAGCTCGCGACGCCCGACGTCACCATCGCGGACATGATCGGCGATCTCGATCCGATCAAGGCCGCGCGCGGCGGACATCTCCTCTCCGACGAGCTCACCATCCATTACGGCATGCTACCGCGCGCGAATCGCGGCATCTTCGCGCTGAACGAGCTTCCCGACCTCGCCGGAAAAGTGCAGGTGGGATTGTTCAACGTGATGCAAGAGGGCGACGTCCAGATCAAAGGCTATCCCGTGCGCCTTCCGCTGGACGTGCAGCTGGTGTTCACGGCGAACCCCGAGGACTACACCGCGCGCGGCAAGATCATCACGCCGCTCAAGGACCGTATCGGCAGCGAGATCCAGACGCACTACCCGCAGACGGTGCCGCTGGGGATGGAGATCACCAAGCAGGAGGCGTGGGCGGAGCGCGGCCATCGTCCGGTGCGCGTCCCGGACTTCATCGCCGAGCTCGTGGAGCGCATCGCGTTCGAAGCGCGCACGGATCGGCGCATCGATCGTCGCTCCGGCGTGTCGCAGCGACTTCCAATTACGGTGATGGAGAACGTCATCTCCAACGCGGAGCGCCGGACGGTGTCCGCCGGAGACGAAGAGGTGGTGCCGCGCGTCTCCGACATCTACGCCGCTTTGCCGGCGATCACTGGAAAGATCGAGCTCGAGTACGAGGGAGAGCTCGTCGGCGGTGCGACCATCGCGAAGGAGCTGATTCGGCGTGCGGCCGACATCACGTTCCAAGAGCGCGCTGGTGGCGTCAACGTCGACGACATCATCATGTGGTTCGACGAAGGCGGCGCGCTTCAGGTGGACGAGGACGCGAAGTCGCAGCTCATCTATCGCGGATTCGAAGTCGTGCCGGGGCTGTTGCGGATCGTGCACGACACCGGCCTTGCCGCCGAGGATGACTCTGCTCAGGCGGTATCGGCGTGCGAGCTCGCGCTCGAAGCATTGGTCGCGCGCAAGCGGATCTCGCGCAACGAAGCGGGCGAGTATGGACGTGCGACGCCGGAGCCGCGGCGCCGCCCCAACGATCTGTTCGGAGGCGGTGTGGGGTGAGCGTCCGGCGAGCGACCGCGGAAGATCTCGACACCATCATCGCCCTTCGCATCGCGCTCCTCCGCGAGTACGGCGAGCACCCGATCTATGGCCGGCTGCGGCCCGACGCCGAGCAGCGCGCGCGTCCGATCTTCGCACAACAGCTGGACTCGCAGAACGAGGTGATGTTCCTGGCGGAGGAAAGTCACTCCGCGGTCGGACTCATTCGGTGCGTGGAGTCGGCGTCGTCGCCCTTACTGATCCCGGATCGATACTGCTACGTGTCGTCCGTCTACGTTCGGCCCGAATACCGGCGTCGCGGCGTGCTTCGCGAGCTGTTCGAACGGGCGCGCGCCTGGTGCCACCAGCGTGGCCTGACCGAGATGCGACTGCACAATGTCGGGACGCGCGAAGCGTCCGCGGCCGCGTGGGACTCGCTCGGCTTCGAGATCGTGGAGCAGGTTCGTGTTCTCCGCCTCGATGACGCGGCCGCTACGGACGCGGCGGCCGGTTTGGCGGATCACGCGACGTCGTCGATCCGCTTGTGATCATCACCGTCTCGCGCATGTTCGGGTCGGGCGGCTCGGAGGTTGCGGCGCGCGTCGCGCGCCACCTCGGATGGCAGCTGCTCGACAACGCCGTCGTCGACGCGGTGGCCGAGCGTCTCGGCGTTTCGCGCGCCGAAGTCTCTTCGCTCGAGGAGCGGGTGCCTTCGCTCTCGGAGCGCATCGTGTCGACGCTGCGCATGTCGACGCCGGAATTCGTAATGCCGGTCGCCGACGCGTCGCTCACGGAGACGGCCGAGATGCGAATCGTCGACGTGACCAAGCGCGTCATCGAAGAAGCGGTTCAACAAGGGAACGCGGTGCTGGTGGGACGCGGCGCTCAGTGCATGCTGGCTGACCGTCCGGACGCGCTGCACGTGTTCTGCTACGCGGCGATGCCGGCCCTCGTGGAGTACGCGATCGCGCACCGTGGGGTGAACCCGGCGAACGCCGAGCACGAAGTCGAGAAGATGAACCGGCAGCGCGAGCAATACGTGAAGCGCAATTGGGGACGCGATTGGAAAGCGTTCGAGAACTACCATCTGTGTCTCGACACGGGCCGGCTCGGCATCGACACGGCGGCGAACGTTGTCGCCGCCGCCGCGAGGGAGCGCTTCAGCCTCCCTGCTTGAGCTCCTCGAGGCGGGCGCTGGTCGATTCCGGCAGGAACATGTCGTCCGCGATCTGCGCCACTTCTTCCGCCTCTTTCCACGCGGCTTCGAGGAGCGCGAGCTCGCCTTCCAGTGCGCGCCGCTCCTGCTCCTCGTGCGACGCCATCTCCATCGCGACGCGCACTTCCTTGGGAAGACTCGTGAGGACGTGACCACGCGGCGCCACGGATGCGCTTCGCGCGCGCAACGTCGGTCCGACCGCATATCGTTGGAACAGCACCGACGGATCGCCCACATCTGAAATCAGCTGGACGGCGGTCTGAACCTCGACCGGCCGGGCGCCTTTCTCATTGATGGCCGGCAGGAGTTTCGACGCCGCGCGAAGAGCGTCACGGCCGGTGAACAACGTCGCGTCCGTCGGGCGAAGATAGTCCACGTCGTCGTCACGATTGCGACGCCACGACCACGGCTCTCTGAGACTCTTCGGGAACGGCACCCGCAAACCCCAACCGTCATCGGTTCCGACGACGGACACTTTCTCGAGCTGCCTCTTGCGAATCGGAATAACTGTCTCGCTGTTCGGCAGTCGAATCCGCGCGCGAACGCGCCGGCTCTGGTAGGCGTTGTGAAGTCCATTGAGGAGCTGCCACGAGCCCCAGCCGCCGCCGGCGATGATTCCCGTCGCGGGTCCCAGGATGACGAGGCCGCCGACCGCAGCGACTCCGGCTGCGGACAGCAGCATGTACTTGCGACGTCTCCGCCCGAACTGGTCGCCGTAACGCCAAGCCGCCATCTCGGGGCGCAGCGCATTCCCGATGCGGACCAGCTCGAGCCCTTCACGTAGCTTCGCGAGGCCGATGTTGTCGGTGGAGACGCGAAGGCGCGTGCCGGAAAAGCGCCGCTCGCACTCCTCGATCGCTTCCCAGCGTTCCTCGAGCGGCGTCAGGTTCCAGCGTTCGCACTTGCGACACACCACCCACAGCCGCCCCTTCGACGCGTCGAACGCGAGTCGGCGGCCGATCGGAAACTGCTCGATGACCTCGTTCGTGCCGAGGTCCTCGTTGCAGAACAGGCACGTCGAATACATGGCCTACACTACGTGAAATCCGCCCAAAAGTGCCGCCGGCGAGCCGGAGCCAGCCTTTATGCGGGCCGGGCGTCTGTGACGCGCAGCGCGGGCTGTCGATACGCGTAAAGCGCGTACGCCAGCATGGCGACAGCTCCGAGCGCGATGGCCCATTGCACGCCTAAGGCCTTCGCGACGATCCCAGCCAGGAACGATCCCAGCGACTGCGCGAGGCCCACGACCACGAACGAATACGCCGCCATGAGTCGTCCCCGGAGCGCGTCGGGCACCAGGTGCTGGAGCATTGCATTGGACACGGCGCCGTTGGCGATCATGCTGATGCCGGCGAAAAACAGCAGCACGTAGGCGGCTCGTGCGTCTCGCACTGCGGCCAGCGCGAGCAGGATCAACGGATATGCGAACGATGAAAGACGCAGCGTCTTGCTTCCCGGCTGCGGACCCGCGCGCGCCGCGAGAGCCAACGCGCCAAACAATCCGCCGATGCCGACGCACGAGAGAAGCAGTCCGTAGCCCTTCGCATCGAGCCCAAGCCGGTTTCGCGCGTACACCGGCATGAGCGTGAGGTATGGCACTCCGAGGATCGAATACACGGTCACGAGCTTCATGAGCGCGGCGACTATCGGTGTGCTGCGCATATACCGAATGCTCTCGCGAATTGCGTCGAGCGGACGCACGAGCAGCGCGGCGGGCTGCCAGGGCTCCAGCCGCACCATGAAGAGACCGACCAACACGGCGAGATAGCTCAAGGCGTTCAAGCCGAACGCCCACGCGATACTGAGCTTTGCGATGACGAGGGCAGCGAGCGCCGGCCCGACGATGCGCGCGAGATTGAAGCCGCTCGACTGCAGCGCGATCGCTTGGGGCAGGTCTTCGCGACCGGCCAGCTCGACGATCATCGACTGTCGCGCCGGAATCTCCGCCGAGCTCACGATGCCCTGGAACGTCGCCAGCGCCAGCAGCCAACCAATCGAGATGTGATGGCTCCAGGTGAACCACCACAGCATTGCCGCCTCGAGGAGCAGGAGCGACTGACAGATCTTCACGAGCCGCAGCTTCTCGTACCGGTCGGCCAGGACGCCCGCGTGGAGCGAGAACAGCACGACCGGCAGGGATCCCGCGGCGACCACCAGGCCGACGAGGAAGGCGTCGTCGGTCAGCTCCAGCGCGAGCCATCCCTGCGCCATGCTCTGCATCCAGCTTCCGATGAGCGACAGCGTCTGCCCGAACCAGAACAGGCGGAAATTGCGGTGGCGCGCGAGGACGCTAAACGGGTTGAGCGACGGCACAACGAAAGTTAGAACTGCCGCGGCTGCGCCGCGGAGAACGGCTCAAACTGTTGTCCGGCGTAGCCGGCAGTTGTCCGCCGCAGGCGGCGGTCGTATGCTCCTAAAGCATGCGCGCACACACTTACTCCAAATTCAGCCCGGAGCTCGCCGACGCCGTCGATCTACAGGCGTTGCTCGACAAGCTCGCCGACTTTCTGTTGCAGTCGGGGTTCGCGGGTGGCGGCGATCCGTCGCACTTCGGGTTCGACTTCGGCGACGAGAACGACCGCTCGCTCGACGCGCTGCGGCAGGCGATCATCGACGCGTTGATGGCGTCGAATCAGTTCACGCCGGAGATGTTGCAGGCACTGCGAGGTGAGGGGTCGCCGGAAGCGCAGGCGCAGCTGGCGAAACTGCTGGACGATCTCGTGCAGCGGCTGGTGAAGGAAGGATACCTGAACGTGTCGCAAGCGCCGCAGATGCCGGCGGGCCATGAACAAATGGAAGGACCCGGCAGCATGGCGCGCGCGGCCGCGCGCGACGTGCAGTTTTCGCTCACCGAGAAAGGCGTCGACTTCCTCGGCTACAAAACGCTGCGCAATCTGCTCGGCTCATTCGGCAAGTCGAGCTTCGGGAGCCACGACACGCCGTATCTCGCGACCGGCATCGAAACCGATGGCTGGAGCAAGCCGTACGAGTTCGGCGACACGATGAATCTCGACGTCAACGAGACGCTGAAACATGCGATCGCGCGCGAAGGCCTCTCGGTTCCGATCAATCTCGAGTACGGCGACCTCATGGTGCATCAGGCGGAGTACCGCTCCTCGTGCGCGACGGTCCTGATGCTCGATTGCTCGCACTCGATGATCCTGTACGGCGAGGATCGGTTCACGCCCGCGAAAAAGGTGGCGCTCGCGCTCACGCATCTCATCCGGACGCAGTTCCCCGGCGACTCGCTCAAGGTCGTGTTGTTTCACGATTCCGCGGAAGAGATTCCGCTTCCCGCGCTCGCGTCGGCGCAGGTGGGGCCGTATCACACGAATACCGCGGAGGGGCTGAAGCTCGCGCGCCGATTGCTGCTCGCGCAAAAGAAGGACATGCGGCAGATCATCATGATCACCGACGGCAAACCGAGCGCGCTGACGATGCCGAACGGACAGATCTACAAGAATTCGTTCGGGCTCGACACCACGGTGATCGCGCAGACGCTGCGCGAGGTCGCGCTGTGTCGTCGCAGCGGCATCATGATCAACACGTTCATGCTCGCGCGCGACCGCGCGCTTGTGGAGTTCGTGAAGAAGGTGTCCGAGATCTGTCGCGGCAAAGCATACTTCACCACCACGATGACGCTCGGCCAGTTCATCCTGATGGACTTCCTCCGCAGAAAGACGCGAAAGGTCTCGTGAGACGGGGAATCGGGATTAGGGAATTGGGAATAGGGTAACTACAACGGCGGGAAAGGGAGAGGGAAAGCGTTAGGGAATAGTGGTCAATTCCCTAAACGTTTTCCCTTTCCCTCTCCCGCTTCTGTAGTTGCCCTATTCCCAGTTCCCTAATCCCGATTCCCAATTTCATTACGTCATTCCGCCCTGAGAGCCACGTTCGGGTCGACGCGTGAGGCACGCAGAGCGGGAAACCAGCTCGCCGCTGTAGCCACGGCGATGAGCACCGTGGCGACGAACACGAAGACCAACGGATCCCTTGGCGAGACGTCGAAGAGCAGCGGCTTCACCCATTTGCCGGCCCAGAGCGCGAAGGCCGTTCCGATCGCAACACCGACAAGAGCAAGCCGGAGGCCGTCGACCACGACGAGTTCGATCACATCGCGAGCCTGCGCGCCAAGCGCGACTCGCACGCCCAACTCGTGCGTCCGCTGAGCGACGTTGTACGCAATGACGCTATAGAGCCCGATCCCCGCGAGCACGATCGCCAGGACTCCAAAGGCGACGAACATCGTCGCGCCCAGACGCCATGATCGCTTCTGCGATCCGAGGACCTCGCTGAACGGCGTCACGACCACATACGACGCTCCTGGCATCTCGCGTTGCAGCTGCCGCCTCACTGTCTCCTTCATATCCGCGCCGTTGCCGCGCGCCCGCACGAACAATCCGCCACGTTGCGGATTCACCTGCGCCGACGCCACGTAGTAGTAGTAGCCCGAATCAGCGCCAAGGCTCTGCTCTTTGATGTTCTCGGCAATGCCCACGACATACGAGCATGGCATCGTATCCGCGCCGATTTTCATGCATTGCCCGATCGGATCCCGCCCGCGCCAGAGAACTTTCCCCATGGCTTCGCTCACGACCGCTGCGAGTGGCGCGTTCTGCGAATCGCCATCGTTGATACCGCGACCGCGGATGATCCGCGTCCCGATCGTCGAGAAGTACTCCGGCGATACCTTGTTGAAGTCGAACTGGCCCAGCCGGCTCACCGTATCAATGCCTTCGACGAAGAGGCTCCTGCTCGACATGCTCCAGAAGGGAATCGCATCCTGCAGGCTCGCGTTTGCGACGCCGGGAAGGCTCTTCGCGGTGCGAACCAGCCGATGACGAAGCTCGACCATCCGAGCGCTGTCGAGCTGGAGTCCGCGCATGTTCAAGTTCACGAGCAGCACGGGATCGACGTCATAGCCAAGTCGCGTCGCCTGCACGTTGTTCAGGCTTCGGACGAACAACCCGGCCCCCACGAGCAGGATGACTGACAGCGCGCCCTGAAGAACCAACAGGCCGACCCGAGCTTTTGAGCGCGTGTACGTCCCTTCGCGAGTGCCTGCCTTGAGATCGGCGGTGAGGTCTGCCCGTGCTGCCTGAAGAATTGGCGCGAGACCCGTGAGAAGCCCGACAGCCACGGCGGCTCCCGCGGCAAAGAGCACCGTGCGAGGATCGCGTAATCCCGACGCCGCCTCGCTTCGATCTAGCAGGCTCGCGCGGAGCACCGCCCCGCCCCAGTGCGCCAGGAGAAGTCCGGCGACGCCGCCGAGAAGCGCGAGGACCATGGTTTCGGTCAGAAGTTGCGAGAGCAACCGCGCGCGGCCAACGCCGAGCGCCAGGCGCAACGCAATCTCGCGCCGGCGACGCAGGGCGCGCGAGAGCAGGAGATTCGCGACGTTCGCGCACGCAATGAGCAGTACGATGACGGACACGCCGCCAATCCAGGTGGCCACCTTGCCCGTGCTCGACGCGTTGGGACCGCGCTCGCTGAGGATCGATGCGACGATCGAGTGAGGTCGGGCGAGTTCTGCGGGCGTCGAGCCTGGCTGCTCGATGCGCTGCATCGCGAAGCTCTTGAGAAATGCGCTCGTGAGATCGGCATTCGCGGTAGCGATCGTTACGCCAGGTTTGCGGCGCACGATTACTTGCATCCAGCCCCACGAATATGTCTTCCACCAGCTAGTACCGTCGCGTCCCTTGAAGCCTGTGCCCGCCGCGAAGCTCGTGATGGGAATGAATGCGGCGGGCGGTCGGTCCGGCCACAAGCCTACGAATCCGGCGGGCGTCACGCCGATCACGGTGTACACGATGGGACCGATCTGGAGCTTGGTTCCAAGCACGTCGCGTCGCTCGCCGTACTGCGTTTGCCACATCGGGTAGCTCAGCACGGCGACGGGCTCTCCCGCCGGCGGCATGTCTTCGCCCTTCGTGAAATACCTGCCGAGCGCTGGCGGAGCATCGAAAAAACTGAAGAAGTTCGCGCTCACGGTCGCGATGCCCATCTCTCGCGCTGCGTCGCCCACGCCGACGGCGAGGTCTGGCCGGCTGTAACCGGCCATGGCCGAGAACGAGTGCGTCATTGTGTCGTAGTCCACGAACCGGGCGTACCGACCAACGCTGCCGGCGCGTTCCTTCCCGCGGAACGTTTCATAGTTGTAGACGCGATGCGCCGTCTCCGGATCCTTCATGAGCGGCGGCGGTCGGAACAACAGTCGGTCGACTATACCGAACATGGCGGCGTTCGCGCCGATCCCCAGTCCGAGCGTGGCAATCACCGCAATCGCGAATCCCGGCTTGGTTCGAAGACCGCGAACGGCGTAGGCGAGGTCCTGCTTGAGGCTCTCGAGGCGCATGTCGTCTAAGACAGCCCGAACCGACGAAAAGGTTCGTAGGAACAGGGAATTGGGAATAGGGATTAGGGAATAGGGCAACTACAACGGCGGGATAGGGAAAGGGAAAGTGTTAGGGAATTGTCAACTTCCTAGATCAATTCCCTTTCTCTTTCCCCTCAGCGCTCGGACAAGGCCGGCGAGCAGACGACTCACGTCGACAGCGAGCTTTAGCGCGGATTCGATGGCCGGGGTCCTGCCATAAGCGCGAGCTGAGAACTCCAGGTGGGTCTCGAGCTCCTTTACCGATCCATTCGCGATCGACAGGTGCTTGATGTAATCGAGGCGGGAGAAGCGCCCATTGCCCTCGGCAATGTTGGCCGGGATCGATACGGCGGCGCGCCTGATTTGTGTCGCCACGCTGGACGCTCTCGAGGGCAGCTCGACGCAGACTTTCTCGCACGCAAGCGCCAAGTCCATGGCCTTCTGCCACACGATCAGATCGCGATAGTCGCGAATCGGCGCCTTTTGCATTCCACAGGATGTCGCGCGCTCGCCGATTACTGCCACCAATCGATTTCCTCTATTCCCTATCTCTTTCCCTTTCCCTATCCCGCCGTCGTTGTTGCCCTATTCCCCATTCCCTATTCCCAATTCCCTGTTCTTTAGAGTTCGCCATTCAGGATTCTCCGCAACACCGTCGTATCGATGTTCCCGCCGGAGAAGATCACGCCGACGCGCTTGCCGCGGAGCTGATCGCGCAGCTTGAGCGACGCCGCGACGCCGAGCACGCCCGCGCCTTCCACGAGATTGTGCGTGAGCTTGAGAATGACCCGGATGGTCTCCGCGAGCTCCTTGTCGGTGACCGTGATGAAACCCGCGAGCCCTTCCTGAAGCGTAGAGAACGTGAGCGCGTATGGCTGACGCGTCGCGACGCCCTCGGCGAACGTATCCACGCCCGCTGTCTTCAGCGGGGATTTGGCGTGCCACGAGTCGTGGATCGCGGACGCACCAGCGCATTGCGCGCCGTACACCTTGAGATCGGGAGCGAGCTCGCGGGCGACGGTGAGAGCCCCCACCGATTGCGATCCACCGCCCACGGCGATCACGATCGCGTCGAGTCCGCCGGACTGCTCGATCATCTCGAGCGACATCGTCGCGGCGCCGGTGATGACGCGCTTGTCGTTCGTCGAGTGCGCGATGGCCCTTCCTTCCTTTCGGGCAATCCGGAACATGGCCTCGACGGATTCGTCGTAGTCGCGCCCCTCCTCGACGACGGTCGCGCCCCAACTGCGCATGGCCGCGCCCTTCTCCGGATTGTTGCCGACGGGGACGCAGATGGTCGCGCGGACGCCGAGCAGCGACGACGCGTACGCGATGCCCTGGCCGTGATTGCCGGTGGACGCCGCGACCACGCCGCGCTCGCGCTCTTCAGCGGTGAGCCCGGTTATGAACGAAAGTCCGTTGCGAACCTTGAAGGACCCTGTCGGCTGGTGATTCTCGTGTTTGATCAGCAGGGACGTGCCGCCGCCGACCAGCTGATCGAGCAACGGGTAGTGTCGCAGCGGCGTCGGCGTGAGAAATGGCGACAGTCGTTCGCGTGCTTGCAGCACGTCGTCGAACGTGATAGGCCACGGCGGCGACATCGCCTCGAGCGACATGGGTTTCGCGTTCGCGGTTATCGTCATGGAAGACCCGCCATCTCGCTTGGGACTGGCGTCGTGACGAGAACGGTCGTCACGGCGAGCACCACCGACGCGAACAAGAGCTCGAGGGTCGCGGTACGCCGAAAGTGCGTCGTCGCTTCAGCACTGCCCAACCGTCGTCTCGCGCGCATCGAGTTGTACATCCCCATCGACGCGACTATCAAGACCCACGCGATCTTCCAGAGCAGGTTCCGCCCGTACTCGGTAGGCCAGATGTTCGAGACGCTGGCGAGCCGCAGCCAGCTGGTTCCGAGTCCGGCGAGCACGACGATCGGAGCGCAGAACAGAGCGACCGGATGAAAGGAATTCACGAGTGAACCGACGGCCGCGTCTCGATCGCCATTCGGGAGCCGTCGCATCGCGGGCAGGCCCGCGACCAGGACTATGAGCAAACCACCGAGCCACACTCCGGCGGCGGTCACGTGGATCACGTCGAGCGTCACGCTGATGACAGCGTGCTGACTCGCAGCGGCGTGACCTGATAAAGCAGGCGACAACACCATTGCGAGAGCGCCGGCGAGCGCGAGCGGCGTGCCGATGGTGGTGCTTTGCCTCGTGACGATCCAACCGACGAGCAGCAGCGTCGCGCCCACCACCCCCGACAGCCAACCGATGCCCCATGTCGTGGCCGTGACCATGGCAAGCACCTCGGCCGGGTCGAGTGCGCGATCCGTTCCGTGCACCGCGAGCGATTCGGTGTAAAGGCGAATGACTGAAGCGATGGCGTAGACGGCAAGTGCGCTCTGCCCGATGCGGCGAGCGCGTTCCCCTGCCTCGAATGTCGGAACTCCGCGCGCGGCCAGCGGGGGCAGCACGCCGTGCCGGAAACCCAATGCGCCGAGGACCGTGAGCAGCGCGGCGAACTCCATCCAGCGCGCGGTGTGATACTCGGTGTCGCCCGCTTGCGCTTCCGGTTCGGGCGCGTGCTGCTCCGGGACGGTCGGCGTCGCTCCAGGAAGCGATTGCGCTGCGCCGAGGACCGCGAAAGCGATTTCACCGCGAATGGCGTGACCGTCCGCGCTTGCCGTCTGCCATTCCACGGTGTATTGGCCGGCCGACAACGTGCCCGGGATGTTCGCGTAGATGGCGTTTCCGGTGTCCGCCACCAGGCGATCGAGCGGCACGTCACCGAACGGTCCGACGAGCCGGATTCTCGAGAACCCCAGCTGCGGCCGCGCCGTGAACCACAGCGCGATACGCGTCGGCGGAACGGAGAGCCGACTCCCACGGGCAGGTGCGCTGCGTCGCAGGCTCGTGTGCGCACTAGCCAGCGACGGGAGCAGAAGTAGCGCCAGCGCGCCCGACAACTGGCGCGTCGCGGCGATCAAACGCGGCATGGGCGTGGAAGATGACACGGGGCTATCTTTGCGCCAACCCCGCCAGCCCCGCCGACCCCGCAACCCGCAAACCCGCAAACCCGCCAAGCCAATTCCTCGCGAATCCGGCAGCGCCGCATGACCATTCTTCCTTCCCTCGTACTCGGCTTCGCGCTTGGCGTGCGCCACGCCACCGACGCGGACCACATCGCGGCGATCGGCACGATCGTGGCGCACCGACGGTCTGCTCGCGGTGCAGCGCTCGTGGGAGCCGCGTGGGGTTTGGGACACTCGGCGAGCGTGTTGGTCGTCGGAGGCGCGCTCGTGCTGCTTCGCGTG
>DATBRO010000168.1:0-7035 GCA_036560265.1 Gemmatimonadaceae bacterium | reverse complement strand
GTATCCGCGTCCGCCAAGGCGCGCATGGAGCCGCCTTCGCTCACGAGATACCGCTGGCCGCCGATGCGCAGCTCGAAGCGGCGCGCGATACGAGGCACGTCGACGTGCACGGTGCCGTGCTTGACGCCGGACACCGCTACGGTCGAGCCGCGCATTCTGAACACCGCATCAGCCGCCCCACCTGAGCCTCGCACCTCGAGCTCACCATCGTCAGTGAGTCGCACGATCACCACGAGTGACTCCGCGGGAACAGCGATAATCACAGCCAGGTCACGACCCATATAAGGAAGGGCCACTCCGGCGACGGCCGTATCAGCCGCAACGCCCTCCCGCAAAGCCTTCGAGCTGACGGGAGTCGGGCGAGTTGCGACGCGATCGACGCGCGCCTTCGATGCCCCGCGCGATCGCAGCCATTCACGCAACGGTGAGCCCGGCAGGGCGACAGCGAGCCCCGCGCTCGCGAGCACGAACGCGACGGCCCAGGGCAGCGCCGAGCGCAGTCGCGGATCACCGCGGCGACGCTCGTCCGGCTCCACCACGGGAAGGATGACGCGCTCGCCGGCAGCACGCCGAGCCCGGATGCGCGCGAGCGCGCCCGCCGGAGGACGCGGCGCATCGGCTCGCACCGTGACGAGCAGGTCGCGCACGCGCGTCACGGTCTGGCGGCAGCCGGCGCACGCCTCGAGATGACGCGCGGTCTTCTGCCGGTGCGGCTCAGCGTCACCGGTCGCGAAGGCCCTGAGTCGATCGAAAGGCGGATGTGTCATCGGCGGACCTCCCCGCCAAGCAGCGCCTGCCATGCGCGAAAGAGACGCGCCGCTGATGCGCCCGCTGTGATCCCAAGCAGCGCAGCGATCTCGGTATGGGCATATCCCTCGACTTCCTTGAGCACGAACACGACCCGCAGTGCGTCCGGCAGTCGCGCGATGGCCGCGCGCGCGGTCAATGCGTCCGTGATCGGCAGGCTCTCGCCCGCGAGCGCTCCGGCCGCGTCCAGCGATTCTTCGCGGAGCCGGCGCTGCGAGCGGAGTCGCATCAGCGCCGTTCGCGCCGTGACGCGCTTCAGCCAGGCGCCAAAGGTGCCCCGCTCCTCGTAGAGGCGCAGTGCTTCCGGAAGACCCACGAACACGTCCTGGAGCACGTCCTCGGCGTCCGCCTCCGAGCCCGTCATGCGCACGGCGAGCGCGAATACCATGTCCGCGTGCTGCTCGTAGAGCCGGCCCAGCGCGTCGCTGTTGCCGGCGCGCACCGCGGCTACGAGATCGGCGTCACGGCTCATGCGCGAAAGGAGCGTCAGCATTCATGGGAGTGTGGCATCAACATCCAAATGCCGGTAACGCCGGCAATATTACACGGGTCCCGGCACCTCCGGTCTGTAATAATGCCGTGCCGGGCGGCATTACTTCTTCATGCGCCTCCGCCTCACGAAGACGCGCCTCTTACGTCGCCGTGTTCCCGTCCTGGTCGCTGCGACGCTGGGGCTGTGCACGCGTAGCTCCGACGCGCAGCGACCGGGAGACCGACCCGGCTCGATAACCGGCGCCGTCTACGGCGACAGTATGCGTGCCGCAGTGGTGGGCGCGGAAATCCACGTGCAGGAGCAGCTCGCGCTCACGGATTCACTCGGGCGCTTTCGCTTCGCTGACGTTGCCGCCGGCCGGCAGCGGCTCAGCGTCTTTGCGCCGGGGTTCCGGCCGTACGAGATCATCGTGCGCGTCCCGTCCGCCGGTGTGCTTCGGGTCGAGGTCGAGCTCGACCGTCGCGTGCACCGCCTCAGCGAGATCGACGTCCGGGACACGCTCCAGGCGCGCTCAGAGAAGGAGCGCGCGCTGGAGCTGTATCATCGGTTCGGGATCCCGGGGACGAGCACCGTGTCGCGCGCCAGCATCGCCTCGATGCCCATCCCCATCGCACCCGACGTGATGCGAGCATTGCAGTCGCTGCCGGGCATGACGCCGGCGAACGAGCTCGATGCGCAGCTTTATGTCCGAGGTGGAGCTGGGGACCAGAACCTCTTTCTGCTCGACGGCGCGCCGGTCTATGGTGCCTACCACGCCTTCGGCATGGCGGGAGCATTCAACCCTGCCGCCATCGAGCGGGTGGATCTCTTTCGCGCCGTGCGCCCCGGGCGATACGGTGGCGCGCTCAGCTCCGTGCTCGAGCTGGAGGATCGCGGCGGCGGCGGTCCACGCGAGACGGAGGCAGGGATCAGCGTCGTCGACGGACGCGTCTCGCAGCACGGCACGCTCGCGAAGGACGTCGGTTACATGCTTGCCGCACGGCAAACGTTCGCCAGAGCCGTGGATCCCGCGCACCTTCCCTTCGGCTTCGGCGACGTGCACGCAGTCGTATCCAACGCCGACACCGCACGCCACCAGCTGCGTGTGTCGGCGTTCGCATCCACCGACGCGTTCGACCTCTTCTTCGGCGATGCCGAAGGAGACCTGCGATCATCCTGGAGCAATGCAGTCGTCGCGGCGCAGTGGCGCGGCCGGCTCGGGGCGTGGACCGGGAGCACGAACGTCTGGCGCAGCGAGTACCGCTCGCGGCTCGACGCGGGGCCGACCGATTCCTCGACGAGCACGCGCAACCGCCTGTCGGCGACGGGGGCCCGAGCCGAAGCCTCTCGCGGCGTTCCGGGATCACTGCTCCGCGCGGGCGTCGACGCCACCGTGCACGAGGCGCGTCTCACCGGTACGGAGACAAACGGCAGCTACTTCTCCGGCGCGGCCTCGGATCGACTCGTCCAGCCGTCGGCGTATCTCGAGGGCGAAGCGCTGCTCGGGACACTGCGTCTCTCTCCAGGCGTTCGGGTGACGTACGACGCACGCCGGTCAGCGTGGCTTGCCGAGCCGCGGCTCGGCCTCCGCATCCCGGTCTTCGAAGCGACGGCGCTCACGGTCGGCGCGGGTCGCGATCATCAGCTCGTCTCCGGCCTGCGTGACGAGCGCACGACGCTTCCGGGACCGCCGTTCTGGTTTGTGCATCCGCTCGGAACGCCGGTGAGCGGCTCCGATCACCTGTCGGTGGACGTGAGCATGTGGCCGCGTGGTCGCGAATGGAGCGTAAGCGTCGGCGCGTATACGCGGACGTTCACGGACGTGCCGCACTGGCGGCCGGTGGGGACACGAGACCTCTCGACGTTGAGCTTCGATGACGGACGCAGCGAAGGGTTCGAGCTCCTGTATCGCCGCTACGGAGAAGCACTGAACGGATCGCTGTCGTACACGCTCGCGCGAACGCGCTTCACCGACGCGCGCTCCGGCGCGTCGTACGACGCGGTCACGGATCGCCGTCACGTGCTGGACGCAAACGTCGCGGCGCATCTGCGCGCCGGCGTGTTCGCATCGGCCCGCGTCAGCGCCGCCAGCGGTGCCGCATTCTGGCCCTTCGCGGGAGAGACTCGCGCGCCACGCATCGCGCCAGTCTTCGGCGGGATCGACATCGACCTCCTGCGCCGAGTGCCTTCGTGGTCGACGGAACAGGTGCACATGCCGACGCACGCGCGCGTGGACCTGGGCTTGCGGCGCCCTTTCCGCGTCGGCCCAACCACCATCGAGCCGTACCTGGTCGTTCAGAATGTGATGGCACGACGCAACGTCATCTACTATCGCGCCGAGAACATCTACGAACCGAACGACAACCCTGTGCCGACAGGGCTGGTGCTTCGTCCAGTTTCCCTTCCCTTCACCGTCATCCCATCGATCGGTGCCGACATCAGGTTCTAGAATCGTCGGGGGAGCGCCGCTCGGCCTGCTCACGTTCGCGTTGACGCTCTGCGCCGCGACGGGTTGCGACGACCCGATGCGCGTGCGGACACCCCCTGAGTCGCACGCGCTGACCGCGTTCGTGATCCTCGATCCGACGAGAACACTGCATGGGATTCACGTGGAGGATGCGGCAGGCGTCGAGCCGATCACCGGAAAGTTGTGGGCCGGCGACTCGCTCGTCGCGACCGGCTCCACCGAGGACTCGCTGCCGGAGCGTGCCATATGCTTTGAATGGTACGGCAATCCGACATTGCCCGCGGAGTTCGCGCTGCCGTCGCGGTGTATTCCGCTCGCGGTCAGGCCCGAGCCGGGACGGACCTATCGCGTGACGTTGGAGCGTGCGTCGAGCGCTCCCGCCGAGGGCACGACGACCGTCCCTGGTGACTTCGACATCCTGCAGTGGAGCGTGCAGAAGGACCGCACCGCGGGCGTGCATGTGTCGGCCACATGGGGGTCGAGCGCGGGCTCGCATCGATACCTGGTCATGCTCCTCGGGGGCTTCTTTCCGTGCGACGCTGACTGCCGCCCCTGGTCCGTGATCACGGCGGACACCGTCCTGGATACGTTCGTCAGTGCACGCGAGCTGCGGCCACTCGTCGACCCGGTCGGCATCGTCGTGCGCGCGGTCAATCGCGAGCTGCTCGAGTACTTCACGACGGGATCGAGCAGCGGACTCTTTCCCATCGCGCCTTCCCAGAATTTTCGGGGTGCGACGGGAACGATCGGCGCATGGGTGCGGCGGCTGGCGATGGTCGTGAACGGCGTCGAGCTTCAACCTCGCCTCGATGGCTTGCACATGACGAACACCACGACGGACACGCTGCGTCTCGACGGGCTGGTTCGCCGCGACAATCCGGCCGCGTGCTTCGGGAATCCGAGGTGCGCGGTCCTGCCGCCCGGCGCGCGGGTCGTGTCTCCCTATAGCGCGATGGACCTGATCGGACACTCACCGACCAATCTTGGCTTCACGGTCTGCGATCCGTCGAACCGGTGCGTGAACGGCGTGCTGGTGATGTGAACCATCCTCCGGTGGCGGCTACATCCGCGCCTCCACATACGCGCTCGCCCGCCACCTCTCTTGCGGGTAGATGCCTCGCGCCACGTCGAGGCGAATGAGGCCGTCCAGGAACGATGTGCCCACGCCAACGTCGCTCATCGGGCGTCCGAAGGCGCGGTCACGCAGCATGCGTCGATCACCGGTCCAGCCGACGTCGCCGAAGACAATGCCACGCATGCCGCCGAAGTCGCGCGCCACTTCGCCCTGCGTCATCCAGTAGGCGTTCCCGCTGAAGGAAGTGTCGGGACGCTGGCCGCGGATCGTGTGCGCTCCGCCGAGGAACCACTCGCGCTGCGGCGGCAGATCGCCGGCGGAGCTGCCGCCGGATAAGGTCAGCGCACCGAGCACGTCGTGCCCAAGGCCGTGCGACACGGTGGCCTCGGTCGAGGCGCGCGCGTAGCGGCCATGATTCGGGAGCATCGCATCGCCTTCGGTGGGCTGGGCCGCCTCGAGACGCAGGCCGGAGAGGGGACGGAACCCACTGGGATCGAGACCGTAGCTATGATCGACCCGCACCGCGCCGCCGACGTACGTCGCATGCCGCGTTTCCATATTGGGCAGCCAGGGCACACCGAACGAAAAGGTCGTGCTCACGGCCGCGGTTCGCTGCTGTTCGGCGAACAGCCGCCACGCCACGCGGCCACCGTTGCCGACGTTTGCGTCAGGCGTTCCGGCGAGCTCGATACCGCCGGTGCGATAATAGAAGCCTTCGTCGCGACCGAAGAGGAGCGTCGAGAGCGAGCTGCCGAACGACAGCGGATTTCCCCAGTCGTTCGCCGCAACGAGCCGGCGGTAAGCCGTCACGCTCACCGTGCGCGACAGATTCGTCCTGGCCATCGTGACCTCCGCGTTGGGCTCAACGTCCGCCGTACCGAGACGGCCAACGGCGCGCCAGGTATAGCCGGCGCCGAGCTGCTGCTCCGCCGAGATGCCGGACGACAGCCCCTCGACGCGGTTGTAGCGAGTGAGGTCCAGCCCCCAATGGACGACGGGCCGCTGCGGTGCCCACCGGGGCTGCGCCGTCATGCCGAGCGTCCGCTCGATGAGCGCGTCGAGATCCTTAGAGCCGAAGATCTCTTCGTTGGCGTCGAAGATCGAGTTGGGCAGCTCGGGCGCGGTGGCGAGCGTCGACATGTCGCAGGGCACCCGGTAGGCGACGCGGAGACTCTCGTGTTTGTGCTCCGGGTCGCGCGCGGCGGTGGCGTGCTCCACCATGTAGCCGCTCGTGTCGCACTGCTGCCGGCGCGCCAGCGTCTGCGGCGAGACGCTTACCACGGAATCGTGGAGGAGACCGCGGCGCGCCGAGTCGCGGCGGGCAGCAGTCGCTTCGCGCCGAGCGCTGCGCACCGAATCCATCAGCTGCCGGCGCGCGCCCGAGGTGAGGGAATCAAGGCGACGGTCGAGCATCTCATTGGCGACCGCGATGCTCGGCAACTGGTCGCGGCCCACCCCGTTCACCGACGCGTAGCGGAAGCTGTGCTGCATGGCGAACGGCACGCGCACGAAGCTCACCTGCCCGTACCCTTCGAAGGTCTGGAGGCGCGGCAGCCAGAACCGTCCCTCGTAGAGGCCGTACTCGATGGAGGCTGCGGAGAGCTGCGCCTTCATCGGCGAGGCAAGCCCTTTCACCGCCCAGGGGATGTTCTTGTTCGCCTTCGGGTCCTCCTCCCTGATCACCGTCCATACGTCGATCGGCGTCGAGAGGCGGTACGCGGCGCGCACCAGCTGTCCGGAGCGCACGTCGAACCAGAAGGAGCCGACGACGGTTTTCCAGTCGGGGCGGCGCGGACGCACACGGAGCTCACGCAGCCGCACGGTCGTGCCGCTTGGCATGCGGAAAGTGACGGAATCTCCGGATTCATAGACGTAGTACGCCTCCGCGCCTTCGGCGAGCGGATGCAGGAGCTCTCGCTCGTCCACCTCCGCCTCCGCCATCCCGCCCGTCGGGAAGAGCGACTCGTAGCCGGGATAGTATGGGATGGGGATCATCATCTCCTCACTCATCCCGCGTTGCGCGTCTTTCTGTGCGCCCGCGGGAGCGATCGGGATCGCGGCGCGCATACCCTTGAGGTCGACGTAGGCGCCCACGCCCTTCTGCCAGCGCACGTGCGCGGCGTGCTCGGCGCGGAAGATCAGCCGGTCGCGACCGAGCATGCTGAAACCCATCCCTGCAGAAATGCGATGATACGCCGTGGCGTCGTAGGCCTG
>DATBRO010000167.1:0-2303 GCA_036560265.1 Gemmatimonadaceae bacterium | reverse complement strand
TCAGATCGACGTAGATGTTGCGCGGATGCGGATAGCCGTCGTCGCCGATTGCGAGAAACATGATATGGAGGTGCGTCGGCGATCGCGCTTCGGCCGCGTTTTTTCCCGAGCGGCCGACGGTCGCAATCACCTGTCCGGAAGTGACGATGTCTCCTGGTTTTACGGCGAGGGATCGGTTGTGGGCGTAGTAGAAGATGCCGTTCGCCGGGACACTATATATATAGAGGTATTTCCCGCCCCTCAGACCGCTGTCTGGATTCCAGTCCGGTGAATACGCCACGACAACGCCGTCGGTGATGCTGACGACGTCAACCGGTTTGCCGGTGCGATCGTCGAGCTCGTTGCGATCGCGATCGTGGATGAACAGATCGTGACCCGGATGGCCTTTACTCCTGTATCCGTCGAACCAGTCGTAGCCGTTCGGCTGATAGCCGCTGCCGTTTTTCCCGCCGATTGATTCCGAGCCGTAACCGTGGAGCGGAAACCTTCCCGCGTCCGCAGGCGTGTCCTTCCCGCCATACGCGTAGTAGAACGCGCGAATCTGCGGCAACAGCTCGCGGACGCGTGCGAGCGCCGACGCGCGATCGATCGTCTGATCCCGAATCCGCGCGTAGAGCGCATCGAACTCGAGGCACGGATTCGCCACCGGCGGCGCGACCAGGGCCGTCGTGAAGACCGCGGCGAAGAGTCTGACGAGCATGACGAAAACCTGTGGCGAGACGCGGCGTAAATTGTATCGTTACCACGCGATGACACGTCCCTGCCAAAAACTCAATTTGGCCGTCACCAACAGGTGCCGACGGGCTGATGACGACACACCTCTGCATCCTTCGAGCTGGAGCGCGGCACGCGACCGCGCCCATGTTCGCACGGTCATGAGGAGGGAAAGGAACACTGACATCGTCGCCCAGAGGCGTAACGCTCGTCGACCGCATCATCAACTGCCTCAACAAGTACGGACTTTTCAGCATCCACAGCGCTCACGGGTGACCGCGTCAGTTCCCGACCCTACCCGCATTTACTCCAACCGGTTGATATGCGCTGCACATGCAGTCATGCTGTACACATGTCAAAGATGATTCAAATCCGAAACGTACCCGATGCGGTGCACCGCAAGATCAAGGCTCGAGCGGCGCAATCGGGGATGACTCTGTCGGATTACTTGCTGGGCGAGATCGAGCGAATCGCCGCGCTGCCGACGCGTGACGAGATGCTGGCACGGCTCCACGCGCGCTCGGGCGTGAAACTGAGAACATCCGCCGCGGAAGTCATTCGGAAGGAACGCGAATCCGTATGATCGTGGTCGACGCCTCCGCCATCACCGAGCTCTTGCTCCAGACGGACCTTGGAACCCGGGTCGAGCGGCGTATGTACAGGGACGACGATGACGTCCACGCACCGCATCTTCTCGACGTGGAAGTTCTGAGTGCTTTGCGGCGACTCGTCCATGCGGGTGAGGTGCGTGCTGAGCCGAGCCGAGGAAGCGATCGAAGATCTCGCGCTCCTTCGGATAATTCGGCATGGGCATCTTGACCTCGCTACCCTGGCATGGGAGTTGCGCCCGGACGCTACGGCGTACGACGCGATGTGCCTGGCGCTCGCCGAGTCCCTGAATGCCACGGTACTGACGTGCGACCGCCCGCTTGGCAGCGCGACTGGCCACTCAGCGCGGATCGAAGTAATCGGTCGTCGCGCTGAACGGTAACTATTAACGCGTCAGAATAAGGAGATGGATATGAAGCGAGCCAGGTGTTCACGATCGCGGCGGGCCTTTACGACAAGCACGCTCACGGCACTCGCGGCGCTCGGCTTCTCGCGGCGCTCGTTCGCTCAGGCTGCATCAGCCGGGAAAACCGTGCCGCCGGAGGTCGGAAAGGCCAATGTCGCTGTCGTCGACAACTTTTGTGCGGCGTTCGGGCGGAAGGATCTCTCGAAGATTGTGTCGTTGCTGGCAGACAAGTGCACGTATCGACCCACGCACACGATGCCGGCCGTGGTCGGCAAGGAGAAGGTTGCGGAGACCATCAAGGGGTTCCTGGACCGCGACTTGAAACTCAAAGTTCTGAATACGGTTGCGTTCGGCCCGCTGGTCCTGAACGAGCGAGACGACACTCTCATCACCAAGGAAGGCAAGCCCCGGACGTTTCGTGTCGCAGGCGGTTTGTTCTTCGTCGAAAACGGCAAAATCGTGGAGTGGACGGATTACTTCCTTCAGTAGTTGGCGCGTCCGACTACCATCGAGTCGTGATGGTTAGAGAGAAGATTCAGACGTCCCGATAGCGATTTCAGCGGCCGGGCGAGCT
>DATBRO010000166.1:0-9016 GCA_036560265.1 Gemmatimonadaceae bacterium | reverse complement strand
TGCAGGTCGTACCAGTTGTAGAGATGGCCGCGAAAGCGCCGCATGCGCTCCAGCGTCCGCATCGTCAGCTCGAGCCGGCGCACCATGTCGTCGACGGTGATGAAACCGAGGTCACGGGCGCAGACGGTGGCGAGGAGCTGGAGCCCGATGTTGGTCGGGGACGTGCGCATCGCGACGACCGGGATTGGGTCTTCCTGAAAGTTGTCGGGAGCGAGCCAGTGTGTCGCTTCGGTGACGAACTTCTCGTAGAACTGCCAGTGGAGCTGTGCATATCGCAGCGCCGCCACGCGCGTCTGTTCCGGCATGTGCCATTGTCTGCGCATCGCCGGCGCGCCAAGCGCGTGCGCGATAGCGGGCGACGCGGCCCACAGCGCGAAGAGCGGGATCAACGCGTACGCGTGTGTGGTGGGCAGCACGACAGCGAGCGCTAGCAGCGCGATCGCCGAGACAGGCCACATCGCGCGCCACGTCGCGCGCGCAAGCGAGTCGCTCCGTATTCCCTTCTCCGCCTGAGACGCCGTCTGCCACTCGAGAAAGCGCCGTTTCGAAATGCTGAGGCGCCAGAGCGTGCGGACGATTCCGTCGAGGGAGATCCACGCCTGGTGCGGCAGGAAGGCCGCCGCAAGCACAACCTGCTGCGCGCTGCTCGCCGCGTCGCGCGCGACCGCTGCATAGTACGCGCGCCACGACTTGTCCAACGGAGGACGCAGTGCGGCGAGCACCAGCGAGATGATCCACGGCGCGGCAAGCGCGAGGAGCGCAAGAATCGTCCACCGCACGGGCGAGCCGGGCAACATCCACCACCCGGCCGCGAGAAAGACCACGAGCGATATCTCGACGACGCTGCGGCGCAGGTTGTCGAAGATCTTCCAGCGCGAGAGCTTGCTGAGACGGTTGCGCTCCCGCCCTTCGGGGCCGGGAACCCACCGTGTGAGCCATTGCAGCAACTGCCAGTCGCCGCGCAGCCAGCGATGCTTGCGCCGCGTGTACGTGAGATACTGCGCCGGATAGTCGTCGTAGACGGTGATGTCCGTGCTCAGTCCCGCGCGCGCATAGCTGCCCTCGATCAAATCGTGCGACAGCAGGCGGTTCTCGGGGAATCGTCCTTGCGTCGCGCGCTCGAACGCGTCGAGGTCGTAGATCCCCTTCCCGGTGAAGCTCCCCTCGCCAAACAGATCCTGATACACGTCCGACACTGCGGTCGTGTACGGGTCCACACCGGGCTGCCCCGAGTGCACCGCCGCGAACACCGACCGGTTCGCGCTCGGCAGCGACACGCCGACGCGCGGCTGGAGGATGCCGTAGCCCCGCACGACTCGGCCAAGCGTAGGATCGTACACCGCGCGATTCAGCGGATGCGCCAGCGTGCCCACGAGCAGCGGCGCCGAGTCGGGGGGCAGCACGGTGTCCGCGTCGAGCGTGATCACGTATCGGATGCCGCGCAGAATCTCCGTGTCGCCGATGATCGTCGAGAACGCGCCCTCGGCGCCGCCGCGCACGAACCGGTTGAAGTCCGAGAGCTTCCCCCGTT
This sequence comes from Gemmatimonadaceae bacterium, assembly GCA_036560265.1. Lineage (GTDB taxonomy): Bacteria > Gemmatimonadota > Gemmatimonadetes > Gemmatimonadales > Gemmatimonadaceae > DASPMP01. Next base: position 7,485 of record DATBRO010000166.1, on the reverse strand, counting down.
TGCGCTCCCATCCCATCCATACGCCCTGCGCCGGATTCCAGCGGCGTGGACGGTGGAAGAGATAGAACGCATCCTGCGTCGTCGGCGCGTAGCGCATGTTCAGCGTGCGCACACCCTCGGCGGCTGCTCGCACGATCGCGGCGTCGCCATCCTTGGACTCGACGTCCGCGTCGGTGAAATCGCTGAGGATGGCGAAGTGCAGGTGCGCTTGACGGTTTGCCAGGAATTGCACCTCGATCGTCTCGAGTGCTTCGACGACGGCGTCCACGCTCCCAAAGAGCGTGGGGATGACGACGGCAGTCCGCAGCTCCGCTGGCACACCCTTCTCGCGCAGCTCCAGCTTGGCAAGCAATCGGGGCGGCAGAAAGGCGACGATGAGCCGATTCGTGAGACTCAATGCGATCTCGCTCGCCGGGATCAGGCCGAACAGGACTATGGGAATCCACGCGCTCGGCGCATCGGGAGCACCGAGTCGCAGCAGCGCCGCGAGCGCGGACAGCGTCCCGAGGATCACGCCGCCGAAGAAGACGGCGTTCGGGTATCGCAGCACGGCGCGGTGCAGCCCTTCGCGCGGGCGCGGGCGATAGCCTGTGAGCCGTTCGAGCTCGGGGAGCCCGTCGTCTATAAGGAAGTAGCCAACGTGCGCGCGGACGTCGGTTCGCTCAGTACCGGCCCCCGGAATCGCGCCGCGCGCGAGGTCGATCGCGAGGCGGGCGACCACCGCTTCGTCGCGCTTGGTCCGCACCGCGATGCGCTCGACGACGTGCCGGTAGTAATCGCGCGTCGCGAAGGTCATCCGAGGGTAGAAGCCGGAGGGATCGTCACGCAACTCGGCGTCCAGCACGCTCTGCTTCTCGACGAAGACGCGCCAATCCATTCGCGCGATGGAGCGGAGGCTCGTGATGCTGTTCGCCATCACGATCTGCGTGATCGCCAGCCGATGCGTCGAGATGGACGCTGCGATCTCGCCTGTCATCCCCTCGTCGGCGATCCACTGCTCCAACCAGCCGAGGGGCGCGAAGGAACCGGGCGCGAGACGCAGACGCTGGAGGAAGCGCGCGATGAACATCGAGCGGAACGGCGTGCGGCTGTCGATGAGCTGGAGGAGTGCCTTCCCCAGCGCCTCGGAGCTCACCTCCGCGGCGTCGAGGAGCGTAGTGGCCATGCGATCGGCGCGCTCCACCTCGTCCAGGCGCTGAATGGTGCGGAGCGTCATACGCCGCACGTTCTCGATGAGGCCGAGCCGGAGCATCGCGGGAATCGCCCACAGCTCGCCGATGCGCAGGGGACTCACTTCCTGGAACGCGCCGACCACAACGTCCACGTTCTCGAGGTCGATACGTCCCTCGGTGTGCGAGATGAGCGTGATCGCGAGCTCGTATACGCGCGGGTAGCCGGCGAGCGTTCCGGCGTCCAGCTCCGGCAGCTCTCGGTAGTAGCTCCTCGGCAGGCTGGCGCGCACCTCGCGGACGTGCTCCTGCACCACGTGATAGTTGTCGAGGAACCACTCGCCCGCCGGTCCGACGTCGCTCTGGTCGGCGACGCTCGTCAGGCGCAGATGGGCGGCATCGAGGATCTTCTTCGTCTGGTTCAGGCGCGCGAGCAGCGGTGCCGCGCGCCAAAGTCGGCGTCCCGCGCGCAGCCTCTCACCCTTCGCGACCGTCCGCGCGCGTTCGGCGAGCTGGTCGGCGCCAAGCAACTCGCCACGGATCGGACCCGAGAGCGCGTCCGGGGTTAGGTCCGAAGCGCGCGAGAAGTCCGAGAATGCGCTGGGCGTCCCTACGGTTGAGCGATTCTCCACGTCGTAAACCTATCCCGCCCGGTATCGGCACCAAAAAACGAGGCGGGCCCTGAGGCCCGCCCCGAAGTCCGTTCCTGGTGAATTACTGTCGTGCGGCGTTACGGCTTCTTGATCACTCCGCCGACAGCGCCAGTTACTGTCCCCGTCGCCGAAGCGGCACCCGACACGCCTGAAGCCGCGGCCCCAGCCGCCGCGTTCCCTGTCGCGGTCGCAGACGTGGCACCCGTCACGCGCGAGGCACCTGCACCCACGTTCGCGTTTGCGTTCGTGTTCGCGCTCACCAGTGCGTCGATCGACGCGTCGCTCGCGCGCGACGCGAGCTTCGACTCCACCTGCGCCAGCGCCCGTCCTACCGGAACGCCACGCCCTTGCAGCCGCGCCAACACGTCGAAGGCGACGACGAGCGATCGATCGGACGGCGCCGACCTGGTCACCGCCTGGATCTGCGCGCTCGTGTAGCCGCGCTCCATCGCGTACGCTCCCCGTTCGATCTCGTCACCCGACGGGCGCGCGCGACCGGCGCTCACCATCGCTTCTTCAGCGCTCTCCAGCGTGAGGCGCATGGTGCGCGCGGAAACGGCGAGCTGCGCGTCGCTCGCGCCTTTCGCTCGGCCTTCCGCCACGCGGCGACGAATGGGACGCTCCGGCAGCCCGCGCGCGCGCGCGGCGGAGATCTCGGCGTCCGCCGAGGTCGATGACTCCACGCTGGCACTCGTGCCCTTGCCTATCCGCGCGTCCGCCTTGGTGTGCGACTGTGCGGATGCGCCGGCTGCGACTTGCGCCGCGAGCGCGGCCGGGACGAGCGCCATCAGTGAGAATGCGGTCTTGAACATCGTGTTTCCTCCGTGAGAGTTGAGACTTAGGGCCCGGTTTCTCCAACAATGAGCCAGGCCGATTTGCCACCGTATCCATCGTTCACGGCGGTGGCTCCGCGTGGTACGCGCCATTCCTTCCCATTCACGCGGAACGCGTAGCGATACTGTCCCGGCGCGATGCGAAGATCCGCGTACCAGACACCGCCCGCGGCGCGAGTCGCCGGAGCCGGTGTCCATTCATTGAAGTCGCCCGCGACGTCCACGCGCGCGGCGTCCGGCGCGTCGATCGCGAGGCGCGTATATCCCTTGGCGACGTCCGGCGCTCCGCGCAAGCGAGCTGACGACGACGCGGACGATCGCGCCGGCGCTCCGCCAAGGCGCAGCGAAAGTCCCGCATTGAAGTAGTTGCCGCCCGGCGTACCGGTGAGCCGGTTGCTCGCGTAGCGACCTGCCGCGGCCTCGAGTGCGACGCCACTGCGCAGCGGGATGGAAATCGCGGCGCTGCCGAAGCCAACTTGCTCGTCGCTCGCGAAGCGCCGGCCGACGCTGCCTGACAGAGTTACGCCGCTCGTCGCGATATTCGCCGACAGCGCGCGGTCTGCGATCGTCACCCCCGATACGCGCAGACGATCTTCGCGCGCGCCGAGCCGCAGCGTGCCGTCCGGTGACGACGTCATGACGAAGGTCGCGCCGAACGTTGGCCCGGCCGCGCTGCGCGTCTGACTCTGCATCGTGGTCCCTCCGGGGAAGCCCGGGAGCGGCGGTTGTCGCGCGACGTCCTGCGACGCGTAGCCGGTCGCGGCGCGCACGCCGCCGAAAAGCGTCAGCGACCCTGCGTCGAGCTGCATCGCGGGAACGAGGTCCGCGGACGCGAACGACGCCGACGCGTTGGACTGTCCCGCGAGCCGCGACGCGTTCGCGGAGGCGTCGAGCGTCAACGCGAGCGGTCCGGCGATCGCGCCTCGACCGGATAACGCGGCGCCGCCGCCGAGCGACGACGCCCCGTTGCCGAAGCGCGTGAGACTCGCACCGAGCGAGAGCGACGCGGCGATCGCGGTGGCGACGAGGAGACTTGGCGCGACGGTCAGCGCGTTGGAGCGCACGCCGCGCTGGTCGGTGCCGACGCCACCGGAGATGGCGAGCTGCGTTTGTGCTTGAGCTTCCGCGCGACTACTCGCGAAGAGTGTCGCGGCGATGACGATTGCGAATGCGAATGCTGCCTTCGCCGCATCGCGATGGCGACGTACCTGCATGCGACTCCCCCCCGTGCTGCTGTGTGGCGTTGCGCGGCGATCGCCGCGGCCAACTCTTTCTCTACACGAGCGTCGCGAGGAAAGTGCCTCCGTGCCGAAGCTTGGATTTTATCACAGCGGAGAGATGCTCTGCGTCACATTGTCTTGCCCGAGTCTGCCACGTCGCGATCCAGTCGAGAACTTTGCACGCTCACACGGCAACCCGTACCTTGCTTTCCGGATGCCAAAGTCGGAATTCTCGCAGTGGCGGCCACACCCGTGGCATGGGCTGCCATCAGGGCGTGAGCCTCCGGTACTCGTCAACGCGTACATCGAGCTGACACCGTTCGATACGATCAAGTACGAGGTGGACAAGCCGAGTGGCTACCTCAAGGTGGATCGTCCGCAGCGAACATCGTCGCAGCCGCCGGCGCTCTACGGCTTCATTCCGCGGACATACTGCGGCGAACAAGTCGCCGCGCTCTGCCCCGGCGCGCTGCGCGGCGATGGTGACCCGCTCGACATCTGCGTGCTCAGCGAGCGCGCCATCACGCGCTCGGAAATCATCGTTCCGTCACGAGTCGTCGGGGGCATCCAGCTGTTGGATCGCGGCGAAGCGGACGACAAGATCATCGCCGTGCTCGAGGGCGACTTGATGTGGAGCGCCGTGGCCGATCTCGCGGACCTTCCCAAGATTCTCATCGAGCGCCTGGAACATTACTTCTCCACGTACAAGATGGTTCCCGGCGCGGATCTCCAGATCAAGGTGAAGCAGATCTATGGCGCTGAGTACGCCGCCCGCGTCGTGAGTGCAGCGATCGCGGACTACGATACGCTGGTGCGATCGTGACGGGTATTAGGGGACCGAGCGCTCCTCCGGGAAGCCACTATGTCGAGGGTTTGACGCGGATGAGGCGAATCGAGCCACGTATCGCAAAGCAATGATGACGGAATACTTGATCTACGCCGCCATCGTTATGGCATGTCCCCAATAAGACTGATCGAGGAAGAGCTTACCTATTCAGTAATCGGCGCGTCACACGAAGTGTACAACACCCTCGGCTTCGGATTTCTCGAGCACATCTACGTCCAGGGAATGGAACGCGAGCTCCGTGCTCGCGGCCACAAAGTCTCACGCGAGGTCGGAGTCGTCGTGATGTATAAGGGCGACGAGCTTGGGACTCAGCGTCTCGACATGGTTGTCGACGATAAGCTAGTCGTCGAGGTCAAGTCGACGTACGAGCTGCACAAGGCGGCATCTCGCCAGCTCTTCAACTACCTTCGAGCTACTCGATTGGAAGTTGGCTTGCTTCTGCACTTCGGACCGAACGGCGTCGGTCATTTTCGGATCGTTTGTTCCAATCCCGAGTCTGTAAAGCACGCCACTATTCTGTAAAGCAGGCCACCATTCTTGAAAGCAGGCCACTATGTCGAAGGTGTGACGCGGATGAGGCGGATCGAGCCGATGAACGCCGATGAACTTTAATGAATGAACTTATTGTTGTTTCATCGGCGAGTATCCGCTGAATCGGCCTCATCCGCGTTGACACTTCGACAGAGTGGCCAGTGAGCAACCTTGAGATCGTGGCGACTCTCGAATCATTCATGAATTCGAGTTAAACTGGCCCGATCCTTTCCTGCGAATGCGGTAGACGTTCTTTCAGGAGGATCGACATGCGAATCACGATCGTCACCGCGCTCGCGCTCGCCGCCACGCCGGCATTGCTGAGCGCGCAGGCGACCTCGGCCAAGCCGGAAACCGTATACGTCAAAGGCTACGTCACGGGTGAGGTACCCCCGCCGGGCGCGACGGTAAGAGGAGTCACCGGCGTCATCATCAGCACGACGATCATGAAACCGACGGCGGTGCCGACGACGATGGAGACGACGACGACGACCACCACCACGACGACCACCACCACGCCCCCGAAACCCAAGCTCGCTCGCAAGATTTCTCACGGTGCTGGTGAGGCCGCCGGCGACGTGTCCAAGCTCGGCAAGAAAGCTGTGCACGGCGTGAAGGAAGCCGGCAGCGACGTCAAGAAGAAGGTCACGCGCAAACCGTATTAGTCCTGGTGCGCGTCCTGGTCTGGAGTACGCCTCGAGGGGTGCTCCAGACTCAGCGCGCTATTTGGTCCTGTCGACGCACCACCACTGCGCCGGATGTGTCGCGTTTGCCTTGCCGTATCCGATGCGCGGAAGAATCTGCGCGGCGAGCAGCACGAGGCCGGCCAAGAGCATCACGAGAGCGACGCCGTGCGTCTTTGCCATGCGGTGGCGCCATGTGTACGTCCCAACCCACAGCGCTCCGGCGGCGATCAGCGCCTCCGCGCCCATGTACGCGAACAGGCCCACGCCACAGGCCCGAGCATAGGGCCAGAAGTACAGAGCGCCGGCGAGCGCGGCCACGAGAACCACGCGCGCTGAAGCGCCGATCGCCGCATTGACGGCGTCCTCACGCTCCTGCGCTCGTCGTTGTGTGGCGCGTCGCGCATTTAGCTCGGCGGGCGTAGGCTCCGGCGCCTTGCCCTCGAACTCGCGTTCGAGCCTTCGTACCTCGGCATTCCAGTCGATGTTGCTCATGAGTTGCTCCGGATGACACAAAGTGGCATCCGACACCGGCGTCTAAAGTGAGGCAGATCACGTCGCGGGAGGCAGGGCCGGGTGTCGATTCATGTGCCGTCTATATATGGAAGTAGCCGCGAATGGCGGATATTCTTTGCCCATGACAACCTTTCGATCGACATTCTTCGCCACGATCGCGACGATCGCGATTGCGGTCCCCGCCCTCAGCGCGCAGTCCCAGGCCCAGCGCGCCGATCCGAACTTGGCGCGCGCGCTGCGCGCCCTCGCCGCGCAGCCCGTCGTCGACGGACATAACGACCTGCCCTGGCGCATCCGCGAGGACACGGTGCATCCGATGGACGTCGAGGCGTACGATCTGCGCAAACACACCCCGGGCCACACCGATCTCGCGCGACTGAAACAGGGGCACGTCGGCGCGCAGTTCTGGTCGGTGTACATCCCCGGCGAAAAGAGCGACGCGGCATACAAGCCCAAAGGTGCCGTCGCGTCGGTGCCGGGCTACGCGCGCGTGCAGCTCGAGCAGATCGACATCGCGCGCCGGGTGATCGCGAAGTATCCGGAGCTGGAATGGACGCTGAACTCCGCCGCGATTCCGGCTGCGATCAAACGCGGAAGAATCGGATCACTGCTCGGGCTCGAAGGCGGTCACGCGATCGAGAACTCGCTCGACGTGCTGCGCGCGTACTACGATCTGGGTGCGCGCTACATGACGCTCACGCACAACGTCACGCTCGATTGGGCGGACGCCGCGCTCGACAGCGCCAAGCATCGGGGGCTGACGAGCTTCGGACGCGAGGTGGTGCGCGAGATGAACCGGCTCGGCATGCTCGTGGACCTCTCGCACGTGTCGCCCGGCGTGATGAGCAACGCGCTCGACGTCACCGCCGCTCCGGTGATCTTCTCGCACTCGGGCTCGCGCGCGCTCGTGGATCATCCGCGCAACGTTCCCGACTCGATTCTCGCGCGCGTCCCCAAGAACGGCGGCGTGGTCATGGTCCCGTTCGTGACGGCGTTCGTCAACAAAGCCGTTTACGCAGATGACGCAGAGTTA
>DATBRO010000165.1:0-2258 GCA_036560265.1 Gemmatimonadaceae bacterium | reverse complement strand
GACTCCGGCTTGAGCCGCGCAAAGTGAGTGATTCTCCGGCTTGCCTTGATCGCGAAGGAGAATTGCTCCGGCACCTGCGCTGCCCAATCGAGCAGCACTTTCTCCTTGGGGAGCTGGTAGAACGTGTTGTTGATCTCGACCGTGGGAAACTTGCTCGCGTAGTAGCCGAGCATCGCGGCGTCCTTGAGGTCCGCCGGATAGAATGGACCCTTCCACTCCTTGAACGCAAAGCCACTCGTGCCGGCGAGGATCTTCACTGCCGACAGGTTGTGTCGCGTGGAGGGGCTACGCAAGCTCGTCGCGCGCTCCCTGACGGCGCGGTCATTGCTCCGGAATCGCTCCTGGATCGCAACTTCTTCATCTGAGTTAGCCGTAGCAAAATCAAAAGTTCCTTAGCGATACGCCTCGCGGCGATGGCGAACACGGATCACGAGGACAATGAGTTGACGGTCCGCTATCTGGTACAGAATGCGGTAGTCGCCGACGCGCACGCGGTAGACGTTATCGTCGCCCTTCAGCTTTTCGACGCCGCTGGGCCGTGGATTGTCCGCCAGCGCATCGATCGCGCGCCCAACGCGGCGCCTCATGTCCTCATCCAAGGCGCGAATGTCTTTTGCCGCCGACGCCGTGAAGCTGACAGTATAGGCCATGCGGTCCTTATCTCCTCGTACGTGGCGGACCGCTCGACAAGAGCTACAGCCCCAATTCTGCCTTCAACTGCTTCCAGGGAATGCGAGGGCCCTTCTCGGCGATCGCCTTGCGCGCGGCGTCGAGGTCCATCTCGTCCTCGAGACGCTCGAGCAGCTCCAGGTCTTCGACGGACACCACGGCCGCGATGGACTTGCCATGTCGTTCGAGCAGGACCCGCTCTCCCCGGAATGCGACGTCGTTCAGAATGTCGGCGAGCTTCTCCCGAGCTTCGGTTGCTGGAATGCGAATGCGCGGCATGGATACGTCCTCGGCGGCCGGTAGCTGATAATATAGCAAGAATGTACATTCTATGCAATACTGCCAAATCGGGCCCTCCTTCAGAGCTCCCGACCAGCCCAACGCATCAGATGCCGCGAACCGCTCTCACATCCAGACTACCGCCAGGCGTGGAGATCGCCGTACCGAAACGTCCGCCGTGGCGCGGAACGAACGCATCGCGAGCGAGTATTTAGACTGCGACAGCTCGTGGTGTTCTTCGCAGTGCAAACGCCCATCGGACCTATCCGCCGGTTTCCGTGACCATTTGCGTTAAACGGGTTCTGCTGGCCGCCGCGCATGTGCTCGCGCTGAGCTCTACCGCGCTCGGACAGGATCCGAAGCCGGACACGACGCGTCGTCCCCTGCCTGTCACGCTGCCCACGATTCAGACCACCGCGCCGCGCGACGAGCGGGTCGTCTTCGAGCAAAAGCCCAACGTCGGAACGATCACGATCACGGGACGTGAGCTGACCTCGGCGCCGCGATTCTTCGGCGAGGCCGACGTGCTCCGCGCCGTTCGTCTGCTTCCGGGCGTCACCGCGCGCAACGATTTCTCGGTCGGCATGAACGTGCGGGGCGGAGAGGCCGATCAGAATCTCGTGCTGCTCGACGGATACCCGATTTACAATCCCTTTCACATGGGCGGACTGTTCGGCGCGTTCGTCGAGCCGATGGTGGAGCGCGTCGAGTTCATGACCGGCGGATTTCCCGCCGCATATGGCGGCCGCCTTTCCAGCGTTCTCGACGTGCGCTCGTCGGTCGAGCCGCGCTCCGACATCCACGGCCGAGCCGACGTCTCGCTGATCGCGACGACGGTTGCCCTCGGCAGTGGGATGCAAGGAGGACGCAGCACGTGGACGGTCGCGGCTCGGCGCACGTACGCGGACAAGATCGCCGACGTCTACAAGAAGGGATCGCTCCCGTACCACTTCGGCGACGCTCAGGCGCACCTCACGCGGGTGCTGCCCGGATCGTTGCAGCTCTCATTCACTGCATACGACAACGTCGACCACCTCACGCAATCGAGCGCAGAAACTGCCACCGCCGACCAGCTCGACCTGAGATGGGGAAACCGGCTCTTCGGGGCCACCTTGGCTCGCACCTTCGAGGACGCACCGCGCTTTCTCGGCATCGGGCTGGGAGACAGCGTGCGTCTCGAGCAACGTGTGTCGCGGTCACGATTCGACGTGCACATGAACCTGTTCGAGAGCATGCTCACGCTGAACAACCGCGTGATCGACGATCGCGTCGCGGGCTCCGTCGCGAGCTACAACGGCCGGCAGGCACTC
>DATBRO010000164.1:0-37846 GCA_036560265.1 Gemmatimonadaceae bacterium | reverse complement strand
CCGCCAGTCGCGGTAGTCGAGGTACGCCACTCCGCCGGTGCGCTGCTCGCCACGAGCGCTGTACACGATGACCAGACGGTCGCTGTCGGGCCACGGCAGCGGACGCAGGAGCACCGCGTCGACGACGCTGAAGATCGCCGTCGTGGCGCCGATGCCGAGCGCCAATGTGAGTCCTGCGACGATCGCGAACGCGGGGTGCCGAGCCAGCGTGCGCAGCGCGTACCGGATGTCCTGCCGGAGCGTGTCCATCGGATGTGTCTCCTGAGGGTAGTCGGGCGAAGCCCACGGCAGATCGCGCGCGGACGTCGAGCGCAACGCGCGGACGTGCTGCAACGGCGCGTTGATCGCGATGTCCGCAACGAGGTGCAACCAGAGTCGCGCGAGACCGCGCGCGCCGAAGCGATGGCGCTGCTCGTCGCGCCGCGCTCGGAAGAAATCCAGCATCTCTTCCATGAATCGGTCGCGGAACGAGCGCGGATACAGGCGCAACAGCGCTCGGAACGCGCGTTCACCGCGATCGCGATCCGATGGCAGAGTCGAGCGGTTCATGCCGGCTCCGGCCGGAGGATCTGTTTGCGGCGGGCGATGGCGACGACGTCGGCGAGTCGCCCAACCTCCAGCTCGAGGACGCGTCGGCCGAACGGCGTGATCCGGTAGTAGCGTCGCCGCTCGTCGTCGTCCGGCTGCGCCTTCGACCGCTTGGCTCGCTGCGCCTCTTCGATGAGCGACGCGTCCAGCATCCGCTGAATGGAGCCGTACAGCGTGCCGGGCCCCATCCGTATGCGATCGTCGGTCAATTCCTCGACTTCGCGCGCGACGGCGTAACCGTGCTTGCCCTGCCGCTCGTCGGCGAGCGCGAGCAGGATGTGAAGCACGACTGGGGTCAGCGGAAGTAGCGTCTCCGGATCCTGCGGTGCGGCCATGATGGCTCCGTGGCGGATATATCCGTTACGGATATAGAGTACATAAGGTTTCGGGCGTCGGCAATCGGTTGTGGCGCGTATTCGGCGCGTGTTGCTGCGTGTTGCCGGACCGCCCACGGCGCGACATGTTGGGCGCGCGCACTCTCTCTTCGTCCGGCCAAAGCCAGGAGCATGGGGCGCTGCCTCATTCCACTCGGTCTTGTCGCCCTTACGTCGACCACCTCGCTCCTCGCACAGTCGGTCGGGCCCAGCCCGAGCCAGCAGGCAGCTCGCGCCGCCCTCCTTCTCACCCCGGCCGGAGCGATGCCGACCGTCGTGCGCACTCGCCGCGCCTCGGATAGCGCGTCCCGCGGCGATGTCAGCGTCCGGTACGGCAGATACGACATCAGCCCGTTCGTGCGCAACAATTTCGGTCTGAACGGGATGCTCAACGTCTCACGGCGACTCCAGGCTGGTGGGACAGTGGCATACCGTTTCCTGCGGGTGCAAAAGCTCGTCGATGGCGAGCGTGGATCTCGGCGCGTCCCTCTGGCGCAAACCGGGCTCGGGAGCCTTCGACGACGAGACGGATGTGGGACTGCTCGTGAGCGCCGGGATGGGGAAGGCAGATACACTCGACGTCACCGCGTGGTCACTGGCCTTCGGTCTGCCTCTGGCGATCAGCCTGCCCCAAGCTGAGCACTCGTTGCTCACGGTGTTCTTTTCACCTTCGCTCGCGTATGGTGTGCGGAAATTGTCGGGAGGCACCGAGGGAGCCCCGTTGTTCATTCTTGCGGCGGGTGTGGGCTACACGTTCGACTTCGGACTCGGCGTCCACGCGGCCGTGCACCATATCCTCATCGAGGACAGCCCCACTCAGATCGGCTTCGCGATGTCCTGGAGGTTTGGCGGGAAATGACCAGGGCGCGCGTCGATTTTACGCGTCGCCCCGAGCGACGCGACCTCGCAACGACAGCGCGGCGCTGAGCCGGATTTCAATCCCAGCGATGCCGGCCCTTCCTCACCGCGTATCGGCCGCTGCCGAGGAAGAAGATCGCGACAGATGCGAGCAGGAAGAACATCTCGAGCTCGACCGCCCATCCACCGGCCTGATTGCGCGTAAAGAACTTGTCGCTCTGAGCCAGCACGATCGCCATGACCATGTCGAACGCGATGACGAGCGCGGCCAGGCGAGTGAACAATCCGAGGAGCAACAGGATTGGCGCAATGACTTCGGCGACGTACACGCCGTAGCCCACGAACACCGGGATGTGGTGCGACTGCAGCATACCGGCCATCCAGCCGATGCCGTTCTGCATCTTGGCGATGCCGTGCATCACCATGAGCACTGCGACCGTCACCCGCAATATCAGTTTGCCGTTGTCGTCCCAGCCCACCCTTGCCTGCGCAATGGTATATGGCACGGCCATGTCGCGCTCCGGTGTTGTGTGTTGCGCGAATCCTAACCCGGCCTGCGCATGATTGCGACTCGATGTCCCTCGGCCTCGTAGCTCCGGGCGCGATCGGCGAGAAACTGCGGCGCTTCGTCACGCGAGATCTCCCGAAAACCGATCTGTCCGTAAAAGCCCAGCAGGTGTGCGAACGGGACGCAGAGGCACTCATCGCTGAGCTGCTGCTCGAACAGCCGCAGCATGCGTGTCCCGACACCGCTCCGTTGGTACGGCGGCTGGACACGCATGCCGCGCAACATCGTGTGACCCTGCTCGCGGGTCAGTCGGACGACGCCAACGATCTGCCCGTCGTGCTCTGCGATGATCAGACGATCCTGGGGTTGAACGCCACCGCGATAGCCCCATTCGCGATACAGCTCCGCGACGCCGGGAAAGTCGCCCGTGGAGCCGAGACGCACGACGACGTCATCAGTACGCATCATCGGACCTCGACCACGATTGGTGCGTGATCAGACGCATCGCGCACGATCGCTTCCGGAGTCCCTATCACCTCGCACACGGCGACCCGGTCCGCGTAGCGTTTGGGGACGAAGACGTAATCCAGCCGGACGTGCGGATCCCATGTGGGAAAGGTGAAGCCCGCCTCGTTTGGGTGCAGCAGTCGCCAGGCGTCGACATACCCCTCGTCGAGCATCAGCTGAATGGTCTCTCTCGAAATGTCACGGCCGCTCAACCAGATCATTGCGCGAATCCAGCGCGGCATCCGTTGCACCTCGAGCAGCTCGCCCGGCGCGAGCGCGTTGAAGTCGCCGGCGATCAGGTGAAGGCCATGTTGATGCTCGCGAATTCCGTCGAGGAGCGCGCGAAGCTCGCGCGCGCGTTTTCGCTCGGTCCACTTCGAGAACCACGCCACGAGGTGCAGCCCGAAGATGCGGCATTCCACGCCCTCCAGCGCCAGCTCGAGGAACGGATGCCGCGAGTTGCGCGGATGGTGCCAGGCATGATGCTCAACGGGGATTTTCGTGAGGAATCCCATCGAGTAGTCGGGACGCGATCCCCAGTGCGAGAGGGAGGTCTCACGGGACAGGCGTTCGATCACGCTTGGATCCGTGGCTTCCTGCAACAGCACCACGTCGGGATTGGCGCCGCGAATCACCTCACCCAGTGACCCCACACGGCCGCGTCCTCCAAAGCGAATGTTGTAGCTGAGGAGTCGCATCAATCGCCGGAGGACTGCGCGTTCCCGGATTCCTCCTTCGCGATCATCGTGTAGTAGGGCTGGGTCATGATGATGTCGCGCGCGAACTGCACGAGGTCGGCCGTCGCCTGGATGTTCACCGGACGGCGCGCGATGTGGCAAAGTGCCCGCCGCAGCGGGATGAACGTCATGGACGCGTCGGGATGCGCGTCGCTCAGTGGGGCGGAGTGAAGTCCCGGGATGTAAAAGACGTCGAAGTGTTGCACCATGCCGCCACCGATCAACGTCAGATCCAGATCGCTCGTGCCCGGGCCGTCCGCGTCGAACGGAGACCCATCCTCCCACCGGCTGCCGGTGACCGCGCTGCCGCGAAGAATGACGGAGACATCCGGCGGAATGGCGTCGCGAAGCGCGCGCACGAAGTCGTCGTACCGCCGCCGGTCGTTGTCGAACGCGAGACGGATGACGCGGTCGCGTATCACGTCGTCGGACTCGGCTGCCGCGGTTGTCCCGGTTTTGTCTCGCGCGGAGTTCTGTTTGGCCATGAATCGTGACGGCGAAGCCGTCAGATCTCGGGCAACTCCCGCACCGAGACGGCGTCGACACCGCGCGCGTCCCCTGTCACTGCCCGACGATGGTAATCGATCTGGCCGAGATGATACGACAGATGAACCGCGAGATGCACGAGAAACGTCGAAGCCGAGAGCGTACGCTTGGCGATCGGCTCCGGATACGGCCCCGAGAATACGTCGTCGCCGATCGTCTTCAGCGTCCGCTCGGCCGAGCCGATGGCCGCGTCGAGGCCGGCGAGCAGCTCCGTGCGCGGAACGTCGCGTCTCGCGAACTCGGCTTCGCGGTCGCGTTTGTATCCGTCGTGTCCGAGTATCGCGCCGAAGAAGTGCTGCACGTTCCCGGCGAGATGTAGCGCCAACGTTCCGCCGGTATTCGGAACGCCCGTCACCGGACGCCAGATGCTTTCGTCGTCGGGATAGGCTTCGAGCTCACGCTTCACCGCGCGCAACTCGCGAACGACGGTCGTGAGGAGGGCGGAGCGGAGCAGCTCGACGGTTCCGTTGCGCATTCGACGAGAATAGACCACACCCGTCGCAGCGGCAAATGGGTCAGCGCGCGCCGTCTCCCTGGCCATAGTCCTCGTCGGGCTCGAACACGCCTTCGATCGACCGCCCGAACAGTCGCGCGATCGAGAAGGCCAGGGGAAGGCTGGGATCGTACTTGCCGGTCTCGATCGCGTTGATTGTTTGCCGCGAGACGTCGAGTCTCTGCGCGAGATCAGCTTGCGACCAATGGCGCTCAGCGCGAAGGACTCTGAGGCGGTTCTTCATCGGACGGGAGTCGGAGCGGTCGGAATGGGCACTCCAAGCTAGGTCGCACTGACGCAACAGTAAAGCAAAGCAGGCTAATTGTCAATTATACTTGTCAATAAGACAAGCAGACGGTGCAGGGCGACGCTCAGACTCAAAGCAGCGCGATAGATGTCGGCTGCGTAAATACCAGTGCGTTCGAGTCCTCTCCTGACCCACAGCCCCGACAGCCATGCAGCTCACTGCCGCAACGCGAACCTCCCTGTCCCTTTTACTCGCGGTGTCTGTCGCAGGACAGCTCGTCGCGCAGGAGCGGACCAAGGCAGATGGCAACGATGGCGCGTCGATCCTCACGCGCGAGACGTATGTGCGACCGGCTGCGGAAGTGGAGCGTCTCGTCCTTGCGCCTCGGTACCTCAATGTGACGCTGGCGAACCAGAGCCCGCATCGTCGCCTCTTCGTCAAAGTGCAGAGCGATGGGATGCCGACGGTGCAGCTCTTTGGAAAGCCGTGGTACAACCTGGCCGGTTTCCAGGTCGACCCGAAAGCGAACCGCGCCCGCGTGCTCACCACGCGAGCGGGGACCGGGCTCGAGATCATCGACGCGGTGACCGGCCGCTCCACGCCGGTCGACGTGCCGCAGGGGGCGAGGGTCGCGGGTCCGCGCTGGTCGCCTGACGGGACCCAGCTCGCGTTCCTCGCGAACTTCGACGACGCGACCCACATCTACGTCGCGGAAACCGCGACCGGGAAATCGCGGCGTATCACCGCCGCTCCAATTCTCGCGACGCTGGTCACCGAGCCGGAATGGACGGCGAACGGCACGCAGATCGTCGCCGTGTTTCTGCCGGACAATCGCGGTGCCGAACCCAAGCCGCCCGTCATCGCGACTGGCCCGAAGGTGCGCATGACCAAACCGGGCGCGCACAATCGCACGCGGACGTATGCCGATTTGCTCGAGTGGCCGTACGAGCGTGATCTCGTGGAGTATTACACCACCGGGCAGCTCGCATCCGTCGACGTTCGCACGCGCGCCGTGAAGAAGCTCGGCGCGCCCGCGATGATTCAACGGGTCGACGCAGCGCCGTCGGGCAGCTGGTTCCACGTGACCGTGCTCCAGAAGCCGTTTTCGTACACGGTGCAGGTGTCTTCGTTCGGGAACGTCGAGCAGATCTGGGATGCAACGGGGAAGCCCGTGGTCGATCTCAGCAAGCGCGCTCTCCGCGAAACCGACATGAACGACGACGACCCCGACGCGGCCGCCGCGCGCGCCAATTCGGACACGGCGAAGCGAAACATCGAGTGGCTGCCCGGAAGCGAAGGCATCTATTTCCTCCAGGCCGAAGCGACGACGCCGGCGGCAGAGCAGGGAGAAGGGCAGCCGCGCACGCGCACACGCGACCGGCTCTTTCAGTGGAACGCGCCGTTCGACGCGCCGAACCGCAAGGTGCTGCTCGAGAACAACAATCGAATCAGCGAAGTCGCGTTCAGCGGCGACGCGAAGACCATCTTCGTCGCGGAAAACGCAAACGGCACCGCGCACGTGTTCGCGGTGGACGCCAGCGATCCGACCAAGCGATATACGTTGACGCGGGTACGCGGCCTTCAGGCGACTCTGGGCGTGATCCGCGGCGGGTTTGGCGGCGGCGGCGCGGGCGGGCGGGGCGGCCGCGGCGCCGACTCGGTCACGTTCTATCAGAATCCGGGAACGCTCATCGCGGAGCGCGGCACGGGCACGCCGACGATCCTCACGAGTCGGGACGGGAGGTTCGCGTACCTCTCGGGGATCCAGTACTACCGCACCTTCAACGACAGCGCGCCGCAGCCATTCCTCGACCGCATCGAGATTCGCACGGGGACGAAGACCAGAGTGTTCACCTCCGCGCTCGACCAGTTCGAGCAAGTGAGCGCCGCCCTGGATCCGGACTTCGAGGCCGCGGTGCTCACGCGCGAATCGTCCACGGCCGTTCCGGACTCCTATCGCCGCGACATGAAATCGGGAACGCTCACGAAGCTCACCAACAATCGCGACTACTCGCCGGAGATCACCAACGCGCAACGCCAGATGTTCCAGGTGACGCGCGCCGACGGCTACAAGTTCTGGGTGACCGTCACGCTTCCGCGCGACTGGAAGCCGGGCACCAAACTGCCGGGGTTCATCTGGTTCTACCCATACGAGTACACCGACCAGGCGGGATACGACCGCTCGAAGCGGACCTTCAACCGCAATCAGTTCCCGAACCTCAATCCGCTGTCCAAGGTGTACCTGATCACGCAGGGATACGCGTACATCGAGCCCGACATTCCGATCGTGGGTGAGCAGAACCGAATGAACGACAACTACGTCTCGGATCTGCGCAACAACATGGCCGCCGTGATCGACGAAGTGGATCGCCGGGGGCTCGCGGACCGCCAGAAGATGAGCATCGGTGGCCACAGCTACGGGGCGTTTGGCACGGTGAACGCCATGGTGCACACGCCGTTCTTCAAGGCCGGCATCGCGGGCGACGGGAACTACAATCGCACGCTGACGCCGAACACCTTCCAGAGCGAGCGGCGCGAATTATGGGAGGCGCGGGAGACGTACCTCTCGATGTCGCCCATTCTCTACGCCGACCGCCTCACCGGCGCGCTTCTCATGTATCACAACCTCGAAGATCAGAACGTCGGAACCGATCCGACCAATTCCATCCGCATGTTCCACGCGCTCCTGGGAATGGGGAAGACCGCGGCGCTCTACATGTATCCGTACGAGGATCACGGCCAGGCGACGCGTGAAAACATCCTCGACATGTGGGCCCGTTGGATTGCGTGGCTGGACCGCTACGTGAAGGGCGCGAAGGGCGACGGGAAGATCGCGAATAACTGATGCGGTGCTGGATGCTGGGTGCTAGATGCTAGGTGCTTTCGATCACCAAGCACCTAGCACCCAGAACCCGAACTTCTAGATGACGTCCGCGATTCGAGCGATCGCTTCCGCGTCTCTCCACGCTGCCTCCAACAGCGCCAGCTCGCCCTCGAGGGCGCGCCGTTCGCTTTCCTCGTGGAGTGCCATCTCCAGCGCGAGGCACTCGGTGCTCGAGAGATGCAGGGCGCCGAGATGACGCCAGAGGTTGAGCAGAGAGATCATTCTGCTGTTGCGGGCGTCGCCGAGGCTGGACGCGGCACGCAAATACGTGGCTGCGTCGCCGAGCTCCTCGACGAGCGCGACGGCGTCCCGTACCTGCGCCGCGGGCGCGCCATAGCGATTCGCGCCGGCGAGGAGCGTGCTCGCCGCGTGCATTGCCTCGAGCCCGTCGAAGTGCGCCCAACCGGCATCGTGCGGCACGTCGAGCGTAACGGTCGCCGGATCTCCGCCTCGGACGTGGAGCTCGGTGCTCCGCACGTGTTTTGCTCGGACCGTGAGCACGCGGTCCCGCCGCACCAAATGACCGACCACGCGCTCGTGCTGTACGTAATCACGCGCAGCCAGCGCGCCCACGACGGGGACCGTGCCGAATAGCGTGGTGAATCCCGGGAAGGCGAGGAGCGACAGCGTGCCGAACGTGAGCGCGGGTACGAGGAGAGGCGCAAACGCCACGGCACCGGCGCCTGCGGCGATGACGGTGCCCGCGACGGCTATCCGGGTGCGCGTCCGGCGTTTTGTAAAGCGCGTTCCATAGCGCCACGCCGCGAACTCCGGCCGCAGCGGCGCGCCGATCCGTACCAGCTCGGTCCCCTCGCCCAGCCTCGCGAGGCCGATCTCCGCTGTTGTCACCCGCATGCGTGAAGCGCGAAACAGGCGCTCACACGTCTCGATGGCTTCCCACCGTTCCTCGAGCGGCGACAGATTCCAGCGGCCGCACGAGAAGCACACGACCCAGAGCCGCCCCCTGCCCGCGTCGAAGGCGAGCCGCCGTCCGACGGGAAAGGGTTCGACGACGTCGTTGGTGCCGAGGCGCGAGTGACAGAAGAGGCACGTGGCGTACATGGCTCTGTTCACTACGATAGCACGAGGCGCAACATCGGTCACTGCCTTCACGAACTCTTCATCTACACGTCATTCGGGCCGCGACCCATCTTTCGGCGATGCAAATCCTGATCGGGGCGCTGCTCGCCGCCGTCGCGCAACAAGGGGGCGTGCAATCACCGCAGGGAAATACGTCCCCGCCAACGGGAGATACCGTCGGCTATTGGCAGCAAGGCATTGCGTACACCATCACCGCGACGCTCGACGAACGCGCACAGCGAGTGCGGGGACGGGGCACTCTTCGGTACCTCAACAACTCTCCCGACACGCTGCGCGAGATGTATGTGCACCAGTATCTCAACGCATTCCGACCCGCCTCCCTGTGGAGCGAGGTAGACGAGCGCGAAGGGCGTGAGCGGTTCCAGCATCTGACGGAGCCGAATGACGGCTACGAACGGTTCACCGCGCCCGTCCGCGTCAACGGACTCGTCGTCGCGGTCGAGTACCCCGGCGCGCCCGACAGCAGCGTGGCGCGATTCGCGTTGCCGACACCGCTCGCGCCGCACGACTCCCTCGTTGCCGTGTTCGAGTGGGACGCGCGGCCATCCACCGTTCCGCGGCGACAGGGGCGACGCGGCCGGCATTGGGATCTCGCGCAATGGTACCCCAAGGTGGCTGTGTACGATCGGGGCGGATGGGAGTACAACGCGCTGCAACCCGCGGGTGAGTTGTACGGCGAGTTCGGCACGTACGACGTGACGCTCGTCGTCGCCCAGGATCAGGTGATCGGTTCGACCGGCGTGCCCGTGTCGGGAGATCCGGGGTGGTCTCGCGTCAGTCGAGGCGGTGTCGCGCGAATCGCCGCGAACGCGTACGACGCGCTGCCGCCCGCCCCGGCGATGGACGTCGGTCCGGGATTCAAAGCCGTGCGCTTCTTCGCGCGCGACGTGCATCACTTCGCCTGGTCGGCGTCACCCGACTACCGCTACGAGGGCGGCGTCTACGCGCGCGCCCTGCCGAACACACACTGGAAGACATGGGACACGGTATCGGTCCACGCGCTGTATCGTCCCGGCGACGAGACCTCGTGGGGCGGACTGAACGTCGCGCAGCGCACGATCCTCGCGCTCCGGTGGCTCGAGTCGATCTACGGCCCGTACGCGTATCCGCAGATGACGGTGCTGCATCGTCTCGACGGCGGCGGCACCGAGTTTCCCATGATGCAGATGAACGGCTCGCCGTCCCAGGGGCTGATTCTGCACGAGGGCGGACACGTCTTCACGTACGGAATCCTCGCGAACAACGAGTGGCGCAGCGGCTGGATGGACGAGGGGCTCACGTCGTACCAGACAGACTGGGCACAGCTCTTCACGCCGCAGGAGCGCTTGGTCGCGGGCGTCGTCGACAGACCCGTTCTTGCGGCGGGATATCGAGCTCACGGAATTCGTATGGCGCTTCCCCGGTTCGAGGGCATCGCGCTCGATCAGGTCCTGACGGACTTGCACGGACAGGCGCAGCCGATCGGCACCGCCGCCCAGGAGTTCCGCGACTTCGCGACCTACAACGACATGATCTATGACCGCGCGCAGGTGATGTATGGCCAACTGCGCGACGTGCTCGGCGACTCGGTGTTCGTGGAGTTTCTGCACGACTACTACGCGCGCTGGGCCCTGAAGCACGTGGATGAGCAGGCGATGCGCGCGTCGGCGGAGCGCGTGAGTGGACGAGACCTTGGCTGGTTCTTCGACCAGTGGGTTCACCGCACCGGTGTCACGGACTACGAGCTGGGAAGGGTCACGCACTCGCGCGAGGCCAATGGCGCGTGGCTGACGGAAGCGACGGTTGTGCGGCGCGGCCAATACCGGCATCGCATCGCGGTCGGGGTGCGGACGGCTGGAGGGTGGACGCTCGGGCGCGTCGCGAGCGATCAGCCCGAGCGGCAGACGGTGCGAATCACGACGAGCGACGAGCCGCTCGAGGTTCGTCTCGATCCCTTTCACTTTTCGTGGGATTGGGACCGGCGCAACGACGTCGAGCGACACTCCAAGCTTTTCAGTCTCAACGGAGCTCGCGCCAATTTCGACTGGCCACTGCTCGAGCAAGCGGATCGCGAACACAACGTGTTCCTGTGGAGCCCGATGGCATGGTACTCCGAGCTTGGCGGCGCAAACGTCGGGCTGCGCGCGCGTGCGAATTATCTCGGTTGGCTCGACAAGGCAGACTTTGGAGTCGTCGTCGCGACGCGCGGTGGGTTGGCGCTCGATCGCCGGGTGCAATTCTGGGAACGCATGGAAAACCCGGTCTTCAAGCGTCGGCCGGCCGTTGGATGGCGCATGCGATTCGCGCAGCTCGACGACATTCTGAAGTTCGACATCGGCAGGAAGCGCGAGCTGAGCAGCTTGCGCGGTTCGCGCGTGACCGACATCGCGCTCACGTACGCGGATGTCTTGCCGGCACGGACGGTCGATTTCCCCAGCTGCTTTTTCGATCCGGGTACGGGCGCCACGGTTTGCCCCGCGCCGCGTCGGATCTCGCTGGTTCCCGAGCGGTGGACCGAGCGGAGAACGTTGGATTTGTCCGCGCGCGCCCGGTTCCAGCGCGGCCGGTCGGACCGCAGCCACTGGTTTACCGAGCCGAGTGGCGTCGCGGGAGTCAGGGGCGGTGGAAGCGGCGTCCGCTGGTGGTACGTCAAGGCCGAGCTGGCCGCAGGCCGCGTGCAGCGCATCTCGGAGGATGCCGAGATGCGCATTCGCGGCTATGCCGGAATCGCGAGCGCGCCCGGCCAACGGCAACTTTCGCTCAACGCCGCGGATCCCATCGCGACGTTCGAGAACGACTGGTGGCGTCCCGCGGGCGCGATTCTCAAGCGGCCTGGCGTGAATTGGCTGCCGCTCGGCGGCGCCGCGCTGCGTGGGTTTCGTTGGGACACTCCCATCGACCATCTGGCGGGCGGCAACGTCGACGCGTC
The DNA here is from genome assembly GCA_036560265.1 of Gemmatimonadaceae bacterium. Lineage (GTDB taxonomy): Bacteria > Gemmatimonadota > Gemmatimonadetes > Gemmatimonadales > Gemmatimonadaceae > DASPMP01. Next base: position 26,095 of record DATBRO010000164.1, on the reverse strand, counting down.
GCGGCGGATCGTCTCGTGGGCGTCGGACTCGCTCTCGCTCCGTATGCATGCGTTCGGCGACGTCGCCTACACGAACGAACGTCACAATCTTTTAAGCGACGCAGGCGTTGGCCTCAGCGTGCGCGGGCGACTCTACGACCGGCGCATCACGATCCGCGTCGACTCACCATTCTTCGTAAATCGCCCCGAGCTGGCGATCGATCGCGGCCGCGCGGGCAGCGAGCAGCTGGCGCCACGGTGGACTATTTCATTCAACGATATTTGGTGAGAATGTCATCCTGAGCGCAGCGAGGGATCTACTCAACAAAAGTAGATCCTTCGTCGCTTCGTTCCTCAGGATGACAAACTAGGATCCGCGCCGCCGGTCGCTGATGAGAATGTTCACGACCATAGCGAGACCGATGACGCCCGCGATGACAAAGCCGATCGTGCCAAGACCACGCCAGTAGGGAAGCAACAGCGCGCTCGCGACGAGAATTGCGCCTAGCACGAGGCCGGAGAAGACGCGGTTCGCCACCTTTTGCAGGCCGTCGAGCAGCACGACGAGCTGTGGCACTTCGACGTTCGTCTGCCATTCACCCGCGGCCAGCCGTTGGGTAATGACTTCGAGGCGATGGGGTAGGGAGGCGATGAAATCGGTGCTCGCCGTCGCGATCTGAAAGAGCCGCCGCGGCGACAAATCCTTCTTTGCCCGATCCGCGGCGAGCTGATTCGAGTAGTCGCGAATCGCCTGAATCGGGCTAAACGACGGATTCAGCGTCCGTGTCACGATGTCGAGATTGAATAGCGCCTTCGCCAACAGCGTCAACTCCGCCGGCAGTCGCAGTCCATTCTGATACGAGATGTTGATCACCTCGTACAACACCTGTCCCGCTTCGACCTCGCCGATGGCGAGATCGTAGTTTCGGGCGATGAGCCCGGCGATCTCACGCGTGTAAACGGCGCGGTCGAAGTCCGGGAGCGGATCGCCGAGCTCGATCACGACCTCCGCGGCGTCGTCCCCCCGATTGTCCGCGAGCGCCATGAGCAAATGGACGATCTGTTCGCGCATCTTGATCGACAGCCGCGCGGTCATACCGAAGTCGATGAGCGCCAGCCGGACGTCGATGTCGTGCGCGGAGCGTGGCGCGGTCTTCTGCGCCTGCTGCTCCATCCGCTGAATCGGCGTCGACACGACGCGCGGCGCCGCTCGGCGGTCGCGCGCCTTGAGCTCCGCTGGCGTTAGCGGGTTCTCGGTTTGCGGGAGCACAACGAACACGTTGCCCGGATGCGGGTCGGCGTGAAAATGGCCGTCGATGATGATGGTCTTCAGGTATGCGCGCGTGAGCTCTTCCGCGAGCGGCTCGAAATCGTGCTCGATCCGAATGAGCGGACTCACCTCGCCGATCTTGAGACCGCGGACCCGCTCGGTCGTGAGCACCTTCTCGGTGGTGTACCCCTCGATGACCTTCGGGACGAGGAGCCGCGGAAACTCCGCGAGCGCGCGCCGAAACGTCGCGGCGTTTCGAGCTTCGATGCGGTAGTCCAGCTCGTCCAGGAGCGCGCGCTCGAGTTGCGTGATGACGCCCAGCATGTCCACGCGCACGCCCATCTGCGTGTGCTTCGTCAGGAACGTCGCGAGCTCCCGGAAAAATTCGAGGTCGTCGGCCAGGACCTCCCGAATGTTGGGCAGCTGAACCTTGACGACGACATCGCGTCCGCCGCGCAGGACGGCGGCATGCACCTGTCCCAGGCTCGCGGTGCCCAGCGGCTCGCGATCGAAGGAATCGAACAACTTGCTCATGCGCGCGCCCAACTCGCTCGCGACCACACCTTCGACGGCCTCGTACGGAATCGGCGGCACCTCGTCCTGGAGCTTCTCCAGCTCGCGGACGTATGTCTCCGGCAACAGATCCGGGCGCGTGGACAGCACTTGGCCGAGCTTGATGTACGCGGGACCAAGCTCGACGAGACGCTGACGAAATTGAACGGCTTTCTCGGGCGACGCGCCGTTGCCGTCGCCCCCGTCGTCACCGACGAGCGCCCGTAGGCCGGAGCGGTCCGCGAATTCGCCGAGGCCGTATTTCGTGAAGAGGCCGACCGTCGCGGCAAGTCGAGGAATGTAGCGCGGCGCGAGAATCATGACCGGCGGACAGAGCAGGAGCGGTGCCAACGACAGCGTTCTCGGCCGCCGCGCGAAGCGCGGCCGAAAACGTTCGCGCGCCGAAGGCGCCACCGGCGCGAAGCGCCGCCGAGAACTGATCGGGCCGCCGTTCGGCGGCCCGCCGAGTACATTTTCCTCCCGCTATGTCCGCCAACGAATACCCTCCTGGCAATCCTGCCACCGGCCGTGTCACGGTGACGCACGTCCCAAAGCCCTGGGGTTATGAGATCATCTGGGCAAAAACCGACCACTACGTCGGCAAGATCTTGCACGTCAATGCAGGCGAGGCGCTGTCGGTGCAGTACCACGAGCACAAGGACGAAACCGTTCACCTGCTGTCCGGCGAAATGATCTACCGCGTCAAACTCCCCGGAAGCGACCAACTCCAGGACATGAACTTGAAAAAGGGCGAGTCGTTTCGGATCGCGCCCGGAACCGTGCATTACATCCAGGCAGTCACCGATTGCGACATCCTCGAAGCATCGACGCCGCATCTCGACGACGTGGTGCGTCTCGAGGACCGGTACGGCCGCGAGGGGACGAACGCTCCATGAAGGTCATTATCCCCCTGGCGGGCAAAGGCACGCGGTTGCGTCCGCACACCCACATAACGCCCAAGCCGATGCTCAGAATCGCCGGGAAGCCGGTCATCGACTACGTGATGGACGATCTGCAGAAACTCGGCGGGATCGAGCAGGTCATCTACATCACCGGCCACTTGAAGGAGAAGGTCGAGGACTACACGCGCTCGAAGTACCCGTGGCCATCGGTGTTCGTCGAGCAAAAGGAGCAGCGTGGAACGGCGGACGCGATCGCGCTCGCGCGACCGTACGTCGATCGGCCCGTCATGGTCATCTTCGTCGACACGATTTTCGACGCGGACCTGAGCGTCATCAAGCGCACGGATACGGACGGGATCATCTGGGTGAAGGAAGTCGAAGACTACAAGCGCTTCGGCGTCGTCGTAGCGGACAAAGACGGCAACATGAAACAGATCGTGGAGAAACCGTCGACGCCGATCTCGAAGCGCGCGAACATCGGACTGCAATACATCAAGAACTGGAAGCTGATGTTCGAAGGCATCGATCACGTCATGAAGCAGCCGCCAAACAAGGGCGAGTACTATCTCACCGACGCCTTTCAATACATGGTGGACAAAGGGGCAAAGTTGAAAGTGGTCGACGTCGACGGGTGGTACGACGCCGGCAAGCTCGACACGCTACTCGAGACCAACAAGATCATGCTCGAGAAGCGGAAGATGGCGCGAAAGCCGAAGACCCTTCCGAAGGACGCGCGCATCGTTGATCCGGTTTACATCGAGGACAGCGTCACGATCCGCCGTTCGACGGTCGGGCCGAACGTGTCCGTCAGCGCCGGGACCGTCATCGAGGATTCGCAGTTGCGGGACGTGATCGTCGGCGAGAAATCACGAATCGTGAAATCTGAGCTTCATGATTCGCTGATCGGTGATGCGGTCGTGATCGAAGGGTTCAAGGGCTGGGCGACTGTCGGCGATCACTCTGAATTGCGCGCCGGATAGAAGTTGTCTTTGGAGAACCTGCCGTTTTCTTTCGAGATAATCACTAATCGGCGGCCAGCCTCGCCATCGTCGCGACGATAGTCAGCGCGCGTTCCACGCCGACAGTCGAAGCGGTATTGTCGAACCACTCGCGGCTGGAGTGCGTATCTCCGCCTTGTCCGCCGCCCCCGATGGCGATGGCCGGTGCACCCGCGCCGATGGCGGCGTTTGCATCCGTCGACGCAGTCGCGAGCATCGGCGCCCGGCCGACGAGACGTGTTGCCTCAAGCGCCGCGACGACCAGAGGCGCGTCCTCGGCCGTGCGTCCGCAGGGTCTGTCGCCGACGCGCTCGACGACATGCGTCATTGCCGGCGTCGCGGCGGCGCGTCGCGCGTTCTCCTCGACGGCGGATGCCGTTGCGATCTCGTGAATCTGGCGCTCCAGCTGGACAAGCGTCGCGTCGTCGGCGCTGCGTGCGTCGACCTCGAGCCACGCGTCCTCGGGGATCGCGTTGATCGAGATGCCGCCGCCGATGCGACTGACGGTGAGCGACGAGCGTCCTGCGCTCCGCAGCCGCACGCTCGCGAGCGCGGTGCCGGCGCGCGCGGCCGCGTGAACGGGATTGGCCACGCCGAACGCCGCCCAGCTATGTCCTCCCGGACCGCTATACACAATCCGGAAACGACGCGAGCCAAGGGCCGTGTTGACGACGCGCTCGTCACCGGCGCCGTCGAGCGCGATGACGGCGAACGGAGGCGAGCCGTTTCCGAAATAGAATTTGGCGCCGCGGAGATCGCCGGCACCCTCTTCGCCCGTCGTCCCCACGAATTCGATGGCCCGCGCGAAGCCAGCCTTGCATCGCTGGATCACGCGTGCCAGGACCAGCATCACCGCGAGCCCCCGTCCGTTGTCGCAGATACCCGGTCCGACGAGACGAGGACCGTCGCGACGGATCGCGAGGCTCGTCTCCTCGGGGAAAACCGTGTCGAGGTGCGCGCACACGACCACGGGTGAGCCCGCGTACGCGCCCGGCGCGCGCGCGACCACGTTTCCGGCATCGTCGACGGTGGCGCCGAGTCCGAGGCCGCCAAATCGCTCGGCGACCCAGTGAGCCCGCCGATGCTCAGCGCCGGTCGGCGCCGCAATCTGCGCGACTTCTATCTGGTGTCGGAGAACATCGGCCTCCAAGACGCCGAGCCAACGGCGCTCGCGGGTCAGCTCTCGAAACGTCTCCGCAGTGACATCTTCGATGCGCGGCGGCATGCATTCATTCTCACGTGGGCGGGCCCATTTTCAAGTGGGTACATTCCGCGCGTGAACAAACCGCGATTGCCGCTGGGACGCAACGTGATCGCGCTCGCCGCGGTGAGTTTCTTCACCGATGTCTCGAGCGAGATGATTTACCCACTGCTCCCTGTCTTCCTCACGGTCACGCTCGGTGCGTCCGCGAGCATGCTCGGCGTGATCGAGGGAGCCGCGGAGACGACGGCGTCGCTGCTGAAGCTGGTGAGCGGCTGGTGGTCGGATCGCGTGCGCCGCCGCAAGCCGCTGGTCGTGTTCGGTTACGCGCTCGCGTCGCTCGTGCGGCCGCTGATTGCCGCGGCCCATTCCGCCACGCAGGTGTTGGCCATTCGCCTCATGGATCGTATCGGCAAAGGCATCCGCAACTCACCGCGCGACGCGCTCATCGCGGAATCGGTGCATCCGTCGATCCGGGGCCGAGCGTTCGGCTTCCATCGCGCGGGCGACAACGCCGGCGGCGTCGTGGGTCCGCTCGCCGCGTTCGCCCTCTTGCAGGGGGTCGGATTGGATGTGCGCTCGGTCTTTTGGTGGGCGCTCGTTCCGGGCGTCTTGGCGACGATCACGGTGATTGTGTTCGTGCGGGAGACTCAAGCGTCCGACAGACAGGCGCCACCGGCGCTCAGTGCCGCACCCGCCCGCGCGTTCGCGCGGGCATCCGACGAACCGGTCGCGCACAGCGCGACCGCCGAGAACTCTCTCCCGCGCTCCTTCTGGGCCTACCTCGGCGTGCTGCTGATCTTCACCCTCGGCAATTCCACCGACGCCTTTCTCTTGTTGCGCGCGCGGCAGCTCGACGTGTCACTCGCGCTCATACCGATCATCTGGGCAACGCTCAACGTCGTGAGAACACTCGCGAGCACGCACGCGGGTGCGTTGTCGGATCGCATCGGCCGGGTGCCGACGGTGATCGCGGGGTGGGCGATTTACGCGCTCGTGTATTTCGGCTTCGCGTTCGCCTCGCTGCAATGGCACGCCTGGGCTCTGTTCGCGGCGTACGGGTTGTTCTTCGCGCTCACTGAAGGAGCGGAACGCGCTCTGGTGGCCGACTACGTACCCGCCGCACGCCGCGGAACGGCATTCGGGTGGTACTATCTCGTCGTCGGATTGGCGACGCTGCCGGCATCGATTCTGTTCGGCATGGTGTGGGATCGGCTCGGATCGCACGCGGCATTCATCATGGGCGCTGGCCTCGCCACCGTCGCCGCGGCCGGCATCGCGTTGCTTCCCAAACCAGCGCGCGCCACCTAGCAGCAGCGCTGCCCTGGTCGCGAGTACCTGTCCTCGAGGCGAACGAGCTCGAATTCCTCGCGCGTCAGCGCAACGATCTCAGGATGACATTCTCTCATGTGGGCAGCGTATCGTTCATAATCGGGAACGCCAACCACTCGCCGCACCACGGCCGCGGCGCGCCGTAACGCTTCGGCGACCTGCCTCGTCGTCAGTGCGAATCGTTGTGTGGGTGCCGGAGCGACGGGATCCATGGGGAGCAGTATGACCGTACACCAAGTATACGGAATGACCGCCAAAGGCGGCGGCGCATCTGGCGTCCCAGTGTACGCGTCGTATGTTGTGATCTGAATCACCAACCGGCCATATGGCCCATCGCCTCTGACGCAGACGTCGACGCCTGGCCCGCGTCCGCAAGGGAGCGGAAGTGTGAGTGAGTTCCCGCATTGCACTGTATGCCAAGCGCCCGTGAGCGTGCGTGCTACAACGTGCGCGGTCTGCGACGCGCCAGCCCCACCGCTCAAGAAGGCCATCCCTTCGGGTGAGTTCCGATCAGGCGAGTGGGTCCGTTTCCGGAAACCACCAGAGGAGCTCCAGCCACTTTATAACGACCTGGTGCGAGCGCTGGCGCCGAACATTCGCGTGCTCGGAATGGCGGGCGAGGGCGGAATGGCGTTGGTCTTCGTCGGACGCGACGCGGTTCTCAAGCGCGAGGTCGCGGTCAAGATGCTCTCGCCGACGCTGGCCGATGATCCCGTCGCCCGGAAGCGGTTCACGCGCGAAGCCGAGGCGATCGCCGCCGTCTCGCATCCCAACATCGTGAACGTCTTTCAGGTCGGCGAGCTCCCCGGCCGGGCGATCCCGTATTTCGTCATGCAGTTCGTCGACGGACCGACGCTTGGCATGGGCTCGCTACGTGGCCGGATGTTGACGGAAGTGCGGGTGCGGCGACTGATGACGGACGTCGCCGCGGGGCTCGCCGCGGCCCATCGAAGAAAAGTGTTCCATCGCGACATCAAGCCGAACAACATCGTGCTCGACGGCGAGACCGGCCGCGCCATGGTGCTCGACTTCGGCATTTCGGCCGCATACAGCTCGCGACGTCATAGCACCGGCCACCGGTTGACGGACGAGGGGATGTATCTCGGGACGCCGATCTACATGAGCCCCGAGCAGGGCAACGGGGAGGACGTCACCGGGAAGAGCGACGTGTACAGCCTTGGCGTGCTCGCGTTCGAGCTGCTCGTCGGTCACCCGCCGTTCGAAGGTGGCCCGGTGCCGGTCATGGCGTCGCATCTGAACGAGGTGCCGCCGCGCATCGACGAGCTGCGGTCGGACGTGAGTCCCGAGTTCTCGACGCTCATCGCGCGCTGTCTGGAGAAGAATCCCGCGCGTCGTCCCACCGCGCAGGAGATCGTTCATTTTCTGCAGCCCGGCGAGAAGCAGGTCGTCGAGTGGCCGCCGCCGGGAATGTCGAGAGTCCGTGGCGTCGGGTTCCGCCTGCTCACGTCGCTCACGGCGACGTCCGTTGCCGTCGCCTTGTTCTTTGGCGCGCTCGGAATCTGGCCCGACATGGCCGTTCTCACGCGCCAAGGGCTGGAGCCGCGTCTCCTTCGCTCCTTCGTGCTCGGCGCCAGCCTCGCGATCATCTTCGGGCTCGCGACCGTGTTCATCTTCTACGCTCTGATCGCGCTGCAGCGTTGGCGCTGGGCACTCGCGTCGGGCTATCCACTGTGGGTCGTCGCCGACGTGCTGGGCGACACGCGGCGCGACGCCGGAAGTCTGATCAATGGCACGGCGGACTTCATGCTGGTTCCGGGACCTACGCGTCGCACGCTGATGACGTTCCGGAGGGCCCGGCTGTTGACTCTCGTGCTCGCCGCTGTCATCGCGCTCGCGGGGATCGTGCGTTGGGTGTCGGTCTGGCTGATGTCGGGCGGATCCGAGCCGGCGCAGGACGTCGCCATGCATTGGGCCGTGCCGATTCTGATAACCTACGTGCTCTTTTTTGCCCTCGGCATTCCCGAATTGCGTGTACGGCGGCACGAGCGCATCAGGGTTGCCGGTGGCTCCGCCGCGGCCGCGCCGCCTCTCAGAGGAGAGCTGGTGAAAATGTGGATGGCGAGCGCCGAGCGAGCGCGAAAGTCGCTCGGTGGCGATTCCCCCGCGAAGGACACCGAAAAGAAGAACTAGTCGCCGGCGACGGCGATCGAGCGCTCGAACGGCACTTCGGTGCTTAGCGCCGGCTTGCGACCGCCGAGGACGGCCGTCCACTCCCGCAAGCTGTCGGCGAGGATCACCACGACGGACACCATGAAGAAGGCGGCGACGGCGGCGTCGAGATAGTCGTTGAACATCATCTGTCGCGCGGCCGCCACCGTTTTCACCCCCGCGGGAAGCTCACCGCTCGCCAGCTTTGCGCCGAAGCTGCGCGCGTGAGCGAGAAAGCCGAGCTTCGGCTCGGGCGAGAAGATCTTGGCCGCCCCCGCGCTCATGGTGACCGCGACCAACCACGCGAGCGGAACGAGCGTGATAAATGTGTACCTGGCTTTTCCCATCTTGATGATGATGGTCGTCCCGACGCACAAGGCCACGGTCGCCAGCAGCTGGTTCGAGATCCCGAAGAGCGGCCAGAGCGAGTTCACGCCCCCCAGCGGATCGATCACGCCCTGATACAGGAAGTAGCCCCACATCCCGACGACGAGCGCGCTGGAGAGCACGACGGCCGGATACCACGACACGCGACCGAGCGGTTCCCAGACGTGTTTGCCAAGATCCTGCAGCATGAAGCGACCGACGCGTGTGCCCGCGTCGAGCGTGGTGAGAATGAACAGCGCCTCGAACATGATCGCGAAGTGGTACCAGAGCGCCATGGCACCACCGCCGAACACGTTGGAGAAAATGTGTGCCATGCCGATTGCGAGACTTGGCGCGCCGCCGGTGCGCGACAACACCGAGGACTCACCGATCTGGGTTGCGAGCGCGTTGAGCTCCGCGGGCGTGATGGTGAAGCCCCAGTTCTGGATCGCCAACGCGGCTGTGTCGACCGTGGTGCCGAGATACGCGGCCGGGGCGTTGATGGCGAAGTACACGCCGGGAGTGAGCACGCACGCGGCGATCAGCGCCATGATCGCGACCATCGACTCCATCAACATGCCGCCGTACCCGATCAGTCGCGCGTCCGCCTCGTTCTCGAGCAGCTTCGGAGTCGTCCCACTCGCGATGAGTGCGTGAAATCCGCTGATCGCGCCACAGGCGATGGTGATGAACGCGAACGGGAAGACCTTGCCCGCGAACACCGGCCCCGTGCCGTCGGTGAAGCGCGTCAATGCCGGCATCTGAAGCGGCGGCAGCACGATGATGATTCCGATCGCCAGCGCGATGACGACGCCGATCTTCACGAACGCCGAGAGATAGTCGCGTGGCGCGAGGAGCAGCCACACGGGGAGAACCGATGCGGCGAAGCCGTAGGCCATGATCAGCAACGCCAGCGTCGTGCCGCTGAGCGTGAACGTCGGCGCCAGCGCCGGGTTTTCCGCGACGGAGCGTCCCGCGAACAACGCGACCGCGAGGAGCGCGAGACCGATGGCGCTGGCCTCGAGCACGCGTCCCGGCCGGATCCAGCGGAGGTAGATGCCCATGAACAACGCGATCGGAATCGTGAGACTGATCGTCACCGTGCCCCACGGACTGGACTTCAGCGCGTTCACGACGACGAGCGCCAGAACCGCGATGAGCACCACCATGATCCCGAGCACCGCGATGAGCGCGGCGTAGCCGCCAATGGGGCCGATCTCCTCCTTCGCCATCTGTCCGAGAGATTTTCCGTTGCGCCGCACTGAGGACGCCAGAATCACGAAGTCCTGGACGGCGCCGCCCAACGCGACACCGACCAAAATCCAGAGCAAACCGGGAAGGAAGCCGAACTGCGCGGCGAGCGTGGGTCCGACGAGCGGGCCCGGGCCGGCGATTGCGGCGAAGTGATGGCCGAAGACGATCCAGCGGTTCGTCGGGCAGTAATCGCGGCCGTCGTTGAGCCGCACCGCCGGTGTGGCGCGTTCCGCGTTCAGCGCGAATACCTTCGTCGCGATGATCTTGCTGTAGAATCGATACGCGATCAGGTACGTGCAAACGGCGGCGGTGATCAGCCAGGCCGCGCTGATGGTCTCGCCGCGCGAGACGGCGATCCACGCGATCGCGCCCGCGCCCGCGATCGCAATCAGAATCCATCCCGCGCGAGAGAGCAGAATCCTCATTGCAGCAAAATTGGGTCGCGCCGCCGGAAGGGTCAATCGCGTGCGCTCCCTCAGGATCACGCAGTCACTTAGCTTTCCGCCGTGACGCGCGCAACCTTGATCTCTGCGGCTTTGCTCGTTGCCTCGAACGCGGCGTGTCATCGCGCCGCACCGACGGGGAGTCCGGCTTCCGACGCAGTGGTGCGGCCGCTCGCGGTCTACGCGACGCAGCGCATCGTCCTTGCACCGACCGCTCGGGTTCGCAGCGATACGTCTGCGCAATTCCGTGCTCTTGGCACGACGCGTATGATCGGCATGCTGCTCGATGGAAGTATCATCGGTCAGCTCAGGGAGCGCGGGCTGGCGGACCGCTGGGTGCTCCCGGCGGACCTGATGCGCAGTTACGAGCGAAATCGAATCTACGCGCCCGATCCGTACCAACTGTCCATCGAACCACTCCGACCGGCGACGTTCGTTGCCGGGAGCAAATTCGGCGAGCCGCTCTCGTCGCAGCTTCGGACGATGATCGCGCTGCATGAGGACGCGCGGATCGTGCTGCTCCCGATCGAGCTCCACTTCGAGGGCACGCGCGCGGTTTTGCGCGCCGCGCTGTTGGATCCTCGTTCCGCCGAGGCCAGGTGGGTCGGCACGATCAAGAGCGACTCGTCCACGAACACGGCGGCGTTCGCGATGACGCAAGTGGCGCATCGGCTCGTCAACCTCTTCGTCGCGCCGTGACGCGCGACGCGCACTGGCACTAGCGCGAGCACAGCCTGATGCGTCCCCAAGTCACGTTGATCCCTGGCGACGGCATCGGCCCGGCGATCACGACGGCGACCGTCCGTGTTCTCGAGGCGACGGGGGCCGAGATCGAGTGGGACGTCCAAGTCGCCGGGATGGCGGCGGTCGCGAAGTATGGCGATCCGATTCCCGACAGCACGCTCGATTCGATCAAACGCACGCGCTGCGCGCTGAAAGGGCCGCTCGAGACGCCGGTCGGGGAGGGGTATCGCTCGATCAACGTGGCGCTGCGAAAGACCTTCGACCTGTACGCGAACGTGCGTCCCGCGTACTCCATCGTTCCGGGGGGTCGCTACGACAACCTCGACCTGGTGCTCATCCGCGAAAACACCGAGGGGCTGTACGTCGGTGTCGAGCACTACATCAAAATCGGCGACGATCCGCGAGCGGCGGCGGAGTCCGTAGCCATCATCACGCGCGCGGGCTCGGAGCGCATCGCGCGCTATGCGTTCGAGTATGCCGTCAAGCATCGCCGCAAGAAAGTCACCCTGGTGCACAAGGCGAACATTCTGAAGTTCTCGCAGGGCCTCTTTCTCGACACGGGCCGGAAGGTCGCTCGCGAATACGCCGGGCGCGTGGAATTCGAGGAGCGCATCGTCGACGCGATGGCGATGAATCTCGTGTTGAATCCCGAGCGGTTCGACGTCATCGTGACGACGAACCTGTTCGGGGACATCCTGTCCGACGAGATCTCGGGGCTCGTCGGCGGATTGGGCCTGGCGCCCGGCGCCAACATCGGCTTGCACGGAGCGATCTTCGAGGCGGTGCACGGGACCGCCCCGGACATCGCCGGGAAAGGCATCGCGAATCCTGGCGCGCTGATTCTCGCGGGATGCATGCTGCTCGAGCATCTCGGCCAGGGCGATCGTGCGGTCAAAGTTCGCCGGGCGCTCGAGAGCGTCATCCGCGAGGGACAAACGGTGACGCGAGACCTCGGCGGCTCCGCGACCACGGACGAATTCTCCGACGCGATCATCGAGCGTCTGTGACGGGCATCGGACTCTTTCACTGCTCCGACCTGCACTTCGGTCACCCCGCGGTGCCTGAGCAGTATGAGGCGATCGAGGCGCTGATCCAGGAGAAACGCTTCGACGTCGTCGCCATCTCGGGCGATCTCACGCAACGCGCGCGATCGGGGGAGTTTCAGCGCGCCCGCGCCTTCATCAAGCACGCGGAGCGCGTCAGCAAAGTCATCGACGTGCCCGGGAACCACGACGTCGCGTGGTGGTTCTCGCCGCTCGGCATGGGCGACGATCTCAAATTGCTTCGCAAGTACCGCCAGTACATCCGCGAAGACATCGAGCCGGTCTTGCGGATGCCCGGCGCGACCTTCGTCGGTCTCAACACGTGCCACGGCGTGATCCGCCAGACGCTCACGTGGAACCTCCGAGACATCTCCATCATCGGACACCTGCGCGACGAGCAGCTCCAGCGCGCCGCGGCGGAGTTCTCCAAGACGCCGGCCGGCGACGCGCGTGTCATCGTCATGCACCACAATCCGGTGAAAGGCGAGCTCTCGCGGCGCCACGGTCTGAAGGATACGAATCGCATCCTCGGCGCGTTCGCCGAGATGGGCGTGGACCTCGTGCTGTGCGGCCACGACCACCAGGAGGCGGTGCACTACATCGAGCACACGAAGAAGGGCACGATCATCTCCACCGCAGGCACGATCTCGAATCGCGCGCGCGGCGGCCGTCCGTCGTCGGTCAACAGCATCAGCATCACGGCGAAGGACATCGACGTACACACGCTCATCTGGTCCGCCGAGGCGCGGACGTTCATGCCGGGCCCGCAACAATGCTTCGATCGCTGACTCATCGCGGACGCACGTTCGCGCATCCATCGCAGCTGACGCTCGTGTTGACCGCGGCGCTACCGAGCGCGGACGATCTGTTGCGCAGGCTTCGGGACTTGGGGCTGCGCAAGATCTCCGAATGCGTGCTCACCAGGAACCGGAATGTCATGGTGAGCTTCGGCGCCCGTGAGCTCAGAGTGCACGAAGGCTATCTCACAGCGCCCGACGACGTGCTGGCGGCGATCGTCGGCTTCGTCGAAGGATCGACGCGCCGCGAGCGACTACGCGCGCGGCGCCGGCTCCTGGAGTTCCCGATCGAGACGTCGACGCCGCCGCGTCGTCGTGGCGGCACGCATCCGGACGACCAGCGTTTCGCCGAGCGACTGACCGCCAAGCATGCCGACTACAACGCGGAGTTTTTCGGCGGCGAGCTGCGGTCGCTCCGGGTGCGCGTCTCTCGACGCATGCGCGCGCGGCTCGGTCACTACGTTCCCGCGACGAAGACCGGAGAGCAGTCGGAGATCGCGATCAGCAGGCGGCACGTGAGAAACCACGGCTGGGAAGAGGCGCTGCAAACGCTGCTGCACGAGATGGTACATCAGTGGCAAGACGAGCGCGGCTTGCCGATCGATCACGGTGCCACCTTTCGGGCGAAAGCAAGGGAGGTTGGCATTTCCCCCTTCGCGCGACGCACCGTGGCAGCGTGAACCCTTCCCCCTTCCCCCCTTCCCCTGTCCCCTCTCCCCGTTCCCTGTTTGGTTTCCCGCATGCTGGACTTCTTCAACATCGATTCTCTTCTCTCCGAGGATGAGCGCGCGGTTCGCGACAGCGTTCGTCGCTTCGTGGACGAACGCGTGCTCCCGATCATCGGCCAGTGCTATGTGGACGGCCGCTTTCCCAAGGAGATCGTACCGGAGATGGCCTCGCTCGGCGTCCTCGGCGCCAATTTGCCCGAGGAATATGGCTGCGCGGGACTGAACAACGTCGCCTACGGACTAATCATGCAGGAGCTGGAGCGCGGTGATTCCGGCGTTCGTTCCTTCGCGTCGGTGCAGGGCGCGCTCGCGATGTATCCGATCTTCGCGTTCGGCAGCGAGGAGCAGAAAAAGCACTATCTACCCAAAATGGCGGCCGGAGAGATCATCGGTTGCTTCGGCCTGACCGAGCCGGACTACGGGTCCAACCCGTCCGGCATGATCACGATGGCGCGCCAGCAGAAGGACAAAACGTGGGTGCTGAACGGCGCGAAGATGTGGATCACGAACGGATCCACCGCGCACATCGCCGTCGTGTGGGCCAAGACCGACGGTGACGCGGAAGAGAAATCCATTCGCGGATTCATCGTCGAGCGCGGTACGAAGGGATTCACGTCGAAAGATCAGAAAGGGAAGTTGTCGCTCCGCGCGAGCGATACGAGTGAGCTGGTGTTTCAGGACGTCCATATGTCGGCGGACGCGCTGCTCCCGAAATCCGGCGGGCTGAAAAGCCCGCTCATGTGCCTGACGCAGGCGCGCTATGGCATCTCATGGGGCGTCGTCGGCGCGGCGATGGCTTGCTTCGAGGAAGCGCTGTCGTACGCCAAGAATCGCGTGATGTTCGACCGGCCGATCGGTGGATTCCAGATCCAACAGGAACGGCTCGCCGACATGCTCACCGAGATCGTGAAGGCGCAGCTGGTCTCGCTGCACCTGGGGCGCATGAAGGACGACGGAACGTACACGCCACAACAGGTCTCGCTGGCGAAGCGCAACAACGTCAGCATGGCCACCGACGTCGCGCGCGAGTGTCGCCGCCTACTCGGCGCCGTCGGCATTCTGGCCGAGTACTCAGCCATGCGCCACATGGCCAATCTCGAGAGCGTCTATACGTACGAGGGAACGCACGACGTCCACTCGCTCGTGCTGGGCCAGGCGCTCACGGGACTGAGCGCCTTCAAATAGCTCAGAAGCGCAGCGTCACGAGCGCGTGTTGTCCCGGGACGCGGCCAGCGCTCAGCGCGAGACCGGCGGGACTGAGCTCGAGCCGTGCTCCGCGAAGCGGTCCTCGCGTCGGGGCGAGTCCAACCTGCCGAGCGCCGGCGAGCGCGGGTCGCGCAAGAGAATGTCCTGCCATTGCGCCCAGAATTGCGCCACCCGTGAGGAGTCCCATCGTTCCCGACGCGGATGGCTTGCTCAGGATCGCGACCGCGCCGCCCATGAGGCCACCTGCGACTGCTCCAAGGCTGACCTGGGTCGCGTCGGACGTGGTGTGATCGTAGCCGCGAACCCAGTTGCGCTCGGTGATCAAGATGCCACCCAAAAAGCCCACCGTCGCGGCCGCAAAGCCGGCCTGCTCGTCCACATTGTTGTCCACGACCGGCGTAATTGCCGCGAGCACGCCCAATGTGGCGCCGAGTCCAAGCAGTTGAATGTCGCCGCGCGTGACCGTGTAGCCGGCCCTGCGCGGATAATTGGGACCCATCGCATATCCGAGAATCCCGGTGGCGATCATGGGCCCGACGACGGCGCGGAAGTCATCCGAGGGCAATCCGAGAGTGCCGGCCACGCCCAGCGTCGTCAGCGCCGCGAAGTTGGATACCGCTGTCGCCGCCTCCGCTTCACTGTCGGTGAGACGTCGCCCGAATTTGAAACCCGCCACCGTTCCGCCGAGTGCTCCCGCGAGGCCTACGGCGGCGTACGTGTTTCCGCCGGCATCGTCGCCGGCTGCCATGTAAACCAATCCGGACGCGATGCCGAATCCTCGAAGCGCGCCGTCCGTCGCCAAATGGTTTTGCGCACGCGTCACTTGCGTGTTTCTCGAAATGCCGGTCGTCACGAAGTAGCTCGCGCCGGTCGCCAGCAGATACATCGCCGTGCCGGCCTGTTCGTCGTCGGTGAGCGCCGCGAGCAATGGCCCGTACAGCAGCCACGTCAGTCCCATCTGATTTCGGACGAACGCGCCCCTGGCGGGTTCGGAGATCACGTCGGTTCGCGGCTCGGTCACCAGGGCACCGGCCCGCGACATCGCGTCGTCGATGGTGAATCTGATTGCGGCGGCCTGGTCCTCGCTGAGCTGATAACGCTCGATAGTACCGGACGCGCGCTCGACGACGAGCACTCGGCCTCCCGAGCTCAACGAAAAAAGTCGCGCTTCGACGAACTCACCCTCGACAGGCCACACTGGAGCTTTGAGGGCGAAACGAGTGACCAGCGTCGGCGTGATCGTACGCACCTTGTCCGCGCTGTCGAACGCGACTGGCGTCTCGACCACTTGTGCGTCGGCGTCGGGAACGCACAACGTCAGCAAGACGAGGACAACGGCGATGCTGCGATCGGCGACGGTCATGAATCTCCCGGCTGCGGCGGACCAACGTCTGTGAGTATCTTTTCCCGCCATGAAAATCGCTGTCTGCATCAAGCGTACACCAGACTCGGAATCGCGTTTCAAGATCGCCGGAAGCGGATCGACTATAGACGAATCCGGGTTGAAGTTCGACATGGACGATTTCGCGAGCTACGCCGTCGAGGTCGCGCTTCAGCTCAATGAGAAGCAGGGACCCGGCGAGACGGTCGCCGTCGCCGTCGGTCCGGACAGCGTGCAGGAGACGCTCCGCAAAGCGATGAGCATGGGCGCCGACCGCGCCATCCACCTCAAGACGGACGCTGCTCCGTTCGATGGAGTCGCGGTCGCGAAGGCGCTTGCGGCGGAGCTCAAGACCGGCGGATTCGACCTGATCTTGTTCGGCAAGTACGCCTTCGATACGTCCGCGAGCGTCGTCGGCACGGCGACCGCCGAACTGCTGGGCGTTCCATGCGTTACCGCGGCGTCGAAGCTCGACATCGCCGGGGGGCGGGGCACCGCGAGGCGCGAGATCGAAGGTGCCGGCGAGATCGTCGAGTTTCCGCTGCCCGCGACGGTGACGATCGACGAGGGAATTGCGCGTCCGCGTTATCCATCGCTCAAGGGCATCATGGCCGCCAAGAAGAAACCGCTCGAGAGCAAGCCGGCGCAGCTCGGACCGATCCGCGTCACCGTGAAATCGATGGAGCTCCCGGCCGAGCGTCCGCCGGGACGCATCATCGGACAGGGCGCGGCGGCCGTGCCAGAGCTCGTGCGTCTGCTGCAAGACGAAGCGAAGGTTCTCTGAATGGCGAACGTTCTGGTTTTCGCGGAGTCACGCGGCACCGACCTGCGCAAAGTTGCGCTCGAGGCGGTGACCGCGGGTCGCGCGCTCGCGGAAAAGATTGGCGGCGGCGAAGTCCACGTCGTGCTCGCGGGCCCGCCAGGCATCGGGGCAAAGGCGGCGCAACTCGGGCAGTACGGCGCCGACGTCGTTCTCGTCTGCGAACACGCCGGCCTTGCCCGATACGCGCGCGAGGCGATCGCGGCCACCGTCGCGGAGCGCGCACGCGCTGGCTATCGTGCCGTGCTCTTGCCGTTTTCCGCACAGGGACGTGATCTCGGCCCACGCGTCGCGGCGAAGCTCGACGCTCCGATTGCCTCCGACATCATCGAGCTGAGCGCCGCGGGTGAGAGCATCACGGTGAAGCACCCCGGCTATGCCAACAAGGTGATCATCACGCTGGCGCTCAGCGGATCGCCGGTCGTGCTGTCGTTGCGGCCCGCCGCGTTCACGCCGAAGGAGAACGCTCGATCGGCTCGCTCGGAGAGCATCGCTCCCGCGGCCGATCCAGGCGCGGAGCGCGTCGTCGTGAAGGAGATCATCGAAGGCGCGAAAGGGAAGCTCGACCTGGGTGAAGCGCCGGTGATCGTGTCCGGCGGTCGCGGACTGCGTGCGCCCGAGAACTTCAAGCTCATCGAGGAGCTTGCGGCCGCGTTCGGAAACGCCGCCGTCGGCGCGACGCGTGCGGTGACCGATGAAGGGTGGCGCCCACACTCCGATCAGATCGGGCAGACGGGGCGACAGGTGAGTCCGCAGCTGTACGTTGCCGTCGGGATTTCGGGGGCGATTCAACACCTCGCGGGAATGCGCACGTCGAAGACGATCGTCGCGATTAACAAGGACCCCGAGGCGCCAATCTTCAAAGTCGCGGACTACGGCGTGGTGGGCGACGTCTTCGAGATCGTGCCGGCGCTCACGACGGCGGTACGCGAAGCCAAGAAGGGGCATTGACGACGCAAAACGTCATCTTCCTGTTCGTTGTCGTCATCGCCGCCGGGTTCTTTGCGCTCAACGTCCAGCGGCTCGTGCAGTACATGCTTCTCGGCAAGCCGGAGCGACGCACCGATCGTCCGTGGCAACGCGTGTGGAACGTGCTCCGCGTGGGAATCGCGCAGACGAAGATTCTGCGGGAGCCGGTCGCCGGCATCATGCACGCGACGATCTTCTGGGGATTCATCGTACTCACGGCCGGCACGGTAGAGCTACTCGTTGCCGGCGTCTTTCCGGGATTCTCGTATGCGCGCTTTCTGCCCGGCGTTCTCTATGGCGGGTACGAGCTGTCGCAGGACGCGTTCGCGGTCTTCGTTCTCGGCGCGGTCGCGTTCGCGTACTTCCGGCGTCTGGTGCTGCATCCACGCCGGCTCCAGGGAGACAACGTCGAGCATCTCGACGCGTACATCATTCTTGGGTTGATCGGCGCGTTGATGATCACACTGCTGGTGAGCGGCGCTTTCTTGTACGTCGCGCGGCCGAACACGCTGCCGGAGACACGCATCATCTCCCGCGCGCTGGGAGGCGCGCTCGCCGGGATGAACGCGAACGCCGCGTGGATTGCGTATCGCGTGAGCTGGTGGGCGCACGCGCTCCTCGTGCTGACGTTCCTGAACTACCTGCCTTACTCGAAGCATCTCCATGTCGCCACGTCGCTGTTCAACGTGTTCTTCTCGAACACGAGCTGGAAGAGCGAGGGCGCCGTGATGCGCCCGATGGATCTCGAGGCCGACGTGGAGAAGTTCGGCGCGTCGGACGTCGAGGATCTCACCTGGAAGAATCTGCTCGACGGCTACTCGTGCACCGAGTGCGGGCGCTGCACGGCGGCGTGTCCTGCGAACATCACGGGCAAGCTGCTCAGCCCGCGCAAGATCGTCGTGAATGCGCGGCAGCGGCTGATGGAGAAGGGCCCGCTCGTCACCGGCGACCGGATGGAGTTCCTGCGGCCCATGTTCGTGCAAGGAGAAGGGACGGATGCCGCCGCGCGAACACCGAAAGAAACGCTCGAGCATCGTTTGCTGGACCAGTACATATCAGAAGATGAGCTGTGGGCGTGCACCAGCTGCCGTGCGTGCGTCCAGGAGTGTCCGGTGTCGATCGATCAGCTCGACGTGATCAACGAGATGCGACGCTATCTCGTGCTGAGCGAGTCGCGCTTTCCGCCGGAGGTACAACCGGCATTTCAGTCGCTCGAGAAGAATGGATCGCCGTGGGCCTTCAACCCGGCGGATCGCGCCAAATGGTCCGATGGAATGAACATCACGACGATGGCGCAGTTGCAGGAGCGCGGGGAGCGGCCTGACGTGCTCTTCTGGGTAGGATGCATGGGCTCATTCGACGATCGCGCGAAGAAGATCACCGTGGCGTTCGCACGCATCCTTCAGGCGTGCGGCATCCGCTTCGCGATCCTCGGCCAGGAGGAGCACTGCCATGGGGATCCCGCTCGCCGCATGGGAAACGAGTACCTGTATCAGATGCTCGCGAAGGACACAATTGAAACGCTGAACCGTTACTCCGTGATGACGGTCGTAACAACCTGTCCGCATTGCTTCCATCAGATAGGAAATGAGTTCCCGCAGCTCGGCGGCAACTACGAGGTGATGCATCACTCGACGTACATCGAGCGATTGCTCGAGGAGAACCGCGTTCCGCTGCAGACGGAGGACGGGAAGCGGCTGACGGTGGCGTATCACGACTCCTGCTATCTGGGCCGCTACAACGACATTTACGACGCGCCGCGCGAGACGCTTCGACGGGCGCTGCCCGTGGTGAATCTCGTCGAGCCGAAGCGCACGCGCGATCGCGGACTGTGTTGCGGCGCAGGGGGCGGTCGCATGTTCATGGAAGAGCGCACGGGGAAGCGCATCAACGTCGAGCGCGTGGAAGAGCTCTTGGCGACCGGAGCGGACACGATCGCCGTCGCCTGTCCGTTCTGCATGACGATGATGCACGACGGAGCAAAGGCGCGCGACGCCAACGTGCAGGTCCTCGATATCGCGGAAGTCGTCGCCGAACGACTCGCAACGTAGAGTCTATCTTCGATACTTCGGATGGCGACGCGCTTCGTCCAGCACCCGCCGGGCGTCGTCCGCCGCCGGATCCGGCGCACCGGCGCGAATCGCCAGCACGTTCGGGTCCGCTGGCTGGATGATCTGTCCGGTCGGGAAAAGACGGGCGCCATCGTACTCGAAGACTCTCCAGAGCGTCCCCTGCTGGCCCGATGGCGGGAAGAACGTCCCGATGACGTGATTGTCGAGGAAGACGTCGACGCGCGCGCCCGCCGAATCGGAGAGTGCGCGACTCGTTGGTACCGCGGCGTTGGTGGCGTCTTGCACGTAGAAGCGATATATGCCCGGTATGGCCGAGGGACGCAGGCCGATCACCTCCGGGCCGCGGCCATCGGAGTCGTCTACGTCGAGCGCGGCGATCGTGTCGATGCCCACCACGTACGACCGGCTCGCATGAAATACCTGGAAACGCGAGGTGTCGCTCGCCGTTTTCGGACCCGTCAGATGCGCGTCGAGATCGCAGGGCACGTTCGGCGTGGCGCAATCTCCCCATGTGAGGACAATGACCATGGCGCCGGGTGGTGTGACCGGCGGTAACAGCATCACGGGACTCTGCTTCGTGGTGCCGCCGATCGCGACCCCGATCCCGAGCATTTCCGAGTAGCCCGTCTGCGACGCGACGAACGTGTAAACGCCCGCCGGCACGTTTGAGTACGTGAAGATGCCGTCGCCCGACGTGGTCGCGGTGAAGCTGGGCTGTACGTCCGGTCGTCTCGGCGAAGGCGCGCCGTTCACTCCCGGATACGCTTTGACCGTGGCGCCGCTCACCGCGCTCCCCGTCAGCGCATTGACCACCTTCGACGTCATCGTTGCAGCCGCCGTTGTCGTCGGCGCCATCGGAATCGCGGGAACCTGTATGGTCTGGTTGGGATAGACGGGCGCGTTGAACGCAGTGACGGAGATGTAGCCGCTTGCGGCAATGCTGATGTCGTCGCCTGCCTTGAGCCCGAAGAGCGTGAAGCTGCCGTCGCCCGCCGTGGTGGCCGTGTTCGATCCACTGGTCAGGGTTGCTCCGGCGATGGGTGCGTCCGTCGCTCCGTTCTTGACGATACCCTTGATGGAGCCAGGCGGAAGCGACGTGGCGACATTCAGCGCCAGGCTGCCACTCTTTCCGTCGATCGCGGCAGAAATGACCGCGTCGCCGACCGCCTGCGCCGTCGCGACGCCGCTCGTGCTCACGGTCGCCACGGCGGTGGCGGACGTCGACCACTGGAACTCGGTCGCGTCAGGAATTACGCGATTGTTTGCGTCAAGTGCCTTCGCGACGTACCCGCGCACCATTCCAACCGCGAGCGTGTCCTTGAGCGGCAGCACCACGACGCTCGATGCCTTCGGGCGGACGACCTGCACGATTCCTATGGTGGACCGATTCCCCGAGTTCGCGGTGATGATCACCCGGCCGTTCCTGATTCCCTGTACCAGCCCTGTCGAGCTGACCGTCGCTCGGGTGGCGTCCGACGTTCCCCACGTCACCTGCGAGGCCGGGAGCGAGTTGTTGTTCTCATCCACGACGAGCGCCGTCAACTGAACGCTGGCGCCGCGGGCGAGGCTCGTCGAATCCGGCGACATCAGCAGGGTGAACGGCGGTGCAGTTACGGTCACCTGAACCGAGTCCGCGACGTTGAGGAACGTGCGCGCCACGACGTATGTCGAACTGTTCGAGCAACGCGACTTCACCAATCCGTCCGCATCCACGATCGCGACGGATTCGTTACGCGAGGTCCAGCCGACGCGAACACCCGGTACCTCCTGATTGCCGGCGGTCTTTCCAGTAAGCGTCAGCTTCTGTTGCGTCTTCGCGGTCGGCGACGGCACGCGGTTCAAGCACGTGACGTCGTTTGCCGCGGCACCCGCCCAATCGAGCGCCAAAGGCTTTGGCGTGAGCGCGATGGACGCCACAGTCATGTCAGGCGCGCTATAGCTCAGCTGCGGGCTCGAGGGCTTGTTCTCACCCGGCTTGATCTTGAGATCCTGGTGCCCGCCGAACACCTGGACGTTGTTCTTGTCGAACGCTTTCACGTCGAGTGTGTAGGCCGTGCTGTCGCCGGTCACCGTGACGTTGTTGAATTCGAGGATCGCGCTGTCGCCCGCCACGAGTGCTTCGGCGACAATGCTATCGGTGCCCGTCAGCTTCTTGAGCGTGCCGCGAACTTTCTCGATATCGATGTCGGGTCCGCCTGGCGGCGCCTGGTCGAACACCGGTGCGATCGCGAGCTGTGCGAGTCCTCCAAGTCGAACGCCACTGACCGAGTGCTCGGCGCAAGTCAGACTGACCGTCGCAACAACAGCGACGGCGAGGACGCGTACGGCTGGGTGCATTGGCGAGGGGGAGGAGGACGGCACGGAAGGGAAGGCGCACCTAACGTACAGCCAGGAACGCGCTTGCGACAGTTCTGGATTGGTCCCAGCCAAGTTGCGACACCCCTACGCCTTATGCTGTGCGGCTGATCACGAAATGGGTGGTGTGGCGGCGTGTTGCAGGTCGTCCCGCAGCAGCAGTGCGTCGACGTAATCGCCGGATTCGACGCGCGTTCGCTCGGGGGGGATGATCAACAGCGCATTCGCCCGCGCCATCGAAGACAGCAAGCCGGATCCCTGCGGTCCCGTGAGCTTCGCGACGAATCCGTCGTCGCTCGCGCGCACTTCCGCGCGGAGGAAATGCGTGAGTGGGGCAGCGATGCTGACAGCTTCGCTCAAACGCACGCGTTCCGTACGCCGAAAGACGAGCGTGTGCCCGTGCATCTTTCGAATCGCGGGGCGCGCAAACAGCTCGAAAGTCACGAGTGTCGAGACGGGATTTCCCGGGAGCCCGAACCACGGGGTGCCGTGCAGCAGCCCGAATGCGACGGGGGCACCTGGCCTGATGCGCACGCGCCAGAATCGAAGCGTGACGCCGAGCTCCGCCAGCACGGTCCTCGTGAAGTCAAACGCGCCGACGGAAACGCCTCCCGTCGTCAGAAGCAGGTCGCACTCGCACCCGGTGAGCCGGTCGCGCAATGCGATCGGATCATCGCCCACCGTTCCGAGCGAGATCGACTCCGCACCCGCCTGACGCACCGCCGCCTCGAGCGTGTAGCTGTTCGACGTCACGATTTTCGCGCCAGCGAGCACCTGGTCGAAGCGATCGACGTCCACCAGCTCGTCGCCGGATGCGAGCACCGCGACGCGCGCACGGCGAAACGCGCGAACGGACGAGCATCCTACCGACGCGAGCAGCCCGAGATGGGCCGGATGGAGCTCGGTTCCTTTCGCGACGGCGATGTCGCCCTTCGCCAGATCCTCGCCGCGCGGCCGGATGTTCCGAAGCACGTCGCGGTCGGACCGAACCTGCACGTCGGTCTCGCCGGCATCGGTGTCTTCGACGCGAACGACCGAGTCGGCTCCCGCCGGTACCGGCGCGCCGGTCATGATCCGCATGGCCTCACCCGCTGCGAGTGCGCGCGCGCTCGAGGTGCCCGCCGCAACCGTGCCCACCACGCGGAGTGTCGCGGGGGTCGTCGTGCTCGCGTCGCGAACGTCGTCCGAGCGAACGGCGTAGCCATCCATCGACGCGTTGTCCCACGGCGGCAGCGCGAGAGGCGAGCGGACATCTTCGGCGAGCACTCTGCCGAGCGCATCACGCACCGCCACGGACTCGGCTTCGAGGGGTGCCACGTCGCGAAGGATCGTCGCGCACGCCTCTGATACCGAGAGAGATTGCTCGGTCAGTTGCCGCCCCCGCCACCCCCGCCACCCCCGCCGCCGGCGTGCAGGTGGGAAAGTCGCACGGCGATCGTGTCCTGCACGCGTGTGATGTAGGCGGTCGGGACGAGATAGTTGTTGCACAAGACGCTGAAGATCAGCAGGCGGCCGCCCGCGGTCGTCACGTAGCCGGACAGCGAACGTACGTTACTCAGTGTGCCCGTTTTTCCGCGCACGTTCGCCTCGCCCGTCGTGCTGCGCATTCGCCCGCGCAACGTGCCGTCGACGCCGGCGACCGGAAGCGCATCGTAGTACAGCTGGAACTGCGGCCCGCGACGCATCGCATCCAACACGTGAACGATGGTCTCGGGTGAGACCAGATCCTGACGCGAGAGACCGCTGCCGTCCCACACGAGAAAACCGTCGCTCTGCGCGCCCCAGGAGCGCAAACGCTCGGCGACGAGACGCCGCGCAATGCGCCCGGTTCCCGTATCCGTGCGCTGCAGCGCCACGGACTTGAAGAGCATCTCGCCGATTTGGTTCTGCGACGGTTTCAGGAAAAACGCCAGAATCTGAGCGAGCGGCGGCGAGCGGAGAACCGTCAGCGTGTCCATGCGCGTCGCGACGGGCAGCACGCTGTCTCCCACCGAGATTCCACGGTCGGCGAGCGCTTCGCGCAGAGCCGCCACATACGCTTCGGAGGGATCACGGTGCGTCACCGTGAGCGTCGTCGTGTCTCCAACGGGGATCGTCCCCTTCACGACGACGTCGCCACGCAGCGTGTCCTTGACGGCATCGAGTTGCGAGACCGAGTCGCGGCCGGTCCCGCGCGTGATCGTCGTCGCTTCGATTCGAAGTCGCGGAAAGGTGCGCGCGGGGGACGTGCGCGGCTGCGGTGGGTCGCCCGCGCGGTCGCCGCCGCGCACGTGAATGTCGGACACGCCCTCGTTGAACAGCAGCTCGTCGACCGGTGCCCCGCTCGACGAGGTGAGATCGTCGTACTCCCACGCGTATCCCACGTTCGCGTCGGGAAACGCGTCACCAAAGGGCAGCAATCGCCCGCGCACTCGCCGAATGCCGCGGTCCCACAATGAGTCGGCTACCGCTCGCAACGGCAGCATGGCGTCGCCCGCCACATGGTCGCTGACGGTCGGATCGCCGCGCCCGATCACGAGCAGATCGCCGTCGAGCGCTCCCGCGCGTACGTCGCCGCGCGCGACCACCGGAGTCGCGAACCGGAAATCCGGGCCGAGCGCGTCGAGTGCCACGGCGGACGTCACGATCTTCATGTTCGACGCGGGCACCAGCAGCTTGCCCGCGTCGCGCGAGTACAACGTGTCGCCGCGCTCGGGGTCGACGATCAACACGCCCCATCGCGCGTGTCGCGTCTCCGGCGCGGCGAGCATCGAGTCGATCACGTGTCGCAGCGCGGCGCGGTCGTCGCGGGCGGGCGCCGGCGCTCCGCTCAAGGGGGAACAGCCCGCGCACGCGAACAAAACCAGGAGTCGCCTTGAGGCGCTCCGCATCAGCAGTCTCCGACGAAAGTGCGGAGAATCTACTTCGCCGCGGCCACCATGGCCTTGGCCCGCTCCAGGTCGTCTCTCGTGTTGACACTGAAGAACAGCCGGCTCGGGTCACCAACCCGCGCCACCTCGGGCGCCGAGAGGATGCGTAATCGCGGAAGACTTCTGAGAAAGTCTCGAGCCGGCCCACCCCCCGCGGACAGGAACGCGGACAACGGGTCACGCACTCTCGCAGAATAAAACGCGCAGAAGGGCTCGAAGCCGAACGGCGAGTCGCTTGCTGGCACGACTACGTCCGCGTCGTCGGCCTCGGCGGCGTCAGCGAGGGCCTGAAGAAGCATTTCGTTTACAAAGGGCATGTCCCACGCGACTACGATCGCGCTCGTGCCTTGCGCAAGCGCAGTCTCGACGCCAGCCAGTCCACCGAGTCCCGGGTGCAGATCGGCCACGACGGGAATGTGTGGCAGCCAGTCCGAGGCTCCGGCGTCGTTGGCGACGATGATGATGTGACTCGTGACGGGACCGAGGGCCGCGACCACGCGCTCGACGATGCGGAGGCTCCCGACATGCTCCAGTCCCTTCGGAACTCCGCCCAACCTCCGGCTACGTCCCCCGGCCAGCACCGCCCCGACCGGATCGCTCAACCT